>QZJR01000059.1 GCA_003599365.1 Deltaproteobacteria bacterium | reverse complement strand
GCTCATAAATACAATAAACGCCTGAAGAATGAATATATAAATGGTCTAAAGGAAAAAAAAGGCTTTTCGCTGCACATTAATCCGGCGAATAAATCATACTATTTGGCATTCAATTTTCATTTTTAAATTGGATTGCTTCGTCGTTAATTCTCCTCGCAATTGACATTGAGAGACCTTTGAAAAATGCCTAATTTGTCATTGCGAACGAAGTGAAGCAATCTCATAACGTGTTGATTATCAAAGAGATTACCACGGCGTGCACACGCCTCGTAATGACTGAAAGCGAGTTTTGCAAAGGTCTAATTGAGAGGCTGGTCTTGTCATTTTACAGGATGAATAAATAGGATTTTATGAATAGATTAATTGTATTTATGTTCCTCTTTTTTTTAATTCCTATGTACGGAAACATATCTGCATTTGCTGGAGAGGATCCTTTCCGTGAGCCATGTAGAGCAGAATCTTTTTTAAAAGAAGATTCAATAAAGAAGGTTACTGGAGGAAGGGTAGGGGATCAATCTATACTTAACCTGGTATTTATAAGGGGGGTTAGGTTTTTTCAGAATGTAATATCTCCTGTGGACGGTGACCGCTGCCCTATGTATCCTAGCTGCTCAGAGTACGGTATCCGGGCTCTGAGAAAACATGGGCCTTTCTTGGGTTTTGTTATGATCGCGGACAGGTTGATACATGAGAGAGATGAAATGACATACGCTTCCATAGTGATAGTCAATGGTATACGGAGATACTACGATCCGGTTGAAAACAATGATTTCTGGTTGAGCGAGAAATAGGGGGGGGAGGAATAAAGGAGGCGGTTATGATCTGGGATAAAGAATTTGAGACATTGCCCAGGGAGGCACTGGAAGCCCTCAAACTAAAGAGGTTGCAGGATCTGGTAAAAAGAGTATATGCCACTGTCCCTTTCTATAAAAAGGCGTTTGACAAAAGGGGAGTGAAACCCGAAGACATTAAGTCTGTGGATGATTTAAAGAGATTGCCTTTTACTACTAAGCAAGATCTTCGGGACAATTATCCTTATGGTTTATTTGCGGTGCCTCTTGAGGGTGTAGTCAGAATTCATGCCTCTTCTGGAACTACCGGGAAACCTACAGTGGTTGGATATACTAGAAAGGATATAGAAACCTGGGCGGAGCTTATGGCCAGGGCATTGAGCGCTGCAGGGGTAACAAAGAGTGATATCATTCATAATTCTTATGGATATGGGTTGTTTACAGGAGGGCTTGGACTACATTATGGAGCTGAAAGATTGGGGGCATCAGTAATCCCCATGTCTGGTGGTAATTCAAAAAAACAGATTATGATAATGGAGGATTTTGGCTCCACAATACTGACTTCTACCCCATCGTATGCTCTCTCCCTTGCTGAAACAGCAGATGAGATGGGAGTAGATTTTAAAAAACTCAAACTTAAAGCAGGCCTTTTTGGTGCAGAACCATGGTCAGAGGGGATGCGGGAAGAGATAGAGAAGAAGCTCAACTTAAGTGCCATGGATCTATATGGACTAAGTGAAATAATAGGCCCTGGTGTGAGTGTGGAGTGTATGGAAACAAAAAATGGGCTACACATATTCGAAGATCACTTTATCCCTGAGGTTATAAACCCAAAAACATGCGAACCCCTGCCTTATGGTGAAAGGGGGGAGCTTGTCTTCACCACCTTAACAAAAGAGGCATTTCCTTTGATAAGATATCGAACCCGGGATATCTCTGTGCTTAATCCAGAGCTTTGTATGTGCGGAAGGACATTTGTCAGGATGGAAAGGGTGAGTGGCAGATCGGATGACATGCTGATCATCAGAGGGGTAAATGTCTTTCCATCTCAAATAGAGAGTATCTTGATGAACATAGAAGGTATTGAACCCCATTATCTGTTGATTGTAGACAGAAAAGGCACCATGGATACCCTTGAAGTACAGGTTGAAGTGAATGAAAGGGTATTCTCTGATGAGATAAAAAACTTGCAGATATTGGGCAAAAGAATTGAGAAGGACATTAAAGATTTTTTAGGTGTTTCTACTATAGTTAAACTCGTTGAGCCCAAAACCATTCAGAGGAGTGAAGGCAAGGCCCAACGAGTAATAGATAAAAGAAATATATAGATTAAAAAAAGGAGTTACAGGGTGAAGATAGATCAAATATCGGTTTTTTTAGAGAACAAATCCGGAAGGCTGGCCAAGGTTACCAGAGTACTGGGTGAAGCAGGGATAAATATCAGGGCACTTTCCCTTGCCGATACCACCGACTTTGGGATTTTAAGATTGATTGTAAATGACTCACAAAAAGCCAGGGAGGTACTTAAGGAGAACGGGTTTACAGTGGGAAAAACCGAAGTGGTTGCGGTGGAAGTCGAAGATAAACCAGGGGGGCTGGCGAGTATCCTGGGGATCTTATCAGATCATGACATTAATGTTGAATACATGTATGCTTTCGTCGAACAAAGTGGGGAAAATGCTATAATTATTTGCAGGTTTGATGAAACTGATAAGGCCATTGATGTATTACAAAAGAATAACATAGCCATTTTAAAAGGAGAGAAATTGTATCAGTTCTGACCCCTTTGAGTGCAAAATTCGCACTTAAAGGGGGTTGTAATGGCAAACAAGGATATAATAAACCCTGCCGAGAGCTTTGAAGAAGTCCTCTGAAGCGAAAAGGGTACTTCTCCAAAGCTCTCAAGGAAAGGGGGTGAAAATTAGTTTAACTGGATACAAATGCAATTGACCACAGGTAAATAACTACTGACACAGGTTATAAATGAGGAGGTAAATATGTTTAAAAGAAAGCTGTTGATTTTAGGAGGGGTATTGTTTTTAGGTCTTGCCTTATCTGTTAATAGTTTCGCAAAGAAGGTAGACCTAAAGGAGCCATATAAGATTGGCTGTCTCTTTGCGTTTACAGGTCCTGCAAGCTGGCTGGGTGAGCCTGAGAGAAGAACAGCTGTATGGATTGAAGATAAGGTTAATAAGGCTGGTGGAATCAATGGTCATCCCTTGAAACTCCTGATTGAAGACACCAAAGGAGATCCTACTGCAGCCGTTTTAGCTGCCAAGAAACTCTTAAAAGAAGGGGTTCTGGCTATAGTGGGACCATCGACAAGCGGTGAGAGCATGGCTGTTGTTCCAATAATGGAAGAGGCAGAACAGATACTGGTGTCCTGTGCAGCAGCAGAGGCCATAGTTCATGATCCAAAGACCGATAAGGAAAGAAAGTGGATATTCAAAACACCCCAAAAGGACAGTCATGTAGTTCAAAAGATTTATGGACACATGAAGAAAAGCGGTATTGCCAAGGTTGCCATCATTACAGATACAACGGGTTTTGGTGCCCAGGGGCGGGAACAACTGAAAAAGTATGCCCCTGAGTTTGGGATTGCCGTTATTTCAGATGAGACATACGGCCCCAAAGACACAGATTTGACACCCCAATTGACCAAAATCAAAGGGACTGAAGCCCAGGCAATAGTGAATTGGTCCATCCTTCCCGCACAGACAACAGTCATGAAGAATAGGATACAACTTGGAATCACCATACCACTTTATCAAAGTCATGGGTTTGGTAATACAAAATATGCTGCAGCGGCTGGGGAGGCTGCTGAAGGTGTTATATTCCCCTGCGGCAGAGTTCTGGTAGCAGAATTCTTAGACAAGAAACATCCTCAGAAGAAACTCCTTGTTGAATACAAGAAGGCATATGAATCTCAGCATAAAGAAGATGTGAGTACCTTTGGGGGACATGCATTGGATGCCCTGAATCTTGTTGTGGCTGCTTTAAAGGCCTCTGGCCCCGATAAGAATAAGATGAGGTCATTCATAGAAAATAAGAAGGGTTTTGTTGGAACAGGCGGTATCTTTAACTTCTCTCCAACCGATCACACAGGGCTTGGCTTGGATTCTCTGGAAATGCTCACTGTAAAAAAAGGAAAATTCGATTTATATAAAAAATAAGATCCAGATGTTCAATCAAACCTGAGACTGAGACCATTTTTTCTTTTCTAAAGGTGGTCTCAGTTTTTTTCTTACAGGAGGTAGATTGCCCCTATACAGCCAGATAATACAGTATGTCCTCAGTGGGATCACTATAGGAAGCGTTTATGCAATAATAGCTCTTGGGTTCAATATTATTTACAATTCAACCTCCATTATAAATTTTGCCCAGGGCGAGTTTGTAATGCTGGGCGGTCTCACCATGATCTTCTTTACTGTGATGCTGAAATTTCCCCTGGTTATAGGTTTCCCTCTCACAGTTCTTGTTCTCACTTTAATAGGCATTATCATGGAGAGATTCGCCATTTCTCCTATAAAAAAGCCTACGGTAGTTACTCTGATTATTGTGACCATAGCAGTTTCCATCCTGTTTAAGGGTATCGCCATGTTGGTATGGGGGAAGGATACCCACTTTCTACCTCCTTTCTCAGGAGAAAAGGGTATCGCTTTCATGGGGGCATCTCTGAATCCCCAGTACATCTGGGTTGTTGGAATAACAGTTGTAGTTGTGGTATTGTTGTCCGTTTTTTTCAAATACACCATTATCGGAAAGGCAATGACTGCCTGTGCTGTTAATCGAACAGCAGCAAGTCTGATGGGAATCAACGTCAAACGGATGGTTCTCTTATCCTTTGCCCTATCAGCCGCAATAGGGGGGATTGCAGGCATTATTATAACGCCTATTACCCTAATGTCTTATGACAATGGTGCTATCTTAGGTTTAAAGGGTTTTGGGGCGGCTGTCCTAGGTGGCTTGGGAAATTTTTATGGGGCAATATTTGCAGGGCTTCTCCTGGGAGTTATGGAGTCATTGGGGGCAGGTCTTGTTCACTCTGGGTACAAGGATGCCATTGCCCTTTTAGTCCTTCTGCTCGTTCTCTTTATTAAGCCAAGCGGAATCTTCGGGGTTACTGAGGCAAGTGGATTTAAAAAATTTTAGGTTCTTGAGTTCTTATGGATAAGAAAGACTCTCTTACACTCCTAATTCTCACTGTCTGCCTGGTTATTTTCCCTTTCATTGTTACCAATACCTACTACATAAGTACAATGGTATTTGTAGGCATCAACGGAATCATTGCCATCGGACTCAGCCTGCTTATGGGATATGCAGGACAGATATCTATCGGTCACGCTGCCTTCTTCGGACTTGGTGCTTATACTTCTGCAGTCCTCACTGCCAAATTAGGTTTTCACCCGTGGGGCGCTTTTTTTCTAGGTATCCTTTTGTCTTCCTGTATAGCGTTGATAATAGGTATTCCATCTTTGAAACTGAAGGGTCATTATCTCGCCATGGCCACATTGGGTTTTGGGGAAATTACTTATATTGTATTTAATGAGCTGACAGATATTACCGGTGGTCCATCTGGGATTGGAGATATACCAAAAATTTCTCTTGCCGGATATACAATGAATACAGATATAAAATACTACTTTTTTGTGTGGGCTTTCCTTTTACTGATCCTTACCTTTTCGCTTAATTTGATTCATTCCAGGATAGGCAGGGCACTCAGATCGATTCATGATAGTGAAGTCGCAGCAAATGCCATGGGGATTAACACCGGCAAACTCAAAATACAGGTCTTTATGATTAGCGCTGTTTTTGGCTCTGTTGCAGGCAGTCTATATACCCATTACGTAACTTTTGTCAGTCCAAGTTCTTTTGGCCTTTTTTTCTCAATCCTTTTGGTAATGATGGTGGTAATAGGAGGGATGCATAGCGTCTGGGGTGCCTTGATTGGCGCTGCTCTTTTAACCATACTGCCAGAATTCTTAAGGGCTTTAAAAGACTTTGAGATATTTGTTTATGGGTCTGTTCTTCTTTTGATAATGATTTTTTTGCCCAGGGGATTAATCGGTGGGTTAGAATATCTATTTAACAGGTTAATAAAAAAGGTGTAATCTTTCGCCAATAGTAACCGTTTACGGTTCTCAGTTTACAGTTCACGGTAATTGCAACAGCAGGATTAAGCCCGCCCGCTGTTATAATAAAGCTTGAAGCATTTTTGCCAACTGTAAACGAATACCACCAATGTAAAAACGGACAATGGATAATATGATACTTCATACTTCTAAAATTAAAAAGACCTTCGGAGGATTGGTAGCTGTTTCTGATCTGGATTTTACAGTAAGGGAATGCCAGATAAAGGCCATTATTGGCCCGAATGGAGCCGGTAAAACCACGGTTTTCAATTTGATATCAGGGATTTTACCGCCAACCGGCGGCGAGATTCAATTCCAGGGGAAATCCATCACCCGACTTAAATCCTACAGAATTTCTTCATTAGGTATATCCCGCACCTTCCAAAATGTTCAATTGTTTAGTAATATGTCTGTTATAGAGAATGTTATGATTGGAAGACACCCAAGAACCAGTTCTGGTATAATGAGTTCGATCCTGTCGTTGCCCAAGAAGAGAAAAGAAGAAAAAGAGGTCAGAAAAAGGGCTATGGAATATCTCGAATTTGTTGGCTTGGGAGATAGGTTTGACGAGTCCCCGGAGAATCTTCCTTTTGGGAAACAAAGACTATTAGAAATCGCAAGGGCTATGGCTACCGAGCCTAGATTACTATTATTAGACGAGCCGGCATCAGGTCTAAATACGAAAGAGACCCAAAACCTGTCTCGTTTGATTACAGAAATACGGGGTAGGGGTATTACGATTCTCCTGGTAGAGCATGATATGGAGTTAGTAATGGGTATATCAGATGAAATTATGGTGCTAAACTCTGGTCAAAAGATTGCAGAAGGACTTCCCAGGGAGATTCAGGAGAATGATGAAGTGATAAAGGCATACCTGGGAGAAGATTGAACAAAACACAAAAAACAGCCTAAGGCATAAAATGCTCAGGATAAAAAATATAAATACATATTACGGAAAGGTTCATGCGCTGAAAAACGTCTCAATACATGTCAATGTCGGAGAGATCGTAGCATTAATAGGTGCCAACGGTGCTGGTAAAACAACTGTTTTAAACTCCATCTCCGGGATTACTCCTCCCAGGGAAGGGGAGGCCATCTTCGGGGGGGTCAATATTTTAGGTCTTCCTACTGATCAAATAGTCAAGATGGGGATATCTCAGATCCCGGAGGGAAGGCAGATATTTGCCCCTTTAACCGTATCAACCAATTTGGAACTGGGGGCATATCATAGGTACAGCAGGAAAAACAAACCCTTCTTGAAAAAAGACATAGAAGAAGTTTTTTCCTTTTTTCCTATATTGAGAGAAAGAATGAATCAAATAGCAGGTACCTTGAGCGGGGGGGAGCAGCAGATGCTAGCCATTGGCAGGGCATTGATGTCAAAACCCTCACTGCTTCTACTGGACGAGCCTTCTATGGGGCTGGCCCCGATGATCAGCAAAGATATATTTAGAATGATATCCAGGCTCAAGGATGAACTTAAAACCACTATACTGATAGTAGAACAAAATGCCAAAGCCGCTCTTCAACTTGCTGATCGAGGATATGTAATAGAGACAGGAAAGATTATAATGGAAGAAAGTAGTAAAGGGCTTCTTAACAATAAGGAGGTTCAAAGGGCCTATTTAGGGAAAGAAAAGAAGGAAATATGGGAGTAACCCCCTTTTTGGGAGATTAAAAATGAATATTTGGGATAAAGCTTATGAATGTATGCCCAGGGAAGAGCTGGAACAATTGCAATTGGAAAGACTGCAGTCCACCCTAAACAGGGTATATAAAAACGTACAGTTTTACAGGAAGATATTTGATAAACTTAATGTTTTGCCTGAAGATATCCAATCGATTCAGGGTTTGTCCAACCTTCCTTTCACCACAAAGGACGATCTCAGAAACAGTTATCCCTATGATATGTTTGCAGTCTCTCTTAGGGAGGTTGTAAGATTACATTCTACATCGGGAATGACAGGAAAACCTATTGTTGTAGGTTATACAAAAAACGATTTAAAAAACTGGACCAATTTGGCTGCCCGTATATTAACCGCTGGTGGGGTTACAAAAGACGATATGGTGCAGATAGCGTTCGCATATGGGTTGCTTACAGGCGCTTTTGGTTTGCATTATGGTGCAGAAGAGATAGGGGCTTCGGTAATCCCTACATCTTCCGGGCATACTGAAAAACAAATAATAATAATGAAGGATTATAAGACTACCGCGCTGGTGTGTACCCCGTCCTATGCCCTAAGGATAGCGGATACCATGGTAAATATGGAAATTGATCCGAAGACATTGAATTTAAGACTCGGTCTATTCGGTGGAGAACCATGGTCAGAAAATATGAGAAAAGAGATAGAAGGAAGGTTATATATCGATGCGTTGGATAACTATGGACTGAGCGAGGTGATAGGGCCTGGGGTTGCTGCTGAATGCCAATATAAAGATGGACTCCATCTCTTTGAAGACCATTTTATTCCGGAGATCATTGATCCCTCAACAGGCACCGTTTTGCCACCGGGAGAAAAAGGGGAACTGGTTATTACCACCCTTACCAAAGAGGCATTCCCCATGATTCGTTTTCGAACAGGAGACATAACAAAACTAAATTGGCAACAATGTGAGTGTGCCAGAACGTGCGTCAGAATAGAAAAAATCATGGAAAGAACAGATAACATGTTGATAATCAAAGGTGTCAGCGTGTTTCCATCCCAGATCGAGCAGGTTTTATATGAGTTTGAAGGATGTGAGCCTCATTTTCAATTGGTTGTTGACCGAAAGGACAGAATGGATGTATTAAAAGTGTTAGTGGAAGTATCAGAGAGGATATTCTTTGATGAGATGAAAAAACAGGGGAAGCTTTTAGAGAATATTAAGCAAAGGCTCTCCAGTGTATTAGGGGTTAACGTTGACGTTAAACTTGTGGAACCTCAATCTATAGAAAGGGATTTGAAAAAGTACAAAAGAATAATTGACAACAGGGTTATTTAACGAGTTAAGAAATTGGATATTGCAGTGTCTATGTCTATATTTAATAAATAGAAATTATAGAAATTGGAATTTGAGGAAAGGGCGAACGGTTCGAATAGGGTTTTGATGGCAGCCCATATCAAAGTTTACATAATATATCTTATCAGACATTATGTTGGGATAAAAACGGCGTCTGTCTAGTTAATATAAGAATCTCTTATTAACCTGTTAAGATAGCCCTCAGGGTCATTCACTGCCTCTTCGGTTATAAAGAACTCATTCGCTCCTGTCTTTTCTTTTATCAATTTAATTCCGTGTTCATAGTTCTTCAAGATTTCAGTGCAGACATCAAAGACCTCCCTGCTGCTTTCTATGGAATTTTTAGCTATCTTGTCTGAGGCTTCATCAGAAAAAGTTATTTTGAACGAATATTTATTTAAAAACTCTTCTTCAAATTCCTTTAGTTTTCTAATAGTTAACAAAATTTCTTCAAGAATTGAATTAATATCCATCCTTTTATCTATTGTCCTATCAACTATTAAATCTATTCTATTATTTGTGAGATTAACCCCGTATTTGCTGAGGACTTCTTTCTCACGTTTCTTTAAAGATTTCTTTTTATACGATTTTTCTCGTAACAGCAGTTTCTCATATCTTGCCAGCATCTTTTCATCATTGGGGTCTCTGATTAATTTATCCAGTTCTCTCTCGGGGTTTTCTACAGTCTGTTTTGTGGCTACAAACCTTCTTATATCAGTAGATGGCAGTTTTTTTTCAAACTTTAACAGAACCTTTTCAACCGAGCTAACAAGACCACGGGCACCCGTCCCTTCTTTAGAAGCCTTCTCTGCTAACATATATAAAGCGTCGTCCTCAAATTGTACATCTATTCCGTAAGCTTTAAAGTCTTTTATTTTGCTGATGATTACTGAGCTATTAGGGTTCTTCAGAATTTGGTATAAGTCGTCGACCCCTAATTTTTCGTATACAGCTATTACCGGTAACCTTCCAATAAATTCAGATTCGAAGCCATAATTTACAAAATCTTGGGCGGTAACATGCTTTAGAAATTCAGTTTTCTTGCCTTCCGTTTTTATGCCAGCGTCAAAGCCAATTCTTTGCTCGTTTAGTTTTTTCTTAACAATATCTTCCAGTCC
>QZJR01000076.1 GCA_003599365.1 Deltaproteobacteria bacterium | reverse complement strand
GATACCACTAAATATTAAGATTTCGTTAAGCATGATATTTACCCCCTATTTTTTATCAGTTCTGAATGGTTATGCAGCCCTGTCCCATGCGGCAACTTCCTCAGCCCCCAATACCTCGTCAATATCGAGCAGAATCTTGATCCCCCCTTTGACTTTAGCCATACCCAGTATATAATCCGTGTTCAATCTGACGCCAAAGGTTGGTGTGTCCTCAATTTCTTCAGCCTTGATATTCAAGACCTCGGAAACGGAATCCACCACAATACCTATCATGACCTTATTCCCTGATTTATCTGCGATGTCAACGACGACGATACATGTTCGTTCATTGTATTCGAGTGAGTCCATGCCGAACTTCAATCGCAGATCAATGACAGGAATAACCTTTCCTCTGAGATTGATCACCCCCTTCACATACATCGGTGTATGAGGAACAAAAGTAATATTCATAATACCGATAATTTCTTTAACCTTAAGGATTTCTAAACCGTACTCCTCACCCCCGAGGCCAAACGTAAGGTATTTCCCCTCTTTGTTTTCCAATCCTTCCAATGTTTTAGACGCCGAGTTTTCTTTTACTTCATTCAAAGCAGATTGCATAATTGAAGACCTCCTTTTTTCGTATTTTAAAAATGTCTTTTCACCAACTAACAGTCATCTACCTGTTTTTCCTCAGTTTATTCTTTCTGTTTAAGTTCAAGGGACCCGGGAAAGATCATTTCCGGCAAACCGAATTCCCTCCCTAATCTCTCCACCTCGGAAACAGGTATTTTAATATGCTTACCGATCTTATACGCTTTTACTTTCCCCTCTTTTACCCACCTATAAATTGTAACCCTATTGATCCCGAATAAATCAGCTACCTCAGAGGTGGAGTAAAATAACTCGGACATGTTTTATCCCTTTACCCTATGTAACCAATGAATCAATGGCAACAAATTTAACCGATGCAACAACCTAAGTATTAATATCGGCAGAATGGTGAAAAACTTTAAGTAAAATTTATTGGCTCTTTCTCATCTTGAGTGGGTAATTTTTCAATCCTCTCTCCCCTTGAGAGGGTTGGGGTGAGGGGTATTGCTAAAAATCTCAGAAATAGGGTTACTGATGCAGAGAAGTTATTATGGCGATATTTAAGAGCAAAACAGTTAGAAGGATTTAAATTCAGGAGACAACAGCCAATTGGAAATTATATGGTAGATTTTGTCTGCTTTGAAAAAGGTATTGTAATTGAAGCAGATGGTGGGCAGCATGCAGTAGAAAGAGAGAAATTTACAAAATGGAGGACTGAGTTTTCAGGAAATTTTCGAAGGACACTTCATATGATGTAAAAAACGGAGGTTTAGGAAGAGAGGTATGACTTCCTGTGAGCAAATACATCCTCCGGGTTGATCAAAGCCTGGATATTCTCATGCAGAAGTTTGTCTATCTCCTCAAGGTATTTGAGCAGGGCGTTCACTTTTTCGATATAGATAAAGCATGGCCAAGAACCGGCGTTCAGGTAAGGACGCCTCATTCCTCAGAATTTAAGCGCCTTGTATCCGGAGCTTTTTACTTTGCCATCCTGGTTTACAAAAAATGAATTTTTTCCTTGTGTGTAAATCTATTCTAAGGTAATATTGGATTCATTTGTTATAAAGTTTTGAGTTGAGGAGGTTTCTATGCCACTAAAACCAAGTGAATCCGAAGAAGAATATTTCATCAGAGCTGAGATGGAAAAGAAAAAGAAGATAATGGAAGAACAACAGGAAAAACTGGCTGAAGGGGAAAAGGGCAGGTTGAAAGAGCTTCATTATATGAGGTGCCCCAAATGCGGGATGGAGCTTACGGAGATTGACTACAGAGATATAAAAATAGACAAATGCTTTTCATGTGAAGGTGTATGGCTTGATGCTGGAGAGCTTGAAGCTGTGTCAAAACTTGAGAAATCCATGATAGATAAATTTTTCATTGTTTTTAAGAAATGAACCCATTATGTCTCAAAGAAACACAAAGGACAAGGAAAATGTCTTTGCGAGGAGCGATAGCGACGAAGCAATCTAAAAGGATGGGATTGCTTCGCCTACGGCTCGCAATGACAGGGCAGGTGCATTTCGGATGAAAATCAAAACCATAATCATTTTAGTTTTGGTCGCTCTCCTTGTGATCTTTCTCCTTCAAAATACTGAGGTCATTGAAGTACGGTTTCTATTCTGGCAGATATCAATGTCAAGAATCGTTCTGTTGTTTAGTACCCTTATAGTTGGTCTGATTACGGGCTGGTTCCTGAGTATCCTTACATCCAAAAAATCCTAGTTAGAGCCGAATGACCTTTTTGCTCCCCCGATAACAATCACCGTTTGTATCTCCCACTAAAACTAGGCTGCCGAACCTGAGCATATTCTACCAAACCTTGGTGGATTACAACCGGGAAAGGAGGAAATTTTCATGTCAGATTTTCACCAGGAAGGAATAATCACTACCCTCCATGCGCTCTATGAGGTCTTTGACCGTGAAGAATATCTCATAGGGCTTGAACAGAAACTTGAGGAGTATTCCCGCCATATCAGGATCAGCCTTCTTCTTCCGTGTCTTTATTCTGAGATGCTGAATCCCCAGGTTCTTGACCTAATAGTGGATGAAATCCAGAAGGTTCGCTACCTCAACAGTGTGGTAGTGGCTCTGGGAGATGCCATAGAGGAAAGCAAATTCAAAGAGGCAAAAGAATACTTTGGACGACTTATTACACCTGAGAGGGATGTCAAAATCATCTGGGTCGATGGTCTGCGTATTCAAAATATACTAAGTGATATCAGTGAAAGAAAAATCCCTACCGGTGTCCAGGGGAAAGGACAGTCAGTATGGCTTGCCCTGGGTTATCTCTTTGCCCGAGAGGACAGCGATGTGATAGCCCTTCATGATTGTGATATTCTTACATATAACCGACTCCTTTTGGGAAGACTCATTGAACCCACAGTAAATCCTAACAACGACTTTGAGTTTTGCAAAGGATATTACCCCAGAATATCTCCGACAGAACGAACCATGAAAGGACGAGTCACGCGTCTCTTTGTGATACCCTTTGTGGATATCATGAAACAGATCATGCACGACCGTGGATACCGCGAATTGGAATCTTTCTTCGCCTACCACCGGACCTTTAATTATCCCTTAGCCGGTGAGTTTAGTTTCACCGCGCGCCTGGCTCGAGGGATAAATATTGCCTACGATTGGGGACTCGAGGTAAGCACCCTCTCGGAGGTCTACCACAGGGTTATCCCTCGAAAGATCGCCCAGATTGATCTTATTTCCAATTACGAACACAAGCATCAGGTTCTCTCGCCTGACGACAGGACGAAAGGGCTTCACCGCATGGTAATAGATATCGCTAAATTTTATTTTAATTATATGCGCTCTAATGGAGTTGTCCTTGATGATGCGTTCGTAGAAATGGTGAGGCAAACCTATTATCAGAATGCCCTCAAATTCATTAAGCAATACAGCGACGATGCAGAAGTGAATGACCTGGTTTTTGATCGTCATGAAGAAGAGCTCACGGCATGGTATTTTCACGAATTCCTGTGGACTACATGGAAAGAGATAGGAGAAAAACGCGAGGATACACAAATCCCATCTTGGAACCGCGTCCTCTATAGTATTCCAGACATATATATTAAGCTTCTGAAAGCTGTGGAGGCTGACAATGCCTGAAGTGGCAGGTTATGGGGGTAGAGCAGATGTCTGTGAAACTGGTCTTTGTTACATATGAGACTCCCTTTGCTCCCTGCGGAGGGATTGCTGCAGTGATGGGGCGTTTACCCGGCTATGTTCAAAAAGCCTCCGGTCTGGATACGATTGTCATAACACCATTCCATTACAAAATTGAGAAGACATCTTCCCTTGATAACAAGATCAAACTCATGGCTAACATTGATGTTCCATTTGATAATGAAAATGTCCCTGTAGAGGTCTATCGATACAATGATAATCGATACCAGTGGGCATGGCACTTCTTAAAACCAGTGGATAGCCGGTTCTTTGCAGGAAGACGCCATCCGTATGATGTAGGGGAGACACAAGGAGAAGTTTCAAGGAATCTACTTAGGGATTCCCTGTTTTTCGGTGCAACTGTAGCCCGCATACTTGACAGCACAGATCAGACAGCCCATTGGAAAGTCCTGATACAGGATTGGGAAGCGGCAACCACAGCCCTAGCCCTGGCAATCCAGGGCAAGGATCACGAGTTATATCTAACACTTCACAACAGCTATGACAGCGGAGTTACAAACGCTGACCTTTCACAGGTGGGGATTGATCCTGCTTCTTGCCCGGGTGAAACCGTACTGCAACGGGCACTGCCCCTTGTCGAACGGCCTGTATTCACTGTATCAAGTCAATTCGCCCTGGACCTAACGGAAGATCCTCTCCAGGCTGAAGTTATGGCACCCCATCTCAAAGACATTCTGAAACCAAGGCTTTTGGGGGTTGACAACGGTCTTTTTGCAAGCCTTGCGATTAATGAAGGCATATTAGCTGAAATGGTGAGAGGCAATTTCGCTCCGGTGCAGAAATGGAAGAATACAAGAAAAAAGGAAGCCCTTAAGTCACTGGATGAATTTCCCCCTTCAAAGGAAAAGCCTATCTGGGGTGACCTTAAAAGGTTCGGGCGAGATGACTCTCCATGGTTTGTCATGGCAGGACGGGATGACCCCCGCCAGAAGGGTTATGATATTGCAGCGAGTGGGATTACAGAGTTTCTGGAAAAAGGGGGAGAGGCACGATTTTTATTCTTTCCAATCCCGGGAGATGAGGGGTTGGATGGTTTGTCCTTCTTGAAAAAGATGTCGGAAAGATTTTCTGAAAGTGTCCTTGTGCTTCCCTTTTTGTTTCAAGAGGGCTTTTTCGCTACTCTCCAGGGAGCTACCTATGGGGTCATGCCATCACTATATGAGCCGTTCGGAATGGCTAACGAATTCTATTTGAATGGAACTGTGGGGATTGGTCGTGCTACTGGAGGGATAGTCCAGCAAATTGTTCCCCTTCGATCTGCCTCATCTTTCACCCGAGCTGTCCAGGTTAGGAGCGAGCGCTGGCACACTGCTTCGGCCACACCCACCGGAATCCTGTTCCGAGAGAGAGACAACATAGGATCTACTGTTGATGATTGGAGAGGAATTAACGCTGCCGAATATGACATAAAGGGCAGAGGGTTAGACCGGGTTGAACAGCGAAAGAGATACCCTCTTTTTCGATCAATGGCCCATGAGCTTATGCTCAGCATCATAGATGCTGTTCGAGTCTATAGAGATACCCCTGAACTGTATTACAGGATGCTGGCAGAAGGGATAAACCATATCAGGCACAGTTTCTCATGGGAACGGGCTGCCCGGGGATACGTTCGCCATATTGTTGGATAAGAATTAACCCTCCCTCTGCCCCCTGCCATTTTTTCTAACCAATAAAATCAACAAAAGCGCCATAGCGGACATAGCGGCACTAATCATGAAGGCATAATCATAGGTACCTGTTCTGTCCCGAAGTATACCGGTAACCCAGTGAACCAGGATGGCACCCAGACCATAAAAGGGCGTCCATGCCCCTATAACGGTACCCATCATTTCCCTTGGGAAATAGTCCCCTGCACATGCCCCATAGATGGGAAATGTTGCTCCGTAAAAAATTGCCACCCCACCCACAAGGGCGTACAGCATTACCCATGAATCTCCGGTGAAGAGGATTCCAGCCATAAAGGCAGCGATAAAGGAGTTGGAAATAATGATAGTCCTTTTTCGACCGATATAGTCGGACAGGGGCAGGATCGTTAAAACTCCTGCCACCTGACAAATACCGTGCACCGTGGCCAGAAAGCTTGCCTTTTCCAGAGACAGTCCAATCTGATATTTGGCATAGTCCACCATAAAAGTAGTAATGCCGTAAAGGCTGTAAGATATGCAAAAATAGGAGAACCCTATAAGCCAGAACCTGCTGTTCTTCAAAATAACGGTAAGGGATCCGCCCCTGGGTTGTTGTGCCAACACGTCTATGGTGTTGACTTGGGATGTTTCTTTCTGCCCCCAGGGCAAGTACCCGTAGTTCTTGGGGTCGCTTCTGAGTAACAGACCATTAACTATCACCATCACCAGCGCGCCGGCTCCTAAAAAATACCAGCCATAGCGCCAGTTGAAATGGAGCACTATCCATGGAAAGGCTGCCCCCATGGTTGCGAACCCAAGCCCGTATCCTGTAGAGAGTATGCCAAGAGCCAGCCCTCTGCGGTTAGGAGAGAACCATCGCTGAACTACGGTAATTACCGGTGTCCACATTCCCGTAGCACCAAGGCCGGCTATGGCGTAAAAGAGGCAGGCCATCCAGAGGGTTTTTGCCATTCCCATCAGGAGGACACCAATGCTAAGGATGAGACAGCAGACTGTAATCACACGACGTGCCCCAAGTCTGTCAGTCAGATAACCGGTAAGGGGGGTCAGTGCGATATAGGAGAAGAGGTAGGAATTATAGATAGATCCGCCGGCAGTTCGATCGAAACCCAGAGTGCGGATCATCTCTGGAAGAACAACTCCGTATCCGAGGCGGACAGAATAGTTGATAAAGAGATTGACAAAGCAGGTTGCCAGGATGACCCATGCCCAGTGAAAAGTTTCTCCTTTTTCTACAACTTTTTTCAACATTTTATATTACCTGACCGGATAAATAGTCCACACTGAAAAATTCCCTTTTCCGCTCTCGAGTACAGGTTTTTTGACATGATGCAATCCTATGTCCGCTACTTTAGATTCCATATACATTATAGTGAACGACCTTAATAAGTAGTTGTTGAGTGCCACGACATCGTGGACAAAAAAATGTGCCATGACATCGTAGACTTTGTTCTTTGAAAATCGAATAGCCTCCTGTCATTCTCATGAACACCAAAAACCATTTAGGAGGTGTTCATGAAGGATGAAATTCAGCAAGAACGAACCTGGGCAGTGCAGCGTTTTCTCAACGGTGAAAAGCCGGAATCAATCTGCGCTTCACTCTGTCGCTAAAAAGCGTGGTTGTATAAATGGGTTGAGCGGCACATTGCGGATGACAATTCTTGGAGCGAGAGCCAGTCAAGGCGACCCCTAAGCGTTACATCTCGCACACCGAAGGAGATCGAAGAGATCGTCAAGATGGTGCGTCTCAATCTTTACAACCGTGATCTGTTCTGTGGCGCCCAAGCCATTCGCCGGGAGATGGAAGAATTCGGTGTCATGTCTTTACCCTCACTTCGCACCATCAACCGCATTCTCAGCCGTAATGAATTGACTCACCGTCGCACCGGCAGATATGGGGGGGATTTGGGGGACGACCTTAAATTCGTAAATAACATTATTAAACAGTGTGGATATTTAATTATTTAAGGTCGTCTCTCTTTTCCCTCTCTTTTCCCTCTTTTCCCGCTTTTTGCCTAAAGGTATTGATTTGTTATCTGAATCTCACTAGCGCAGCCTCATGTCAATTCGATACATTCCAAACGTATGCCATCTGGATCACGCCATTCACACCACTTATAGTTTCTGTGGGAAAAGAAACTAACCTCCCCCACCACATAGTCCGTGATGCCCAGGTTCCTTAGATGTTCAGTAATTTCCACGAGTGACTCTACCTCAAGAGATAGATGTTGCTTTGAGATAAAGGTATCGTCCCCCTCATTTTCACTGATAAAGAAATGAATGCTTTCTGATTCGACAACGAGAGTCTTAGGGTCGCCATTCCTCGGGCGACAAACAACACCGAATACCCTTTCATAGTATCCCTTAGATTCTGAAAGGGAACAAACCCAAAGACAAATATGGTCAATTGCTCTTGCTCTTATCCTCGTTGCCTATGACAGATAACAAATTAGTATATAGTTTTCTGAATAATACCATATAATTACAGAAAATTACAAATGAAAGTTGACATTTTGCTGAAATCGTATTGTTATCCATACCAAATTAGCTGGATAACATCACTTTTGGAATGATATCCAGAAAAAATGGACAACCACATTCGTCAATATCCAACCGGAAATAAAGGACAGGGATAACCTCAATACTGTTCGGTATAAGTAAGGTGTGCATGGGTTAACCCAAAGATATTTCTTAACGATGTTAGCTATGGGTGGGGTTGTTTATTGTGCCTGTTCGATTTTATTTGTGCTAGTAATACAAAAGATTTTTTTTATTTGACTTATCTGATAAGGTTAGCTTAAATAAGATAAAAGACACTGGATATAATTTGTATTTGATACAATTGTGGGAGGATGTTGAATATGTATGAGGAAAAAGAAGAGAGGTTTACAAAAGAAGAGATTAAGAAGGGAGTAGAGGATTTCCTGAAGTACGTAGGATATACTATCCTGCAGCCGAAGTATATCGGTTTTGCCCTGCCTGATATTCATGTGGAGAGGAAAGAAGGGAACAAGAAACACGAAGTAATAGGGGTGATAAAGAAAGATATTAGCGAGGCAATAGAGGGATTCAGAGAGCTGGCCGCTGCCAAGTGTGTTTTGGGCAGCAAGGTGGATTATGCCTTAATACTTCCGCCGGTGAGCGAGTATTTTTTCCTTGCATTCCTAATCAGGGAAGAAGAATGGTGGTTTACAGTTAAGAATCACTCTTTTATGATGTGGCTTGTAAACCCCGATAGGGATAAGGTTGATTGTTTTGTGGGATGGCCTCAAGATAAAAAGTTTGAAGATTACTTCAGCTTAACCGGCAGCGCCGACGGAATAATTGGCCAGGAGGCGTCAAAGAAGATGATGGATGAAGAATTTTGAGAAGCCCGAAGAAATCTCGTTAGTGGTGGTATAGAAAATGCTAATTCATCATAGTAAACTTGCCGAACTTTCCTTTGAAATGGGGCCCATACGTCCACCAAGTGAAGGTGGAAGCTATTCTCTGCTGATAAGGGTTGCCAGGAATTGCCCCTGGAATCACTGCGCCTTCTGCTATGGCAGACCATATAATCATGAGAAATTCAAGAAGAGGTCAGTAGATGATGTTAAAGCCGATATTGATACGGTGAGTGCCATCTGTGACGAGATAAAGAAGCTGTCCTGGGATTTGGGCTATGCTGGGGATATAAACAATGCAGTAGGTGCCGCCCTTATAAGAAGTATCCCCCAGCTCAACAACAATCACAGTTTTGTCAATGTGTTTAACTGGCTGCATTCTGGGGCAAGGACAGTGTTTTTGCAGGATGCTGATTCTATTGTAATTCCCACTCCCCAATCGGTTGAAATTATCGGATATTTAAAGGAGAAGTTCCCCACTCTGAACAGGATAACCTCTTATGCCAGGGCGAAGACCATCTTTAAAAAGAACCCGGAGGAACTAGAGCAACTGCGTCAGGCAGGTCTGTCGAGATTGCATATAGGATTGGAGACAGGGGATGATGAGTTGTTATGGAAGATCAAGAAAGGGGTAACGGCAGAGGAGCATATCCTTGCAGGAAGAAAGGTGATGGGAGCCGGTATAGAACTTTCAGAATATATAATGCCTGGACTGGGTGGAAGGACAATGTCTAAACAGCATGCCGTGAATACTGCAAACGTGTTAAACAAGATAAATCCTGATTTCATACGATCAAGACCCTTTACCCCTTTGCCTGGCACTCCCCTGTTGGATGCGTACGAAAAGAATGAATTGGAGCTCCTTTCACCCCATGAGTGCCTGGAAGAGATGAAAATAATGGTAGATGAGCTGGATGTGACCGGCAGGATTTGTTTCGACCACTTCAGGAACCCTGCTTATCGGACAGGGACTGAAAATCTTATCCATTTATTAAAACAGGACTATGATGGTTATAAACTCCCTGAAGAAAAAGGAGTTGTCCTGGATTTAATCGAAGAAGGTTTAGGCATCAGTGAAGAGAGATTTTTACAGCCGGAGGATTTTATCCGTCTGGGAAGCCTGTGAAATCTTAATCCGTCATGGCGCTCAATTCAATCATGTTTCCACAGTTAGAATATTTGGTTCTTCTCCCAATTAGTTGGGAGAAAGGGGTCCAGGATTCGAGGGTTCAAGGGTTCAAGTGTTTGTTTTCTAATTATTTTATCAGGGATT
>QZJR01000103.1 GCA_003599365.1 Deltaproteobacteria bacterium | reverse complement strand
ATCCCATCCTTTGAGTTTGCTTCGTCGTTCGCCTATGGCGAACTCCTCGCAAAGACATTTTCCTTATTCTTTGTGTCTCTTTGAGGCATGTCTGTTTCACTATAGTATTGTTTTTATCGAGCTTTTCTGGGTATGCCAAAGAGGTGAGAGGTGTTACGGACGATACTATAAATATGGGGCTAATGATTGACTTAAGTGGGGCCGCCGCCAATGCCTATCCAATCTATAATGCTATAAAAACATATTACAAGTACGTCAATGATAGCGGAGGTATCAACGGCAGGAAGGTAAAGATGGTAGTGGAGGATGATCGCTACCTGGTCCCGGCTGCTATGGCAGCATTCAAAAAGCTCGTTTTTAGGGATAAGGTGCTTTACCTTCAGGGGCCATCTGGAAGTTCACAGATGGTTGCCCTCATGGGGCAGGCTGAAAAAGAGAAGATACCGATCATAAGCGTTACAACTGGCGATAAGATTGTTGAGCCCTTCAAGCGTTACAACTTCACTATGGTATCCCTCTATAGTGATCAACAGGCCGTGGTGTTCAATTATCTTATGAATGACCTAAAGTTAAAGGACCCAAGGATAGCCTTTGTCTATCCGGATAATGAATATGGAAAAACGGCGAGAGATGCAGCAAGGGAGAGTGCAAAACGCTATGGGATTAAGCTGGTGACCGAAGAAGTGCTTAACGTGGGCGATGTTGATGCCACCTCTATCATCATGAACCTTAAGAGGGCAAAGCCTGACTATGTTATAAATCAGGGAGTCATGATAAATGTTGTGACATTTTTCAAGGATTCAAGGAAATACAGATTTAAGACCAATTATATAGGTTGCTATGCCGCGTGCACAGAGGAAGCCATCAAGATACTGGAAGGATCGGATATAACGTATTACGGCAACTCCTGTTACAGTTCGTGGTATGAGGATGTGCCGGGTATTGCAAGGATGAGGGATATAACCTTGAAATACCACCCTGGGACAGAGAAGCAATGGATTAAAGAATACTCTAAAATGTATGCCACGGGATGGCTTTTATCTAGCATCTATGTTGAGGGATTGAAGATGGCGGGGAGGGATTTGAACGCCGAGACCCTGGTTGATGCTCTCGAGACCTTCAGAGAAGTGGATTTCGGTGGGATAAGTGGCCCTGTTACGTATACATCAAAGAGTCATAATGCCAATAGTTATTCCAGGATGTACAAGGCAGATATCGACAAAGGGATATTTATTCCCCTTACTGGATGGCGGAAGCCCTAATGGAGTCCAATTTGTTGTAAACAGAGGTTAGGGTTATGGATGAGGGTCGTACTTTGTCCGGTGCTTCAGGTGTCGGAACAGCCCAGGGGGCATTGGATTATGCTCTACACTACGCAAAGGAAAGGGTTCAGTTTGGGAAACCTATAGGGGAGTTTCAGGCTATAAGCCATATGTTGGCAGATATGGCCATTATGACAGAGACGGCGAGGCATCTGGTATACAGGGCGGCAGCGGTTGTTAGGGATCATACAAAGGAGTCTATGAAGCTTGCCACGATGGCAAAGTGTTATTGTACTGATGTGGCCATGAACGTAGCTAGCCGGGCTGTTGATATCCTGGGAGGGTATGGATACAGTGAGGAGTATCCGGTTGAAAGAATGATGAGAGACGCAAATGGCCTCCAGCTTTTTGAAGGTACAAATCAGATTCAGAGAAACGCTGTGGCAAGGGTGCTATTGGGCTAAATGTACTTTTATGTCCAGTTTGGCAGGCCGACTGGTAGCTTCCAGGCTATTCAGGATTAAATTGGCCAGCATGTTAATAACTTATCTTTATTTTAAATCTGTTCATATGACCTAAGTCATAGTGAACATTATATCAGGAGGTAAAAATGAAGTTTGCTGACAAAGTGGTTATTGTAACAGGGGCAGGCTCCGGGATAGGTCGTTCAATCAGTCATTGCTTTGCAAAAGAGGGAGCCACATCCATCATTGCTGAACTCAGAAGTGACGCAGGTCAGAAGGTTGCCGTGGAGATAAAGAATGAGGGAGGCAAGGCGTTGGCTATTAAGACAGACGTATCAAAAAGAGAAGAAGTATTAAGTATGGTAAAAAAGGTGATGGATGAACTTGGCAAAATAGACATATTGGTAAACAATGCAGCTTTGGTTACCGGCATGTCCTTTAAATACTTTTATGAAACAGACCCAGATGAATGGGAAAGGGAAATAGGAGTGGACTGGTTGGGAGTTCTTAATTGCTGCCATGCGGTTATTCCTCATATGATCAAGCAAAATAGTGGTAAGATTGTTAGTATCACCTCTGATGCATCTAAGATAAGCACCCCCAGGCAGTCAGTTTACTCTGGCAATAAAGCCGCCATTGCCGGTTTTTCCAGGACAATTGCCGGTGAGTTGGCTCGTTTCGGGATTAATGTCAACTGTGTTGCACCTGGAACAGTAGACACACCTGCAACACAGGGTTTAGGAAAGATTATCGACAAGATGATACAGGGTGTTCCGAAAAAGAGATTGGCAAGACCGGACGAGATAGCCAGTATGGTCATGTATCTATGCTCAGAGGAGGCTGATTACATAACTGGTCAGCATATTAGCGTAAGTGGCGGGATGACAATGTTTTAATGCCATGCTTATGCTCTCTAATGGCAACAAAGGAACGTGAAGTTATACAATGCTGCCCGCCCAAAGGGCGATAGTTTCAACATTACAATTTAACTTTTAACTATCAAAGGAGGGAGATCGTTATGGCAATCGAAAAAATATTAGAGGTAGGTGTGGTCGTGAAGGATTTGGAAAATGCAATTAAACTTTATACAGAGGTTTTAGGGGCTAAAGCGGGAGAGACAATAACCTTTGATCCTTATGGTATGAAGTTTTGCATGTGTAGGATCGGGGATGTTGATTTTGAACTTATGAGTCCTACCAGACCAGACGGTGTGATAGGCAAATTTATTGATGCCAAGGGGGAAGGATTACACCATATCGCTTTAAAGACTGACGACATAGATAAGGAATGGAAGGATTTTGCTGAGAAAGGTGTTAAGTTAATCGATAAATCCCCAAATGTTCATGAAGGTCACAAATTTGGATTTATCCATCCTAAGTTTTTCAATGGAGTGATGTTTGAAATAATTCAGGACTAAGGCTAAATATAAAGTAGATTGTAATCAGTTTATCTTTAGTGGTACGTTTTGAGACCGGCGGTAAGGATATATCCATAGCACCGAGGGTTATTTATTAACTTTAGCACACTTTAGACACTTATAAAAAGAAACAATTTGTATAGACCTATAAAGGTGGTCCATGAAGGAGGGCATTGAGATGGGTAAGAGATTAGAGGGAAAATCGGCAGTGGTCACTGGGGCAGGGCGAGGAATAGGGCGCGGTATCGCTCTGGCGCTGGCAGATGAAGGGGCTCAGGTGGTAGTCAACGACCTGGGAGGTGAGTCGGATGGGACGGGGGCTTCCCGTTCGCCGGCGGATGAAGTCGTCAAGGAGATAACGGGAAGTGGTGGGAAGGCTGTGGCTAGCTACGGCAGTGTGGCGAGTTTCGCTGATGCGGAGAAAATGATCAAGGCAGCCGTAGATAACTTCGGCAAGATAGACATTCTGGTGAATGTTGCCGGCAATGACCGTGGGAAGATGGTTTTCAATATGGCTGAAGATGATTGGGATGTAGTGCTTGCCTGCCACCTCAAAGGAACCTTTAATACCACAAAGTTTGCTTCCCAATTGATGAGGCAGCAGAGGAGTGGCCGAATAATCAACTGCACCTCGGCAGCCGGCCTTGTAGGAGACATGGGACACTCGAACTACTGTGCCGCTAAAGCCGGCATATTCGGGTTTACTCGAGCCTGCGCTCTGGAATTAGGAAAATATGGGATAACATCGAATTGTTTTATGCCCGCAGCATCTACCCGAATGGCGGCGCTGGTCACCGAAGAGATCATTCAAAGGCGAAAAGCAGAGGGCTTTGATCTGGAAAGCCTGGGGATCACCTGGCCGTTGCCAAACCCGGATGATATAGGCCCGGTGGTGGCATATCTGGCCACAGAGGAAGCAGCCAACATAAACGGGCAAGTTATAGGGGTTGCCGGCGGGAAGGTATGGCTCTATAGTATTATGTCTGAGATAAAAACCATCTATAAAGATGGACGATGGACGGTAGATGAGTTGGCAAAACTAATGCCGAGGACGCTTGCCGCTAATCTAGTGAACCCTATGCCACCGAAGAAGGGTTAGGTGCTGGGGGGCTGATTACCCTGCATCTCAAACGATGCCATGGAGTACCGGGACGAAGGTGACATGGTAGGGAGGAAGGATGGTGGGAGGTAGGAAACTTTTCGATATGCAAATGAGAATTTGCCGAAGGGGGAATAATGGTAGTGAGATTGGGTAGGAAAACGCAAGGTAATAGATCAGGCTCTCGCTCAGAGCAAATGAGTAAAGAAAAAGGACTGATGATGAAAAACCACAGATATTAGCTGAATTAACTGCTTACTTGTGCAAGCTCTATGGAGAGTATGGCGGTGCTTTTGGGCTCAATAGTGATCAGGATAGGTTGAGAGCCGCTGAAGAATCAAAGTTTATAAGGGGGTGCAATATGCAGAAAGTATTGAGTAAGATTGCAGAAGTTACATCGGATCCCTATGCCTATGTTGCCGGGCTTAAGGATCGCACAGGAAAGAGAATCATCGGGTGTTTCCCCATGTACGTGCCGGAAGAGATAGTCCACGCAGCCGATCTGATTCCGGTAGTGATATGGAGAGGCAATGAATCTGTGACGTGGGGGCATGCCCATGTGCCGGCTTATGACTGTGGCATTGTAAGGAGCTTCGTTGATGATGCCGTAAGAGGGAAACTGGGTTTTATGGATGGGATGGTCTTCCACGTAAGACAGTGTTTGCAGGTTGGAGAGTTTCCCCTCATCATAGAGAGAAACGTAAAACCTGCATATATGAAGATTCTGTACCTGCCTCCCATCTATCCGGGGGATGGGGTAAGATCATTTCTATTGGATGACCTGCAATCCTTCAAGACATCATTAGAGGACTTTACTGGCAAGAAGATAAGCGATGATGATCTCAAGAGGAGTATTGATATATATAATGAGAACCGCAGTCTCCTGGAGAGGGTCTATGAGATAAGGAGAGAAAGGCCGGGGATATTAAAGGCAAGAGAGGTAATGCAGATAGTATGGTCCAGCATGTTGATGCCCAAGGAAGACCATAATGAATTGCTGGAAGAACTCATTAAGGGCATGGAGAAAAAGACTGTGGAAAGCAAAGGAGACAGGGTTAAGGTTATCCCGGTTGGTTGTCTCTGTCAGACCTTGCAGTTTGACATCCTTGACATGATAGAGGATATGGGGATGGTTATTCCTGACGATGATCTATACATTGGTTCAAGATACTTTGCAAATAAGGCAAATATTAATGGCAACCCGATAGAGGCCCTTGCTGATCGTTATCTTACCAAAATCCCACTATGTCCCACAAAGGGGGTTTGGGACATCCATTGGGGTGATGAGGCCATAAAGCAGATGAAGGCCAATAATGCCAAAGGTATTATCAGTATTCGGGTAAAGTACTGTCCTCCTCACACCTGTTATTATCCTGATTTCAAGAGTAAGATGATGGAAGAGAGTGTGCCTGAGGTTATGATAGAGATGGAACACGAGATTATGTCTCTGGAAGGTGTAAAGACCAGGTTGCAGTCATTCGCAGAGACATTGGGAGGTGTATAATGGGAGTAGAATACAAAATAAACAGGCTTGCAGCAACTAATGATATGAGACCGATGGTGGACAGGCACTGGGCCGAACTGAGGGCAGCCAAGGAGAGAGGAGAGAAAGTAGCATGGGCATCAGGCCCCAGTTTCGTATTTCCCTATGCCATGGGCATGAAGTGCCACTTTATGGCCGGTTATGCAGCATACTGTGGTGGAATAGGGGCGGCGGATGAGCTGATGAAGTTGGCCGAGGCGAGCGGGGAGCTTCCTGAGACATGCTCGTATCATCGTCTTCACATGGGTATGGTCGAAGCTGTCAAGAAGGAGATACCGATAAAGAAGCCAGAGGCGATACTTCCCTTGCCTGATCTGCTGGTGGCGGGGCGTTATTGTACGGAGCAGTCTCATTATTCTGAGAGCTTTTATCGAAGGATGGGTATTCGTGTTTCTCCTCTTGAGCTTCCATTTATCTTCGAAAAGGAAGATCGGCCCAGACTGAGAGAATTCGTTTACAGGCAAATCAAAGAGAATGTTATTCCAAACCTCGAGGAGGTATGTGGGAAACCCTTCGACTATGATAGGCTGAGCGAAATCATCAGCGTACTCAAAAAGGCGGCCACCATCAGAAATGAATGTTGGGAGTTTTTTAAGACAAAACCTGTTTACTGGACACTCTGGGATTATGCCGTGAGCATGGCACCTGTTATCTATATGATGGGAGACCCGGAAAGTGTCCCCTTTTATGAGAAACTCTTAAAAGAACTGCGGGAAAGGAAGGAAAAGGGGATTCCAGCGATGGCCCCGGATGGAGAAAAGTATCGTATATACTGGGATGGATGGATACCATGGGCATTTTTGGGTAAATTCATGCGCAAGTTTACCCCGAATGGGGCTGTCTGTCTGTGTGGAAGGTACCCCTGGGAGATGTTCCCCCATCCCGAGCTCCTCGACACTGAACATCCCCTTGAAACAGTCGCAGATTGGATGTATGGAGAGAAAGGCCTGGCCAAGAATATGGCTCCAAAGGAATCTGTCGAGTTTATAGGTGGTTTGATAGAGGAGTATTCAATTGATGGGCTGGTCATGTTTTCCTCCAAGTCATGCAGGATGTGGAATCTATCCCAGATGGATGTGGTAGATGCCCTGGATAAGAGGTACGGAATCCCTGGAGTCGTCATTGAGGCCGATATGATTGATCCTGCAATGATTTCAGATTCTCAGATAGATATAAGGCTTCAGGCACTATTTGAGACTATAGACGGAAGAAGGAGAAGGTAGGGTAGATCGCATAGGGAAAGGGGGAATGAAAATGGACTTCAGGTTTACACCTGAGCGGGAAGCATTAAGGGTAGAGTTTACGGAGTTTTGTAAAGAGGAGGTGAAGGAAAAGAGACTTATTAATAAAAAGAACCAGTCACAATACGTACTCATAAAAAAGGAGAACGTCATGAAAAGAAGGCATGTTTTTTTAAGAATGATTACATTGGTTTCAGTCATGATTCTTTTGGGGAGCATACCCTCTTATGCTGAAGAGGTGAGGGGGGTAACAGATGGAACAATAAAGATAGGCACGATAGGGGACTTGACCGGTCCTGCTGCTGATGTTTGGCATGGCATAATTTCAGGAATCCGAACATACATCCAATTTATAAATGACCAGGGAGGGATACATGGCAGAAAAATCAAAATTATCACAGAGGACGATAGGTATTCTAGCCCGTTAGCATTGGCCGCTTTCAAAAAACTCGTCTATAACGATAAGGTATTTGCATTTTCAGGAGCAGCATCCGCAGTTGGGCCAACTCGTGCTATCATTCCCCTCATTGAGAAGGAAAAGATACCTTCGATTGCCGTGACGAACGACGTAGCATACTTTACTCCGGCTAGAAAATATATTTTCACTGCTCTCCCATTTTATGAAGACCAGATAAAAGTGTTATTCGACTATCTGTGGAATGACCTTAAAGTAGACCGTCCTAAAATAACGCTTGTCTACATGGAATCCCCATCAAGTATACCGGTTTTACATCTGGTTAGGAATTTGGTAAAAAAGTATAATGCTTCACTCAGTGAAGTAATCATACCCGTAGCCGGTCTTGACATGACCTCACAGGTACTCCTATTAAAGAGTGCTAGGCCGGATTATGTCATTATTCATGGTTATCTAGCCAATACGGCAGCTGTTTTAAGGGATGCAAAAAAATTCGGCTTTAATAGTCAGATTATAGCTATGCAGTATGCAGTTGTTGGAAAGCTGATAGAGATGACTCGAAGTGCGGCCAATGGACTGATGGGAATCAATGGATTGGGATCTCCTATCGACAACACCCCTGGAATGGTTCAACTAAGGAAGATTGACAAAAAATACAACCCCGGTTCGGGGTATCGAGATGAAAACTATGTGCAGGGTTGGTTAATTTCAATGATACTCTGTGAGGGTTTAAAGAATGCAGGGAGAAATCTGAATAGTGAAACACTGGTAAAAGGATGGGAAAAGATAAAAAACTTTGATACACAGGGAATATGTGGAGTTGTCAATCTTGCCCCAGATAACCACAAAGTAGTTAACAACAGCAGGATATACAAGGCTGATGTGGATAATCTCAGGTTCGTCCCAATTACAGATTGGAGAGGGGCAAAAGAGTGACATTTCTGTAGAGAAATGTGAAAACCGGTAACTCATCTCCCAGTGAAATCATGGGAGGTGTATCCACAGCGCTTATATCGGCATCTATTTACTGACTATCCTATATAATATAGGAAATGCCGGTTTTTTGAAGATTCAAGTCCTTGCTTAGCACTGCTTCGAAGAGTGAAGCAGTGCTAAGCACAACACTTAAGAATGGAGGTATGTTATGAGGAAGCATAGTCTTTTGATAACGGCAGCAATAGTGTTTTCACTTTTGGTTCTTTTTATGAGTGCCCCCTCTTACGGTGGAGAAGTCAGGGGTGTGACTGATAAGGCCATAACCATTGGCATAATAATGCCTATGACAGGCCCGATCGCTCCGCTTGAGGGGGCATTGGCTCTAACTGGAGGTGCTAGAAATTTCTTTAGATATATAAACGAAAAGGGGGGGATTAATGGGAGAAAGATAGATCCGATTATTCATGATTGTCGTTTCGCCATACCCGGGGCTGTAGCCGGCTTTAAAAAGCTTATCTATAGAGACAATGCATTTGCTATCTTTTTACCCGGAACAGGGCAGACCCTTGCTCTAACTCCCCAGATACTGAAGGAGAAGGTCCCGACTATTACCGCAAGCCTGTCAGAGACTGTGATTACTCCTGTTGAAAAGAAGCGATACATATTCATTCCCTGTGCCAGTTATCAGGATCAGATTACGATATTGATAGACTATATAGTGAAGGATCTCAAGGCTAAAGACCCAAGGATAGCCTTTGTTACCCTGGAGATTGAGTACGGCAAGGTAGGCCTGGCTGCTGCCAAGGAAAGACTAAAACACCATGGCCTTAATCTGGTAGATGTAGAGATTATGCCGGTGGGGGCAGTAGATGCCAGCACAACGATACTGAATATCAAAAGGGCAAAGGCCGATTATGTTATCGTTCATCTGGATATAACAACCTCTATTGCCTTCATCAGGGAGACAAAGAAGTATAAGATGGGTGCCAGGATGTTAGGAGACTATTATTCCTGTGATGAGGATATCGTTAAGGCAGCGGGTAGTGCTGCGAAAGATTACATTGGGTCGCATACCTTCAACTCCTG
Organism: Deltaproteobacteria bacterium; assembly: GCA_003599365.1. Lineage (GTDB taxonomy): Bacteria > Desulfobacterota > UBA8473 > UBA8473 > UBA8473 > UBA8473. The sequence goes on along the minus strand of QZJR01000103.1, from coordinate 649 downwards.
GTATGATGATACGCCAGCAATGGCAGAATTGAGGAACGTAACATTGAAATATGAACCAGGTGACCCTAAAATGAGGAATAGGTACTATATTCAGGGGTGGGTTATGTCTATGATCTTTGCTGAAGCCATGAAGCGAGCAGGCAAAGACTTGACTCCTGAGAACATGGTAGAAGCCATGGAAAGCTTAAGAGATTTTGATACCAATGGTCTATCAGCCCCTATCACTTACACTCCGACTAACCACAAGGCAGGAGAGTATTGCAGGCTTTTCAAGGCCGATGTAGAAAAGGGTAGAATGGTTCCTATAAGTGGGTGGGTAAAGGTTGCAAAGTAAAAGAATATCTTATCGTTGAAGTTATTGTAACTATTCAGGTAGGCACAGAGGCACAGAGCAGCAAAGGCACAATGTATAGGCTACAGCCTATTAGTCTATAGTCTTTATTTTTTGCCACTTTGTGCCTGAGTAGTTAGAAGTTATTTATCAAAGGGGGTCCAATGCTTAGCACTAAAGAGATTACCGATATGTATCGTGAAAAAGCGACCGAGAATACTACTTCCTCTGGAATCCCGGTGAAGGAGGTATATACTCCAGAGGATATTGCCCATATTGATTACGACAGGGATATTGGTCCTCCGGGACAATATCCAT
>QZJR01000013.1 GCA_003599365.1 Deltaproteobacteria bacterium | reverse complement strand
AGTTGAAAAGTGGAGGTGAAAGGTTAAAAATGAACAATATTTGCATTGATTATCCCATAATAAGTACGAATTTTAGGTTAAAGTGGAGTAAAAAATCGGAAAATTGCACATTTCCTGAATTATGACACAGCCTCTCAAGGGAGGGGAAAGTATTTGAAACGGCTTCCATTGAGAGAAAGGACATTACCCACTTGAAATGAGAAAGAGCCAAAAATCTATATAAGCAGAGGATTATAATGAAAAGAAAAGCCACGGTTCAAAGGAAAACTTCAGAAACAGATATTAAAATAGATATCAACATCGATGGTTCGGGGCAATATGAGGTAGACACCTCTGTCCCATTTATGGATCATATGTTGTCCTTGATGTCCAAACATGGCTTCTTTGATTTAAAGATTAAGGCCAGGGGTGATACCAATGTAGATTCACATCACACCGTAGAGGATGTGGGCATATGCCTGGGTGAAGGATTTAAGCAGGCATTGGGGAAGAAGGATGGAATCGTAAGATACGGTGAAGCATCGGTACCCATGGTTGAGGCTATGGCATCAGTTGTACTGGATATCTCGGACAGACCTTTTCTGGTTTATAACAGTAAACTGAAGAAAGGTAAAACAGGTGAATTTGACACAGAATTGATATGGGAATTCTTCAGGGCATTTAGCAGCAGCGCCGGAATAACATTACATATCAATGTGATGTATGGTAAGGACACCCATCATACAATTGAAGCTGTCTTTAAGGCATTTGGCCGGGCGCTAGATAAAGCCACCACCATTGACAGGAGAATAGAAGGGGTGATGTCCACAAAGGGTAAGTTGTAGATGAGTAAAAGGTTGATTGCTGTAATAGATTATGGGATGGGAAACCTTAGAAGTGTCCAAAAGGCATTGGAAAAGATTGGCAGCAGGGCAATCATAGCCAATACTCCAGAGCAGGTTTTAGATGCCTCTTCAGTGATATTGCCGGGTGTGGGAGCATTTGCAAAATGCATGAACAATCTGGAAAAGCTAGGACTTGTGGATTCTATATACAGAGCTATCGAAGCAGGCAAACCTTTTCTGGGGATATGTTTGGGTCTACAGATTTTATTCACAGAAAGCGAAGAGTTTGGTAACCCAAAGGGGTTGAATATCATCAAAGGAAGAGTGATACGCTTTCCAACCAATCTTACAGGTACTGACAGTAATAACCCAATGCCCAAGGTAAGATTAAAGGTCCCACACATGGGGTGGAATTCTTTGAAGTTCAGAAAAAGGGCGCCTGTTTATGAACACATTGACGACGGTTCATATTTGTATTTTGTACATTCGTTCTATGTTGTCCCCGAAGACGAGAATATAATATCAACCACAACAACTCATGGAATCGACTTCACATCCAGCATCTGGAAGGATAACATCATTGCCATGCAGTTTCATCCTGAAAAGAGCCAAAGATTAGGATTACAGATTTTGAAAAACTTCATTGAATTAAAATAGAGGTGGCCCCATGCGCTTTTCTAACGTTGAAATGGGCAGGATGGACATAAACAAAAGGTGTATATCGCCTTTCATAAAATTAATGGTTATTTTGGCAAGCCTCACAATGATGGGGTGTACACAATTGAGAGCTGCGAAGTCTCCTCAACCTGCCGTTGAAAAGATACCCGGCATTAATACAATTGCCATAATACCATTTCAAACAATACTACAAGAAACAAAAAAAGGGGGGGGTGTTAGCTGCCCAATATGTGGAAACTTATTTAGAAGTGGGGAGATTATACCAAATGCTGAAAAAAGACTTACTCAGCTATTCTATCAGAGGCTAAACGCCTTAAAGGTTTACACAGTATTACCCATAGATCAAGCAGAGGGGGCTGTCTCTAAGGCACTATATGACGATTTAAAAACCTCCCATCTTAAGATGGCGGTCCAGGTCGGAAAAGAACTCAATGCAGATGCCGTTTTAGTAGGTTTTGTATTTCGTTACCGAGAGCGCGAAGGATATGCTTATTCCGTTAATAGGCCGGCATCATTAGCGTTCGAAGTGCACCTCATCAGTCTAAAAGAGGATAACAGTATCTGGGAAGGTTCCTTTGACGAAACCCAAAAATCTCTCAGTGAAAATGTGCTCAAACTATATGCTTTTCTCAAAATAGGAAGCAAGTGGTTAACTGCGGATGAGCTGGCTGAACAGGGTGTTGAAGAGGTGTTGAAAAAATTCCCCGGACTAAGAAGAAAATAGTATGGATTAAATTGTATGATTATTATACCGGCCATTGATTTAAAAGAGGGAAAATGCGTTCGCCTTATTCAGGGCCATATGGATAAAGTTACCGTCTTTTCCAATGATCCTGCTGAGACAGCTATGAGATGGGAGGATAGAGGGGCTGAATTAATACATATTGTAGATCTGGACGGATCCATTGCAGGCAGTCCAAAGAACACAGAGGTTATAGAGAAGATAGCCAAATCAATAAACGTTCCCATCCAGCTTGGCGGTGGAATAAGAGACCTTGCTACCATTAACCGGTACATCTCAATTGGTGTAAGCAGGGTTATCATGGGGACGATGGCACTTGAAGCCCCCGATTTGATAAAACAAGCCTGCCAGCTGTACCCGGGGAGAATCCTGGTTGGTATTGATGCAAATGGCGGAAGGGTCGCTATCAGGGGTTGGACTGAGGTTACCAAAAAGAAGGCAGTAGATGCAGCAAAAGAAGTTGAAGGTTTTGGTGTTACAGCCTTTATTTTTACTGATATTAAAAGGGACGGAATGCAGACAGGCCCAAATATAGAGAGTACAAAGAAGCTGGCTCAATCTGTGACCGTTCCCGTTATAGCATCGGGTGGAGTGAATACCATCGGTGATATCGAGGATCTTATGAAGATAGAAGAATACGGGGTTTCTGGGGTTATAGTTGGAAGGGCTATCTATACGAACTCCCTTAGATTGGAAGATGCCATAAAATTAACTCGTGAATCGTAATTGGAATAAAAATAAAAGCCCCATTTACGACTTACGATTTACGGCTTACGGGATAAGAGGATAAGAAGTTACCGATGTTAGCTAAAAGGATAATACCCTGTCTGGATGTCAAGGATGGCCGTGTAGTTAAAGGGATAAACTTCGTTAGTCTCAGAGATGCAGGCGACCCTGTTGAAAATGCCAGGGTGTATGACCAGCAAGGAGCAGATGAACTTACCTTTCTGGATATCACCGCCTCTCATGAGAAGCGAGATATAATTCTCACTGTAGTGGAGAGGACAGCAGAAGAGGTATTTATGCCCCTTACCGTTGGTGGCGGGATTCGGAATCTTGAGGATATCCGCAATCTGCTCAATGCCGGTGCAGACAAGGTCTCTATAAATACCGCTGCCGTGAATAACCCGGGCTTTGTAAGAGAGGCAGCTGAAATGTTTGGAAGCCAGTGTATTGTTGTAGCGGTAGATGCAAAGAGGACGGGAAATGGGGGATGGGAAGTATATACCCATGGCGGCAGAAAACCAACAGGTATAGATACACTGGAATGGGTAAAAGAAATGGAGGGGATGGGGGCAGGAGAGATACTGCTTACCAGTATGGATTGTGATGGTACCAAGAATGGTTATGATATTGAACTGACGAGGGATGTCTCTGATCTTATAGACATTCCGGTAATAGCCTCTGGAGGGGCAGGCACTCTGGAACACCTATATGATGCCCTTATGGGTGGGAATGCCGATGCCGTTTTAGCTGCTTCCATCTTCCATTACAGAGAATATACTATTCGTGAGGCAAAGGAATACCTGAGAGAAAGGGGTATCTGTGTGCGGTTATAGCACTACCTCACACTTAATGGAACATAACCTATTAGCGCCTTTTCCTTTTGATTTGCAAACTGATTTAATTCCGATTGAGATTTCAGCGTTTCCAGGTGGGCGCAGTTCCATGTTAAGATAAACTGTATGTTGAGTGGCGTCATCAAGTTCTTGCTTGGCATATTTCGAAAAAATGACCTTCATTATTCTTCATTGAAGATTTCCTCCATAGGGATTCCTGCCAGATTACCTGCACGATAGGCATTGAGCCTCTTTTCTGTTTCTCCTACCCATATCGCATCCAGATATCTGTCTGGCTCATCAAGGCTCTTTATGAGCCTTTCGACCACCATAAACCTTTCGTCCGGTTTTAATTTTAATGCTTGTTTAAGTGCTTCTTAAATTCATCTTCAGTTATGATATTAACACCTAAAGCCCTTGCCTTATCAGCCTTGGAACCCGGGTCTTCTCCAATTACAACATAGGTAGTGCTCTTGCTTACAGCAGATGCAACCTTTCCCCCTAATTCTTCTACCATTTTTTTTGCTTCGTCTCTTGTAAACAAACCTAGTGCTCCTGTGAAAACAAAGGTCATTCCTTCCAATTTGTTTTCTTTCCGGGGTTTGATTTCAGGGTATCTTAACCCTGCCTGTTTTAACCTGTCTATCACTCTAAGGTTATCTTTTTGTTCAAAGAATTTAACAATGCTCTTTGCTATTTTAGCCCCAATCCCATGGGTATGGGTTAGTGTATCTTCAGTCGCATTTATCAGACTTTCCATATCTTTAAAATTGTTTGTCAAAATCTTGCTGATATGTTCACCCACGTGCCTTATCCCCAGGGCATAAAGCAGTCTTTCCATGGCTGTTTCTTTGCTCTTTTCAATGGATTCTAAAAGGTTTTGAACGGACTTTTCAGCCATCCTCTCAAGTCCCATAAGGTCTTCCTTAGAAAGGGAATACAGGTCAGCCGCATCCTTTACGAACCCCTTATCTGTCAATTGGGCAACCAGCTTGTCTCCTAACCCGTCAATATCCATGGCCCTTTTTGAGGCAAAATGCTTGATGGTTTCTTTGAGCTTTGCAGGACAGGAAAGCCCCAGACATCTGTGAACAGCCTCATCTTCAGGTCTGAAGACCCCGGCACCACAGACAGGGCATAGTTCCGGCATAGTGAATCTTTTTTCCTCCCCTGTGCGTTTTGTTTCGATTACCTTAACTACCTCTGGTATGACATCTCCCGCCCGCTGGACAATTACCGTATCTCCAATCCTTATATCCTTCTTTGCAATCTCATCCTGATTGTGCAGGGTTGCTCTGCTAACCTCAACCCCTCCTAACCTGACCGGTTCCATTATTGCTACCGGTGTCAGGGCACCTGTCCTTCCCACCTGCACCACAATATCCTTAATCCTGGTGGTTTCCTGTTTAGGTTCAAACTTATATGCCACTGCCCAACGGGGGCTCCTTGATACTGTTCCCAGTCTGTCCTGTAATCTGAGACTGTTGACCTTTAAAACAATGCCGTCTATCTCATATCCCAGATCGTCTCTTTTTTCAGTCATCTCCGTATAATAGTTGATAATATCTTCAAGATTTCTGCATATTCTGATGTAGGGTATCACCTTTAGACCCCATTCATCAAATGCCTTCAGGATTTCGATATGGGTGTCGAAGGATATGCCAAGGACACTCCCAATTCCATGACAGAATATATCAAGGGGTCTTTGAGCGGTTATATTTGAGTCCAGCTGACGCAGAGAGCCTGCTGCAGCATTTCTGGGATTGGCAAAAAGCGGTTCTCCTTTCTCTTCTCTCCTTCTGTTGAGTTCTTGAAAATCTTCTGTTCCCAGGTAAACCTCTCCCCGCACCTCCAGCAATTCCGGGATTTTTTTTTCTTTACCAATAAGCCTCAAAGGAATAGACCTTATGGTTTTAAGGTTCTGGGTAACCCCCTCTCCAACGACTCCGTCTCCTCTGGTAGATCCTACAGTGAGCCTCCCCTGTTCATATACAAGCTCCACTGCTACGCCATCCACTTTAGGTTCCGCAATGTAGTCAATATCTTCCGTAGTGTTCAAAAGCTTTTTTATTCTCTGGTCGAACCCTTTTACCTCTTCTTCATTCATAGCATTGGTCAGACTGAGCATAGGGAGGGAATGTTTAACCGGCACAAACTCATTCAGGGGGGGTGCCCCTACTCTTTGAGTGGGGGAGTCAGGGGTAGTCAATTCAGGGAATTCTTTTTCGAAATTTTCCAGTTGCCTCATCAACTTATCGAACTCAGCATCGGATATCTCAGGGTCATCCAATACATAGTAACGGTAATTATGATAATTGATCTTTTCTCTCAATTCATTGATTATATGCCGAGAGTCACTTTTTTTCATAACAACACCAAACGAAGCCTTAATTAGGTTACCCTTAGATTGACAAAATAATATTTGACAACCCCGGTATTCTTAAATATTATGCAATAAAAACAATATAATAGTAAAAAGGCTTTTTTACAACAGAAAATATCTATAACATAAGGGTTCAAGGGGTCAAGGAGTAGGGGCAATCCCTTGTGGTTGCCTCAAACCTTTCCGCCTTTGGCGGATTCGAATCCTTTTTTGCAACTAAATGGGAGAAGAACCAAATTATGAAATGTCCCTTTTGCTCCAATCTTGACAACAGGGTTATAGATTCAAGGCTTAGCAAAGACGGTAATATCATAAGACGTCGAAGAGAGTGTTTGGATTGTAAAGAAAGGTTTACGACCTATGAAAGGGTTGAAGAGGTTCTTCCATCGGTAGTTAAGAAGGATGGACGTAGGGAACCTTTTGACCGAACCAAGATATTTAACGGGATTAAAAGGGCATGTGAGAAACGTCCGGTAAGCATTAATGCGATTGAAAATGTGGTTGATGAAATAGAGCGAGAATTTCAAGACAGCGGTGAAAAAGAGATAAAGTGCTCGGATATCGGTGAGAGGGTGATGAGAGCATTGCATGACTTAGATGCAGTGGCTTACGTCAGATTCGCTTCAGTTTACCGTCAATTCAAGGATGTAAGCGATTTTATGGTAGAAGTCCGTGAACTCCTTGGGGGACAGAAGGAAACCAAGAAAGAGTGAGTTTTGAGAGGTATGAATAAAGAAGAGTACATGAGATTAGCCATTAGGCTGGCTAAAAAGGCCCGAGGCAGAACAAGCCCCAATCCTTTGGTAGGGGCTTTGGTGGTTAAGGAGGATGATATTGTTGGTAAGGGTTTCCACCAAAAAGCAGGGGAGCCTCATGCCGAGATTAATGCCATAAATAACGCGGGGGGTAAGGCCAGAGGAGGAGAACTGTATATTAACATGGAACCATGTAATCATTATGGAAGAACTCCTCCATGTACCAAAACGATTATTGATAGCGGAATTAAAAGGGTGTTTGTTGGGATGGAAGACCCCAACGAAGTTGTGGCAGGCAGGGGTATTCAATGCCTGAAGGATAATGGAATATATGTGCAAACAGGCATACTGAGAGAGGAATGTCAGAGATTAAATGAGACATATATAAAGTATATAACTGAAAAAAGGCCATTTGTGATTCTCAAATCAGCGGCCAGTTTAGATGGCAAGATTGCTACCAGGGTTGGAGATACCAGATGGATTACCAATGAAAAGTCCAGGGCTTTTTTGCACAGGTTGCGGGACGAGGTAGACGGGATTTTGGTAGGGATCGGTACGATTATGGCAGATGATCCTGAGCTTACTGCCCGTTTAAATGGCAGGAAGGGTAAAGATCCTGTAAGGATAGTCGTTGACAGCAAGTTGAGGATAATGCTTCGGGCAAAGGTTTTAAACCCTGAATCCGAGGCGGGGACCATTATTGTCACCACTGAATTGGCGCCTAAGGAGAAGATAAAAAAATTAGAGGAATTAGGGGCAAGGGTACTTATTGTCCGTTCCAAAGACAATAGGGTTGATTTGAGGGAGCTTATGTATGAGCTTGGCAAACTGGAGATTACCAGCCTTCTTATTGAGGGTGGCGCTGAGATAAATGCCTCTTCTCTTGATAGCTGCATTGTGGACAAAGTTTTATTTTTTTATGCTCCCAAGATCATAGGGGGGGCAGATGCATTAGGTATGGTGGGTGGCAAAGGCGTTGAGAAGCTTCATGATGCCGTTAATCTAAAGAATATCAGGGTTAGAAGACTGGGAGACGATATTTTAGTTGAAGGCTATGTGAATAAGGGGTAATATGTTTACCGGATTGATAGAAGATGTAGGTACCATAAAGAAGATTGATAAAAAAGGCAGTTATATGAATGTCCTTATAGAGTGTAACCTGGATTTTACTGAAACAAAAACCGGTGATAGTGTCTCTGTGGATGGCGTTTGTCTGACTATTGTGGAACTGTTGTCAAAAGGATTTAGAGCGGAGGTTTCACCTGAGACCTTACAGAGAGCCACTCTTAGGGAGATAAAGGAAGGACAAAAGGTAAATTTAGAGAGAGCCATGCGTATTTCAGACCGATTGGGTGGGCACCTTGTTTTGGGTCATGTTGATGGTATTGGAAAGATTAAGGGGGGTTCCAGAGATGTAAATTCCACGAAGATGAAAATATCGGCTTCTAAAGATATAATGAAGTATATAATTGAGAAGGGTTCTGTGGCCATTGATGGTATCAGTTTAACTGTGAATGATTGTACAGATGATGAGTTTGGTGTGAATATAATCCCCCATACAGCCGGGCACACTACCTTAAGCAATAAAAAAGTTGGCGACAGTGTCAATATTGAAAATGATATAATCGGAAAGTATGTAGAGAAGTTCTTGGATAAAGGACAAGTCAAAAGAGAGGGAGATAGCAAAATTAATAGGGAGTTTCTTAGTAAACATGGTTTTTAGTAAGTCGTGAATCGTAAGTCGTAAGTCGTTTTTCTATTTACGATTCACGACTTACAAACTTAAGGGGGGTCTTAAATGGCATTAAGTACAATCAAAGAAGCAATTGAGGATATAAAAAAGGGAAAGATGATAATCCTTGTTGATGATGAGGATCGGGAAAATGAAGGAGACTTAATGATAGCAGCGGAGAAGATAACCCCTGATGCTGTCAACTTTATGGCCAGATATGGAAGAGGGCTTATATGCCTGACATTAAATGAAGAAAGGGCGAAGGAATTACATCTGTCTCCTATGGTGACGGATAACACCTCTCATTTTAATACTGCATTTACAGTTTCTATTGAAGCAAGGTGCGGGGTTACTACCGGTATTTCTGCCGCAGATAGGGCTATGACAATCTTAACTGCTATAGACAAAAAGACAAAACCTCAGGATCTCGCTCGACCCGGTCATATCTTCCCTATTATCGCAAGAAATGGTGGGGTGCTGGTAAGAACAGGCCAGACAGAGGGTTCGGTTGATTTGACCAGACTGTCCGGCTTAATACCTGCCGGTGTGATCTGTGAGATAATGAAAGACGATGGAACCATGGCAAGGATGCCGGATTTAGAGATATTTGCTGAAAAACATGGTTTAAGAATTGTTACAATTGCCGGTATAATTGAATATCGATTGCAAAACGAGGGTCTTGTTAGGAGAGTTGCAGAGACGCGTATACCTACCTTATATGGTGGAGAATTCAAGGCTGTTGCATATGAAAATGACGTAGATAGTCACCAGCATCTTGCGCTGGTTAAAGGAGATATTAACCCGGAAGACGAGATTTTGGTAAGGGTTCATTCCGAGTGTTTAACAGGTGATGTCTTTGGTTCCCAGAGGTGTGACTGCGGGGAACAACTCCACACTGCTATGAGGATGATTGAAGAGGAAGGCAAAGGTGTTATTGTTTATATGCATCAAGAGGGAAGGGGTATCGGGCTGATTAATAAGCTTAGAGCCTATGAGCTTCAGGATCAGGGTTTGGATACTGTTCAGGCCAATGAGCGGCTTGGCTTTAAGCCCGATCTTAGAGATTATGGTGTAGGGGCACAGATCCTTCGTGATTTAGGGGTAAGAAAGATGAGACAGATGACAAATAACCCTAAAAAGATTAAGGGGATAGAGGGGTACGGGCTGGTAGTTACAGAGAGGGTGCCCATTGAGACTAAGCCTAATGATAACAACATTAAGTATTTGGAAACAAAGAAGAAGAAAATGGGGCATATGTTGAATATAAAATAGAGGGTAACTACTCAGCAAATGACCCCAACGCTTCGCATTAGGGTTATAAATGAAAGAAATTTGCGCTTCAAGTTTCTTAGGAGGTTCAACGTTCCATGGTTCACGGTTCAAGGTTGACGGCTTCGTAAAAAGTCCATGCCGGTCATTGCGAGGAGCAAAGCGACGAAGCAATCTCAAATAATATCAATAAGTTATAGATTGCTTCGCT
>QZJR01000079.1 GCA_003599365.1 Deltaproteobacteria bacterium | reverse complement strand
CGTGTTCCCGTTATCCAGGTTTTCTGCGCCGGCGTGAATGTTTTTTGTATAGCTAAGTATCCTGTTGTCTACATAACTCTGAACCATTGTTCTACCTCCTGTTAAAAGGGTACATCAAAAAATTTCGGTTTTTCTCCCAAAATATACAGTTGAATTAATGAGGAAATAGGGATTGCAAAACATACATTTCTTTTGAAAGAATAGGAAATTATCCAAACAAACTATTCACAAGAAAGAAGTGATCGTATGTCAGCAACAATCCCCAAAGGTATTTTAGGTTATATATGGTGTAAACTCAAGCAAATTTCTTATTCTAAAGAATCTATAGAGGTTAATGTTGAACTTGAAAGAGATAGCAAACCTAATCGCCTCTGTTCTGTTTGTAATCGAAAGGCATCACCGGAGCGGAAGACGGAGAGGACGGTTAAATCTCCAAGTTTCAGGTATTTAGTTCTTGCAGTTAGCGGTGGAGTATGTTAACTTAATAACTTATGACTTCCTGAGACGGGCAAGGATTAGAATCTAAAAAACGTTTGATTGGTTCGATTAGTTTCATTAGCTCAGGTTTAAACAACGTAAGCCCTGAAAATGAAAAATTTCCTTTAGGGTAAATCCGCCTACGGTGGATCAAAAAATCTGTTCTAGGTAATGAAAAAGGGAATTTTTCAATAGTAAGTTGATTAACAAGTTAAAGACCAGTGATAGATGAGTAAAGAAGGTAAAGATTTTCGAATAGTATTTGTCAATTTGAAGACTCGCATACCCTGTCAATTTGCCGGATCAAGCTTTACTCTGGAACACATAGGCATTGGCTATTTAACATCAGTGCTGCGTAAGCATGGATATGATCTATTAATCATTGATGCAGCAACTAGATATCTATCTAACCAGGAAGCCGTTCGAGAAATTCTAGATTTTTCTCCATCCATAGTAGGATTTTCTCCTACTGTTGCAACCATGGAAGATGCTATTCACATAAGCAACCGTTTAAAAGAAGCTGATAGCAGGATCCATATATGTTTGGGGGGACACCATGCTACGTTCCTGGCCGAGCGGCTTTTGATTAAAGAATCGAGTTTCGATTCAGTAATAAGGGGGGAGGGCGAACTTACCATCCTTGACCTGGCTGATAGATTGCGGTTGGGGTTATCACTACAGGGTACTCTAGGTGTGTATTTCAAAGGTAAGAACGGCACTATTTGTAAGAACCCACCTCGTAAAAAGATTATGGATTTGGATTCAATCCCCTTTCCTGCCCGTGACGCCCTTAAATCGCAACTCCAAAAAGGGGAATCTCCTGTTGCAAGAGTTATGAGCAGTAGAGGATGTGCAGCAGAGTGTAGTTTCTGCAGTATTCCACCATTTGAAAGACTGCAGGAAGGACATCTCTGGCGGGCACGATCAGCAGAGAATGTACTGGAGGAGTTGACATATCTTCAAGGGGAACTCGACGTTAAGACAGTTCTCTTTGCTGAGGATAATTTTATTGGACCTGGTGAAGCTGGGAGAAAGCGGATAAAACAAATAGCAGACGGTATGATCTCCAGGGGTTTGGAACTTAAGTTTAGAATCCTGTGTACAGCAGAATCTCTAATCGGGTGTGAATCGTTACTCCCCCTTTTGAAAGAAGCTGGTCTGGAACGGATCATTGTCGGGATAGAAAGCGCTTCACCTGAAACATTGAAGTTCTTTAACAAAAAGACTGTTCTAGAGCAGCATTATCGCATAGCCAGAATCCTTGCGGAACACAATATTGTTCTCCATCTCGGATTTATTATGTTTCATCCATACGCTACCCTTGATGACCTACGCATAAATGCCGAATTCCTGGAGAAGATAAACCATGCGTGTTTTTTTCAGCACTTCTCAAACCGAATGGAGCTTTATCCTGGTGTAGGAATATTTAAGAAGCTGGAAGAAGAGGGTATGATAATCTCCAAGAACGAATACAAGCGGGGGTTTTTGTACAGGTATGCAGAGCCTGGCATAGAAAACCTTGCAAGGAGTTTATCGCCAATTCGAAGAATAATGGCGGATTTGGATAGGTTTCTTCTAGATATAGATATATGGATTAGCCACTATAACCTGAAGAATCTTGACAGTAATCTTGCAAGAGAATATACAGAGTTGAAAAAAGAATTTTCCTCAAGAAATCTGGATTTTTTCTTAAAGTCTGTTGAGCTTGTGGAGTCTGGATGGAATTCAGAGACTTTTGAAGAATTGAAGAATGAATACTTGAATGATATAGAGGAATTGGGTAAGGCACTGAGATCGTTTAATAGCAATGTGCAAATAAGTTGACTTTCCATAGGTTGTCATTGAGAGCAGAACAAAGCAATTTGAAGGGATTGCCATATCGCTGCTGGTCCACGCAATGACAACTTTCTTTCACCATTTATTATAGTTCAGGAGGGAAACATGCTCTTTAGAACCAAGAAAAATAAAAAATTGGTGTTAATCATATCCATGGTTTTGGTATTAGGGTTTGTAATGAGTCTTGGATGGATGCACAGGGTATCGGCTGTAAATAAGGAGACTTATGAAAAACTCAAGATGTTTACAGATGTTTTGTCTATTGTTCAAAAAAATTATGTAGAAGAGATCGATACTGAAAAACTACTTCATGGTGCTATAAATGGAATGTTAGAAGCCCTAGACCCCCATTCTTCTTTTATGCCTCCTGACGTATTTAAAGAAATGAAACTGGAAACAAGAGGGGTATTCGGAGGGTTAGGAATCGAGATTACCAAGCAAGAAGGTACTCTTATGGTTATATCTCCCATAGAGGATACCCCTGCTTATCGGGCTGGGATAAAGGCCGGGGATTATATTGTCAAAATTAATGGAAAACCCACCAAGGATATGGGTTTAATGGATGCTGTGAAGTTGATGCGTGGGCCTGCGGGAACCCAGATAACTATCTCGATACTGCGGAAGGGGCTATCGGGACCGAAGGATTTTACAATAACCCGCGCTGTTATTAAAATCGAGAGTGTAAAATATAAAGTTCTTGAAGAGGGTTATGGGTATATCAGGATTAAAAGTTTTCAAGACAAGACATCAAATGAGCTAAAAGATGCCCTCAACAAATTAGAGACAGAGAAAAATAGCATTAAAGGTTTAATATTAGATCTGAGAAACAACCCTGGAGGTCCATTTGACCAGGCGCTTAAGGTTTCTGATGAATTCCTTGACTCCGGTATCATTACCTATACCGAGGAAAGAGCAAAAGGGAGCAGAAAGGAATATAAGGCTCATGGGATTAAAAAACCCCGTGATTACCCAATAATAGTCCTTGTTAATGCCGGTAGCGCCAGTGCGTCAGAAATTGTTGCTGGAGCACTACAAGATCACGGAAGAGCCCTTATTTTAGGGGTTCAAACCTTTGGAAAGGCAACCGTTCAGTCAATATATTCTTTAGAGGATGGCTCCGGTCTTAAATTAACCATTGGCAGATACTATACACCTAAAGGAAGGTCTATTCAAGCAAAGGGTATTACGCCTGACATAGTTGTTCCAGATAGGATACCTTCAGGGACTGAAGAGGAGAGAAAGATACGATTTCTCAGAGAGAAGGACCTGGATCGGCATTTTGAGAGCACCACAGAAGGGAAAGAAAAAGAAGATGCTTTAAAGGAGGTAAAAGAAGATAAAACATCTGAAGATGCCCAATTAGATAGAGCATTGGAACTATTAAAGAGCTGGTATGTTTTCGGGAAGAATGCGAAGGTGGGGAATTAACTTGGCCATTGACAATGCCTATATAAGAGAGAAACCAAAAAAAGAAGGGGAGTTCTACTTCCTATGGCTGAAAAAAGAAAAATGAGGAGAAAAAGTAGATCGAAAAAAAGACACAATAAAAAGAAAACTCCTTCTCGAATTGCTTTATTGAGTTTAACTTCCTTATTAGTGGTCTTGGTGATCGCTGTCATTCTGCTGTACACCAAGCATAAAATGGAATACGAGGCATATCCTCCTGCAAAGCCTCCGGAAGTTGTCCCTAAGAAACTCCCCAAAAATGTTCCCATAAGAAAAGACCACAAACCTGAGGACGTTATTTCTAGAGAAATAACCCCTCACGGGGCTTATAAAGTGGCAATAGTCATTGACGATTTAGGCTATAATAATGGTAATGCAGAGGAACTGCTGAAAATTGATGCCCCTTTGACCTTTTCTATCTTTCCCCATGGACCATACTCTAAATCCTTAGCTCAGAAAGCCCACACTATGGGGAGAGATGTAATGCTTCATCTGCCCATGGAACCCTACGAATATCCCCAAAAAAACCCGGGCAATGGTGCCCTTCTTTTGGCAATGAACAATGAAGATTTACTAAAAAAACTGGGGGCAGACATAGGGTCGGTTCCCTTTATAAAGGGTGTAAATAACCACATGGGATCCAAATTTACTGAAGATGAAGAAAAGATGAGGGTTGTTCTCAATGAGCTTGAAAAGAGAGACCTGTTCTTCCTTGACAGCAGGACATCGAAAAATACTGTTGGTTATTCCGTAGCTAAGGAGATGGGCATAAAGGTTGCGGAGCGCAATATTTTCCTGGATAATAATCAAGACCTCAAATCAATCAATGCCCAGATTGACAAACTGGCCAAACTCTCCTTGAAGAATGGTTCTGCCATAGGTATCGGCCATCCCTACCCAGCTACGATTAAAGCATTGGAACAGATGATACCAGAGTTGAAGGCAAAAGGGATAGAAGTGGTGCCGGTATCACAACTGGTGAACCAGATGAGTGGAAGAGTTAAAAAGTAGAGTCTTAACAGATTCTTAGGGGAAAAGGCTGAAAGATTAAGTGCCACGGGTAAACGAGTATGCCAGTAAAGTCTAATGTATCATATATCAAACAGATAGAGGCTCTTCTGAAGATCAGCGAGGCAATTACCTCTGATCTTTACCTGGAAGACATACTGCGGTTGATAGTGGTAGTCACAGCAGAGGTTATGAACTCAAAAGTATGTTCTTTATGGCTGATTGATGAAAAAGAGAAGGTGTTGAAGATCAGGGCAACTCAAAGCATGAGCAAGGAATATTTAAAGGAGAGAAGTTTAAAACTGGGTGAGGGAATAGTTGGGTATGTTGCCAAAAAGAATAAACCGGCTGTGATCATGGATGTACAGAAGGAACCTAGGTATAAAGAGAAAGAACTTGCCAAAAAAGAGGGATTGGTCTCTATGCTAAGTGTCCCAATGCGTGTAAAGGATAGAGTAATAGGGGTAATAAACTGCTATAAATCAACTCCATATAGATTCTCTGAAACAGATGTAAATGTTTTGACCACTGTGGCCAATCAGTCGGCTATAGCCATTGAGAATACAGAATTAATGGTCAAAACCAGAGTGATTCAAGAGGAATTAGAAACCCGTAAATTGGTGGAACGAGCTAAAGATATACTGATACGCGATCGAGGCCTTTCAGGCGAAGATGCATTTCACAGAATACAGAAACAGAGTATGAACACCCGTAGGTCCATGAGGGAGATAGCAGAGGCAATTATCCTGGCAAAGGAAATTTGATGGCTTTGTAAAAAGTCCATCAAATTCAGGGCAATGTATTTATAAAAAAGGTGTTAAACAATTATTTTACTTGGCTTCATTTCGATTTTTTAAACGATTCCAACTGCATAGTCATATCCCATTTCCCTGCTTCATAGATATGACTGCTCTTTTCCTTTATAATTGATTTAACGAGACCAACTTTGGGAGCATACCAAGAGTAATGCTCTACAGTAATAGTAATAATAATTGTGCCACCAAAGATGTTAAAATTTGTCTTTGTGTCACCAACACCATTGACCTTAACACATCCCTTGAACGTACCGGCAGGAACTGTCACATTCTCATCTATACTTTCAATAGTATATTTTAGCGTAACAGGAACGTTACTAAGAGACGTCTTGGTCATACGCTCCCATGTTGTCCCTGCCTTAATAGGATATTTTATAATATAAAACGGAGAGGATTTCTTTTCTTGCCCCACAGATACCGGTTGTTGTTCTGTAAATTCGTATAAACCATCTGCATCTTCAGTCAGAAAAGAAAGGTGACTTTGGCCTCCTATTTCCACTTTTTGCGGCGTTACTTTTTTGCCTTTTAACTTTTGCGAGGCAAGGTTAGTAATAATCGTTTTCTCAGCACCCTTGATGGGATGTGAACCGAAAGTGTTCTGATATTCCCATGTCATTCCTTCCTTTAGAGGATAATAGGTCTCTATACTTTTACTACAACTGACTAACATCGCAAACACAAATAATGTTAAAAATAGAATCCCAATAGCGAATTTATTTTTCATTTAGGGTCTCCTCTATTTATTTCTATCCCGTCCGTATCTGACAATGCAGTATATACCTCTCTACCGGTAAACTTATAGATAAAATTCTGTTGTCAGCGCCTTTAAGAAAGGTAACTGTTCAGCATTTTTTAACATACCTGAGCTTAGACTGTCAAACACTTTATTTATGATAACTATAATGACCAAGAACAATTCATACAAATTTGGGGGATCGAATAAAAGTACGGTACGGGATTGCAAAGCTTTGATGGTAAAGGATACTATGTTTTGTGTGTGTATGAATCTACAATAAAATCTTCTTGATTTTGGAAGTCACTACAGATAATATGAAAAGAGGACTACTTAATGTTAACCCATAGTTATCTTTTTTGTGGGTGGGTGGGGGAAAAAGATGAAAAGTGGCTTGGATACAAAACTTCCTTTAATACAGGATGCGGATCTTGACGGAAAGGTTGTTTTGCTAAGGGTTGACCATAATGTGGTAAAAGGAGGATTCATAAAAGACCCATACAGGATAGATAGCACATTGGGTACAATCTATAACATCGTAGAAAGGGGAGGGCGGCCTATCCTTATGACCCATGTGGGGCGGCCACGTAACAAAAAAACAGGAGAGATAAACTGTACCTCAGGCAATTCTGTAGAGCCCATTGTAGAATACCTGGAACGCAAGCTGCACATAAAGTTTCATATACCAAAGTTCAATATAGATTCCGGAAAAGGGATTCCAGCTATAGATACATCTATAAATATGGCGATAAAAGACTTAAGGAATAGAAATATAGGGGGTATATATCTTCCAAATACCAGATGGTTTCAAGGAGAAGAGGTAGGTGGAGACATTCGGCAGAGCTTTGCCCTACAACTTGCAGGCTTAGCAGATGTCTATGTTAATGATGCCTTTGGGAGTTGGCAGGCCCATGCCTCAACATACGATATCACCAAACATTTGCCCTCATTCGCTGGATTTTTAATGCAGCAGGAGATAAAAAACCTAAGCTATGTATTAGAACCTACCAGACCCTTTGTCGCTGTTGTTGCCGGTGCCAAATATGATACTAAAATAGAGCCATTAAAAGAAATCTACAAGAAAGTAGACCACCTTATACTAGGCGGTGTCATATACAATACCTTTCTAAGTGCTAAGTATAAGGTGCAGATAGAGGGTATCCCTGAGTCAGAGGTTATGGCAGCTGAGGATTTAGTTGAGACCGACAAGAAGGGTCACAAGATAATAGAATTGCCCTATGTGGTTGAATCAGATACCCTGGAAGGAAGGATTCCAGGGAAATACAGAACGATATCAATTAGGAATTTTAAAAAAGGAAATAGGATTGGTTACATATTGGATGTTGATCCTAAATCCTTCGAGGATAAAAGGGTGTCAAGCATTATAGGGGATGCCAGGACTATCTTCGTAAACGCAGTGATGGGATTTACCCCTCATTTTACAGCCGGATCAGAGGTACTGGATAGAACCATTGATCAGAACAGAGAAGCAAGAAAGCTGTATGGTGGAGGAGATACGTTACAGGAATTCAAAAACCTTTGTCCCGGGTTGTATCTGGCCGTTCTGGATGATGCCCAGTATTACTTCTTCACAGGGGGAGGAAGCGTACTCAAGGCTATCCAGGAAGGAAGTCCATATGGTATGGAACCCATACGTGGGCTGATAGAAAATGATGGAAAGCCGCCCAAGTAAACAATTATTTGGCGGCTACCCTAGAATTGGCAATGGGTAAAGGGCAAGTCACAACCCGGGAGTTTGCCGAATCTAAAAGAATAGGGCTTAATACCAGCGGGACCCGCTTGTTGAACCTATATAAAAAACGATTTGTTGCTAGAATAGAAGATACTACAGAGGAAGGAGGTCGAGTAAGCAGGTTTCAGGCTAAAGAGTTTGAACCGCTTAGTTGAGAATAGAATATGGGCAGTGTTGTGAAGAAGAGAAGGAAAAAGATACGTAAGCATAAATACAAAAAATTACGGTCCCGTACGCGACATAAAAGGAGAAAATGAGGTATTCTTATGGAATGGAACAAAAAAGAAAAATATATTCAAAGTCTTGAAAATTGGATTGACTGGACCTACGATGAAATCGACTTTGCTGAAAAACTGATAGCCTTTATAGAAGACTCTATGTCTGAGAATGATTTCATCGAAAGGGCACACAAAGAGGCAGAAAGGTATCATAATACCTGTATTAAAGACGAGTTGTATTCGATGATATACAGCATTGTATTGCCAAATAGTTCAAACTGAAAAAATCTTATCGGGACTAAGGTTGAGTTTAATAAACAGGAACAATTTAAGCTATCTTTACTGTGTAGAACAGTATTTTTTGTCCCTGACCAAAATTGGAACAGCCCTTTCATCTTTAGATTATCAGATAATTAAATCATGGGAGAAGAGAGGGGTCCCTTTAAACATTGTCTGCAATGCGATAAAGAGAGGAATCGAATCTTTCAAAAAGACCTACGGGCTTAATAAACCCCTGCCTAAATCGATTAAGTACTGTGAAAATTTAGTAGAAGAAGAGTTCGTCAATTACAAGAGGCGCAAAGTCGGAGCCCATTTTAAGCAAGCAGGAGAATTGGAAGAGAAAATAATCATTTTAAGAAAAATAAATACATTAATTGATAAAATAGCCAGGGTTACCGATAGAGAAAAAGACGAAAAAGTCAGGAAATTATATGCTGCGGTTTATGATAGAACTCTAAAATTAAGTTCCAATATAGATGAAAACTATCTGTTTATATATACAGAAGTAGAAAAGATAGACAAATATTTCATTAACGAATTCCTTGAATTAATGTTACCTGATGACTTAACCGCTCTTATGAAAGAAGCAGAAGAGAAATTGTCTTTACACAAAATCAAGATGAATCAAGAGGCATATGAAAGGACTTTTATAAGTCTAAGAAATCTTCTTGTTAGAGAAAGGTATGGATTGTTGAAAATTGAGATTGGAGATTAACAGTGGGAAAGCGGGTTTGTGATAATTGTAAGGGCAAAAGGTATGTGATTTTTCAGAAGGGGAAGTTTGCCAGGGCAATAATATGCCAAAGGTGTTACAGTGTTTGTGATAAATGTGGCGGAGATGGGATCATCTTTAAAAAGGGTGAAAATAACTATACATATGCCAATAAATGTGACTGTACTATGTTAGAAAATAGATCAGTGCTTTTTAACGAGGCCATGATCCCTGCTCAATTTGCCCAAGTTACCCTGGAGGACTTTCAAATCAGTCATCATACCCAGGAAGAGGCTCGAACCAATTCTCAAAAGTTTGTCGACTCTTATCCTATACAAGAAAGAGGGTTACTCTTTATGGGACCGGTAGGGGTGGGTAAAACCCATTTGGCTGTGGGTATTATAAAGAAATTAACCCTGGAAAAGGGTGTTAGCTGTAAGTTTGTTGACTTTTTCCATCTCTTGGCAGATATCAAAGAAGGATATTCCGGGGGAAAATCTGATAAAGAAATAATAGAGCCATTTGTAAAAGCCCCTGTTCTGGTTGTAGATGAATTGGGGAAGGGCAGAAATAACGAATGGGAATCCAACATCCTGGATCAGATAATCTCTAATAGATACAACAATTCAAATGAGTTGGTTACTATAATTACCACTAATTATACTACAAGGAGAGATTCTACCTTGAGTGTAACCAGAACCAGGGCGACGAAAAATCTTTTGGC
Organism: Deltaproteobacteria bacterium; assembly: GCA_003599365.1. Taxonomy (GTDB): domain Bacteria; phylum Desulfobacterota; class UBA8473; order UBA8473; family UBA8473; genus UBA8473. The sequence goes on along the minus strand of QZJR01000079.1, from coordinate 265 downwards.
TTCAACCAAGGATAAAAATTATGAGAAGGAAGTCTTGCAGGAAACCTTGCAGGAGCGGGTAGGAGAAAGGATCTTTTCAAGGTTGGTAGAAATATGCAGAATCATTGAAATAGAGGGGAAGGACTTTAGGAGTTTGAAATACAGTGAGGATTAATGATGTATGAAGCGTAATTTTGATGAAGTCGTAAAAAGTCAAAAATCAGACGGCACAGTAAAAAGCTCCAGATGCAAGGCACGCAAATCACGAGGAGTGAAGCGTACTTAT
>QZJR01000008.1 GCA_003599365.1 Deltaproteobacteria bacterium | reverse complement strand
CTATCACTTTTGCCTGTATAATTCTAAAATTGTCAACATTATTTTCGGATTGCCCATGTTTAGGGAACCTCATTAGCATTAGGTCAAGGTAGTCAATCCTCTTTTCCACCTCTGGGTGGGTTAAAAGATAAGGAGGCACTTGAAAAGACTCTAAACGATGCCGTTTGATTTTCTTTAAAAAGCCAATCATCCCCGAACCATCGTAACCGGCTTTTGTTAAATAATTGAGTCCCAATCGGTCAGCCTCTTCTTCGTTTTCTCTGCTATACTTCAAGGAGAGAGTCTGAGCTGTGGCAATAGAAAATGCCCCTACTGCTCCAGCTGTCTGGCCACCGCCTCCGAGAAATACCCCAGCCAGGATAGCTGCTAATGCCCCAATGTTTAGTTTGCTTTCTTTTTCAATCTTTTCTGCAATATGCCTTGCCATTACATGGGCGATTTCATGGCTTAAAACCCCTGCCAATTCAGATTCATTCTCTGCCAGGGTAATTAACCCTGTGCTAATATAAATATAACCGGCAGGAATTGCAAAGGCATTGGGAGCAGAGGATTTATATATATAGAAATTAAAGTCGAATATCTTAGTTTCTATCTGTGAGGTGATATTTTTACCTGCCCGGTCAATATATTCTTGGATTGAGGTTTCCTTTATCAATTCAAGGTGCTTATCCAGCTCAAGTTTAAACTTTTTACCCATTGCTCTTTCTTCCTCTATTGTGAGGGCTTGGCAGGACTTTGTGCCCAAAAATCCCCCATAAAATCCGATTAGAAGGAAGCCGATCAATGTCAAAACAAATACGATTTTTTTATAAAAGGGGTAGCTTTCCTTCATGGTGAAGATTCTACTCTCCAGTAAATTCCCTGAGAACCAGCACCCCATTGGCACCACCGAAGCCAAATGAATTTGACAGGGCAGTTCTTACCTTTACTTTCCGTGCCACATTTGGGACATAGTCAAGGTCGCACTCCGGGTCCGGGGTCTCATAGTTGATCGTAGGGGGAATATTACTATCCTTCATGGTCAGGATAGTGAATATTACCTCAACTGCCCCGGCCGCTCCCCAGAGGTGACCTATCATCGATTTGTTGGAGCTTATGGCAAGCCTCCGGCTGTGTTCCCCGAAAACTTCTTTTATAGCGTGGGTCTCTACGCGGTCATTGAGTACTGTAGAAGTGCCATGAGCGTTGATATAATCAATTTCTTGGGGGGCAATGCCTGCATCCTTGAGCGCCAATCGCATACATCTTATTGCGCCTTCACCTGAAGGCGAGGTTATGTGGTATGCATCACTATTGGCCCCGTAGCCGAGAACTTCGGCATAGATTCTGGCCCCGCGTTCCAGAGCCGAATCAAACTCCTCCAGGATCACGATCCCTGCCCCCTCGCCGGTCACGAAACCATCGCGGTCATTATCAAAAGGTCGGCTGGCCTTTTCCGGTTCATCATTTCTGGTGGAGGTAGCCCGCATGTTCCCTAACGCAGCAACTCCTACAGGGGTGATGCCAGACTCTGAACCGCCAGCAATGACAGCATCACAATCTCCCCGCTGGATGAGCCTGACCGAATCACCGATAGCATGGGTGCTGGCAGCACAGGCTGTAGTGGGAGCAAAATTTGGTCCCTTAGCCCCAAAACGGATAGCTACCTGTCCTGCTGCCATGCTGGTCATAAAGTTGGGAATCAAGAAGGGCGAGATTCCCTCGGGAATGCCCTTCAGCCAGAGTTCATGACCTTGTTCCCAATTACTAACTCCACCGGATGTGGTGGCTATAACCACACCGACCGCCTCTTCATTATCGGAAGATATCTTAAACCGGGAATCCTCCATGGCCATCCCTGCTGCAGCCAAAGCGAAATGGATGTAGCGATTCATCTTGCGTACAAGCTTTTTCTCTACAAAATCTTCAGCAGAGAAGTCCTTCACCTGGCCAGCAATCTGGGTGCGTAATTTACTGGGATCGAAACCGGTAATCCGAGTGATACCGGATATTCCTGCGCATAGCGCTTGCCAGCTCTTATCTACCCCAGTTCCCAAAGGTGTTATTGCTCCCAAGCCGGTAACCACTACTCTACGCCTTCCGACAGTTATTTTCTCATTTTTTCTCATTTTTGTCCTATCTACCGATGGCCTTTTTACGAAGCTATCTTCTTTATACCATAAATGATTGCTTATTGCCAACTAAAATGACCTAAGCCTGAATGATATGACCCCCTAGACGCTACTTTTAGGCATCTCTCTACTCATAAGCACTGTCGATCCACCTTTTTACCGGTTTTAACATAAGATATGCCGGAAATGCCAAGAAAAAGGTAATGAAAAAATATCCGTCGTATCCAAAGAGACTGGCCATCCACCCGCTTGCAGCGCCGGAGAAAGAGCGGGTTAGACCAAAGATGGCTGACAGAATGGCATATTGTGTTGCAGCAAACTCCTTTTTGCAAATACACATGAGAAAGGCTAAAAACGAAGCGGTCCCCAGGCCACCGCAAAAGGATTCTATAATAGACGCCAGATAGACTCCTAAATGCCCGGTATTGGGATAGGTTGCCACCGTTGCATACCCTAAGTTACTTACTGCCTGGAATATCCCGAGAACCCACAGTCCGCGAAATATCCCATATTTTGTTGTGAAGCTGCCTCCGACAAGCGCCCCGGTAATGCTTGCAACAATACCGAATGTTCCGGTTATAAACCCGATCTCTGTAGTGCTAAGTCCCCGGTCAACCCAAAAAGGCTTTACCATAGGTCCCATAGCCATATCTCCAAGTTTGAAGGTAAGAATAAACATCGCTACCCATAATACACCGGGTCTTCTCAGCAGGTCAAAGAGAGGGGTAACTATAGTTCTTAGGCTTTGGGTTGACCGTTTATAACCGGTGGAAGGGAGTAAAAGACTTGTACAGGATAGTGAGCCCAAAAAAAGGGCTGTAAGAAAAAAGGTAATATTCCAGCCAATCCATCCCCCAATGGCCACTAACAGGCCACCTGCAACGATGAGGGCTACCCTGTAAGTGGATACTCTGATACCGTTGGCTGCTCCCATCTCGCGCTGTTCTAATATCTCAATGGAATAGGCATCAATGGCTATATCCTGGGTGGCGGAAAGAATTGCCAGGCCAATCATACATGAGAAAAGTAATACCCCTGGTTTGGAAGGGTCAATTCCCATTAGAGCGATAGTCAAAAATGCCATGCCGGCTTGTGCTGCCATGATCCAGTACCTTCGTCTACCAATAAAATCGACCGCTGGCGCCCACAGAAATTTTATTGACCATGGCAGGGAGATCAGACTCATTAGCCCAATATCTTTGAGTGACAGTCCATTTAACCTGAAATAGACAGGTAAGGTATCTATGAGTATCCCAAACGGCAATCCCTCAGCAAAATAAAGCAGGCCTATCCACCAAAGCTTTTTACCTGTGGTCGGGTACCCTTCTGATTCTTTTATGCTTTTTATCATGGGAGTCCTAAAAGGATTGTAACTGCTCAGGTGGATAGGCTGAAGACCGAAGGCTGAATCCGCCTCTGGCTGACTAACAGTCTTCCACCTTCAGTCTATCTATAGCCTTCAATTGAATGAATTACCAAATGGCGGTTCGTGTGTCAATAAAAACTATTAAAATCGTCTATTTTCCCACTTGATTTATTATTCCATAATTGATAGATTGTATCTGTGATTCAGACAGTAGACTATAGACATCAGACATTGGACTTAGGGGAAGGAAATGGACAGAGATTACACGAAGATAAAGGGTGTCCGTTCACAGTTTACGGTTACAGAAAAGTCTGATGCCTAAAGTCCTGACTCCAGTGTCTGAATTGCAGATATTGAGTGTGTTTATACTGAACAAATAAATTTCCGGGGAGGTAAGGTTATGTTTTCCAGGAAGACCCTTGATAGAGTTAATGAGATGATGAAGGATTGGGAAAAGGAGGTAGAAGAAATCTATGTTAAAAAGCTGAAATTTGGCTCTCCCCAATATACTTCAGAATCCGGGATACCCATTAACTATGTTTATAGCCCAGAGGACGTAAAGGATTCCGAGCCGGAGATGCCGGGAGCCTTTCCCTATACCAGGGGGAATAGGGCACTTGGCTATCAGTACATGCCGTGGATGATACAGTTGCTTCATGGTTATGGTACCGGTGAAGAGACAAGGGAGCGTACCAAATACCTTATAAGAGAAGGCATGAAAGGCTATGGAGAGACCCCGGCTGTCCTCTTTGCCGTGGATACCCCTACCCATTGTGGATTTGATCCTGATAGCCCCAAAGCCCGGGGGATGGTAGGATTAGGCGGAGTGAACATAAGTACTCTGGATGATATTCACACCCTTCTGAAAGACTATGATCTTCCTGATACTCGGGTAGCCGATAATATCAGATTTACCTGCCTCCCATTCCTGGCCATGTATGTGGTTTATGCAGAAGGTAGAGGACATAGGCCTGAGGAGCTCAATGGGCAGAGCCAGAATGGACTGGGGAACAGATGTTTGACTACCAACCTTCCGGCTCCTACCCCGGATGCCCAGTACAGACTGGAGATAGAGTTGATAAAATACAGTTGTCAAAACATAAAGAGATGGAACCACACAAACCTCTGTGGCTATGTCTTTGGAGAGATGAATATTACTCCTACCCAGGAGCTGGGGATTGTGCTTTCAAAGGCTGTTGACCTGGTGGAAGGTGGGATAAAGGCCGGGTTGAAGCCCGATGAGTTTGTCCCCAGATTCAGTTCTCAGGTTCACTTAGGCATGGACTTCTTCGAGGAGATAGCAAAACTTCGGGCATGGAGGAGGATGTGGGCTAAGATAATGAAGGAGAGGTTTGGTTGTAAGGACCCCAGGTCTCTTCAGTACAGGATACATGTTCATACTGCCGGTTCTTCCCTCACATCTCAGCAGCCTCTCAATAACATAGCCAGGGCTACCCTCCAGGTGCTGGCCTGTGTTTTGGGCGGTGTACAGTCCATGCATACCAATTCATACGACGAGGCTATCGGTTTACCTTCTGAAGAAGCAGTTCGTACAGCCATAAGGATAAACCAGATAGTCCTTCATGAGACAGGGATACCACATGTGACAGACCCCATGGGTGGTTCTTATTATCTGGAATCCCTTACGAATAAGGTGGAAGAAGAAGCGGAGAAGGTTAGGGCTGAGATAGAGAGCAAGGGAGGCTATTTTGAGTGTATAAAGAACGGATGGCTCCGCCAGCTTTTGGAGAAACAGAGCATAAAGTGGCGTCAGGAGGTCGACAGCGGTGAAAGAATAGTAGTGGGTCTGAACAAGTTCAAGATAGAGGAAAAGGAAGAAGTGCCTGCATTTACCATATATCAACCTGAGATTGAGGCAGAGATCACCGGCAGGCTAAAAAAATGGAGGGCAAATCGGAATAACACTGAGGTAAAGGATTCGCTGGAGAGAGTAAAAGAGGCTATGTCTGATTACGATAATGTAGAAAAGGCAGGTATTCTTATGCCTGCACTTATAGACGCCGCCAGGGCTAAATGTACTTTAGGGGAGATGATGGAGGCGATAGTGGAAGTCAGTGGAGGCAGGATATATTCTACTTAGGGAGGAAACCATGGGTAAAGACCAGAGAAAGGAAAAGATGAAGGTTCTAATGGCACGTTTTTCGCTGGATGGACATGACCGGGGGCTTTTATCTATAATGAACGGTTTTAAGGATGCTGGCATTGAGGTAGTTTACATATACTTCAGCGATCCCAAAGAACTTGCCAAGGTAGCCGAAGAGGAGGATGCAGATGTTATAGGTATAACCAGTTCCATGGGGCAGCACTTCTATATTGCGTCCACCCTTTTAAATGCTTTGAATGAGCGGAAAATAAACGCACCTGTTATAATAGGAGGGGTTATACCTACAAGGGATGTGCCTCAGCTTATAGATATGGGTATAAAAAAGGTATTTGGGCCTGGTTCTGCCCCTCGCGATGCCGTTGATTTTGTTTCCGGGCTTTCAACCTAATAGTTCGTCCTGAAAAATAAAAAATTTCCTTTGGAGCAAACAACATCTGCCTGTGCGTTGCACACAAACAGGGAGAAGGATTTTTGGGTACCCATCTTGACTGTCTCAGCCTTGGATTGGGTATGCAGATTTTTGGAATTGCCGGTAATGCTTTCAAAAAAGAGTGATATTGCTTTTCTGTTAAGAAACGAAGGGTAGTTATTTTTCAAGGGGCTCAGGTTGAAAATTCCTTGGTGGTCCCAACGGGAGTCGAACCCGTGTTTTCGGCGTGAGAGGCCGACGTCCTAGGCCACTAGACGATGGGACCGCTCTAGAACTCAGGTAGGTAGACTGTAGACTGTTAGTAACTGCGCATTGACCTAATTAGGTTGGATAGGCTGTTAGGCTACAGGCTATCCGTTCAGGCCGCGCATGATTTCCTCCTACAGGCTAACTGCCTTCAGCCTATCCAACTGAGCAGTTTAGAACAAACAGAGCCAATAGTCAATTACTTATTGAGTATGGAAGCAATCTTTTTCCCTATATCCGCAGGGTTAACTACAACATTTATACCGGCATCTTCCCAAGCCTTCATCTTCTCTGCCGCAGTTCCCTTGCCACCGGATATTATAGCCCCGGCATGCCCCATCCTTTTGCCAGGTGGGGCAGTCTGACCGGCTATGAAACCGACCACCGGTTTACTCATATTATTTTTAACAAACTCTGCGGCTTCTTCCTCTGCGTTTCCCCCTATCTCACCTATAATTGCAACCAGGCTGGTTTCGGGGTCAGCCTCAAATAATTCCAACATATCTACAAAAGGAGATCCTACGATAGGGTCGCCCCCTATCCCAACGGACGTTGATTGTCCTATTCCCAAGTTCGTCAGCATATTGATTACTTCATAGGTCAATGTTCCACTGCGGGAGATAACCCCTACATTTCCCTTTTTATGGATGAAGTTCGGCATAAACCCAATCTTGCCAACACCAGGTGTTGTTATTCCAGGGCAGTTTGGACCGATAAGGCAGGAATCTGTCCCTTTAAATGCCTTTTTTACCTTTACCATCTCCAGAGCAGGGATGCCTTCAGTCATACAAACTATTAGTTTAATACCAGCCTCTAGTGCCTCCAGGATAGCATCAGGGGCAAAGGAAGCAGGAACGTAAATGCCAGAGGCATTTGCTCCTTCCTTCTCGACAGCATCTATAACCCTATTGTATATGGGTATGCCATCCAGGTCTGTTCCCCCTTTTCCAGGGGTTACACCGGCTACCAATTTACTCCCAAAAGCTACTGCTTCCCTTGCATGGAAGCTTCCTTCGCCGCCTGTGATCCCTTGGATAACTATTCTGCTTTGTTCATTTAATAAAATACTCATCTAATCCCTCCTTGCTGCCTTCTATAAGAGAGCTACTACCTTCTGAGCTGCTTCAAAAAGCCCTTCGGCTACTTCAAACTTAAGGTTCGATCCTTCAAGAAGTTTTCTGCCTTCCTCCACATTGGTACCCTGTAGCCTCACTACCATAGGTAAATTCAGGTTCATCTTTGAAGCAGCTTCTATTACTCCGCTGGCTACCCTGTCACATCGCAGAATACCACCAAATATATTCACAAGTATAGCCTTGACATTTTTATCGGAAGTCAAAATCCTGAATGCCTTCTCAATCCTTTCAGCAGTGGCACCTCCTCCAACATCGAGGAAGTTGGCAGGCGCACCTCCTGCAAGTTTTATAAGGTCCATAGTTGCCATGGCAAGACCAGCCCCATTTACCATACAACCCACGTTCCCATCCAACTTGATATAATTGACCCCGGTATTTGATGCCTCTATCTCCAGAGGTTCTTCTTCATCTAAGTCCCTCAACTCTCTAATCTCCGGATGTCTGTACAGTCCATCATCATCAAAGTTTATCTTGGCGTCCAGGGCCAACAAATCTCCCCCCCTTGTCAGGACAAACGGGTTTATTTCTATCAGGGTTGCATCCTTTTCCATAAAGATCCTGTATAGCATCTCTATTATTTTCGAGGCCTTAGAAACAATGGATTTGTCCATGCCCAGACCATAGGCCAGTTTACGCCCCTGGAAGCTGCTAAAACTCCCGACCGGATTCGCCCCAACCTTGATGATCTTTTCCGGACTTTTGGAAGCAACCTCTTCGATCTCCATACCTCCTGCCTCGGAGGCCATTATAACCGGCTGTTCCTGATCCCTGGACCTATCAATCACAATGCCCAAATACAATTCCTTCTCTACATCCAATGCCTCTTCCACTAAAACCCTCTTCACCCTCTTTCCCTCAGTACCTGTCTGGTGGGTAATAAGGTTCATCCCTATTATCTCTCTTGCTACTTTCTCTGCCTCTTGAGGGGAATTAGCCGTCTTGACTCCACCGCCTTTCCCTCTGCCACCGGCATGAATCTGGGCCTTTATCACAACCTTTTTGCCTATTCTGCTTGTTATCTCCCTAACTTCCTCAGGGGTGTCCGCCACATCTCCATCAGGGATGGGTATACCGTATTCTACAAATATCCTCTTTGCTTGATATTCATGAATCTTCATTCTGTCTCCACCTCCGATATTCTATCTTGCATACTTTCTCATACCTTCAACATAAAGATTATTGCCATATACGTCCTGGGCTACTATTGCAGGAAAGTTTTCTACCTCTAATCTCCTAATAGCCTCTGGGCCTAGATCCTCATAGGCTATCACTTCAGCTTTTTTGATTGATTTGGCAAGAAGTGCCCCTGCCCCCCCTATTGCAGCGAAATATACACATTTATATTTTTTCATTGCTTTCACAACCTCTTGAGACCTGGCTCCTTTCCCAATCATTCCCTTTAATCCTCTGACTATTAAATAGGGTGAGTATGCATCCATTCGATAACTGGTTGTGGGGCCGGCAGAACCGATTACCTGTCCCGGCTTGGGAGGAGTCGGGCCCACGAAATAAATAATCTGACCCGATATATCAAAAGGAAGCTCTTTACCCTCATTAATAAGGTCAACCAACCTTTTGTGGGCAGCATCTCTACCGGTATATATAACCCCGTTTATTAAAACTTCGTCCCCTATCTTCAGATTCTCGACGTCTTGATCTGAAAGAGGGGTAGATATCTTTATTGGTTTTACCATTTTAGGCAACCTTTTGAGAGTTTTGGAAAAGGGATACTCTTTCAAAACTCTTTTTCTGTTTAATTAGAGAATGATCTCCTTATGCCTGCTGGCGTGACAATTTATATTGACAGCTAGAGGCAGACTGGCTATGTGGCAGGGATGCATTTCGATATGAACGGCAAGTGCCGTTGTTCTCCCACCCAGTCCCATGGGACCGATCCCCAAATTATTTATTTTGTTTAATATATTATTCTCGATTCCTGCCAATTCGGGATCTGCATTTGAACTTCCTACATGCCTCAACAATGCCTTCTTAGCCAGTAGAGCGGCATATTCAAATGTTCCGCCGATCCCTACCCCCACAATAATTGGTGGACATGGATTACCACTCGACTCTTTTACTCTATTCACAACAAAATCTATAATACCTTCAATACCATCCGAGGGTTTAAGCATGGTTACCCGGCTCATGTTTTCACTTCCACCGCCTTTAGGGGCCACCATTATCTTAAGCTTTTCTCCTGGTACTAAATCAATATGGATAATCGGAGGGGTATTATCACCGGTATTCTTTCTGGTGAAGGGATGACATATGGACTTTCTGAGATATCCCTCTCCGTAGCCCTGTCTAACACCCTCAGTAATAGCTTCTTTCAAACTCCCCCCTGAAATCTTGACATCTTCCCCCAACTCAATGAACACAACACCAAACCCTGTGTCCTGACATATAGGAACTCTCTCATTTCGGGCGATCTCTGCATTCCTTTGGAGTTGTTCAAGAATACTAACCCCAAGGGGAGACTCTTCAGCCTCTTTTGCCTTTTGAAAGGCCAGCAACACATCTTTCGGAAGATCGTAGTTTGCTTCCATACAGAGCTCTTTTACTTTCTCAGTGATGCAGCTTGCTTCAATCTCTCTCATTCCTTCCTCATAACCAAGTTAGTTGCCTCGTCTGCCAGAGGCAGACAGAATTCAGAAGTCATTACGGTCCCATCTGCTTCAAGCAGGTAAGCACCAATCCATCTGTAGCTCAATTCCATAATAATGAGTGAGTATTCATTCAGACTATTTAGCACAGGATTCCTGATATTGTCAAGCAATTTTGACGGCTTCGTAAAAAGTCCATGCCGGTCATTGCGAGGAGCAAAGCGACGAAGCAATCTCAAATAATATCAATAAGTTATAGATTGCTTCGCTTCG
>QZJR01000063.1 GCA_003599365.1 Deltaproteobacteria bacterium | reverse complement strand
TATACTCTTGCAAAAAAGGAGATTATAGACTACATATCTGACCAATTTGAAAAGGAGGGAAGCAATGTCTGGTTTTCAAAAGAGGCAAAGGAGCTGCTTCCTCCTGGCACCAAATGTCCTGAGTGCAATGGCAGTGATTTTAAAAAAGAGATGGATATACTCGATGTTTGGTTCGATTCTGGTGTGAGTTATGCTGCAGTTTTAGAGGGCAGAGACTATTTAAAATTCCCGGCAGATATTTATTTAGAAGGGAGTGATCAGCACAGGGGATGGTTTCACAGCTCTCTATTAACATCTGTAAATAACAGAGGGAGCGCCCCGTATGAGTCTGTGTTGACCCACGGCTTTGTTGTTGACGGTCATGGGAAAAAGATGTCGAAATCTTCTGGAAACGTGATTGCTCCGGATGAAATTATAAAGAAATATGGGGCTGAAATCCTCAGACTCTGGGTTGCTGCTGAGGATTATAGAGACGACATTCGGATATCCGAAGAGATACTAAAGAGGCTCTCTGAAGCCTACCGCCGTATTCGAAATACCTGCAGATATATACTGGGAAACCTATATGATTTCGATCCGTTAAAAGACAAGGTTGAGTACAAGGATCTTTTAGAGATTGATAGACTGTCTCTCCATAGATTGCAGAAACTTATTATAAGAATCAGAGATGCTTATGATAGCTTTTCTTTCCATACTATATACCATTCTCTCCACAACTTCTGTGTGGTTGATATGAGTGCCTTTTATCTGGATGTCCTGAAGGACAGACTCTATATTTCTCTTCCGGGTTCTAAGGAGAGAAGATCCGCCCAGACTGCTATATATGAAATCTTAAGCTCTATTGTAAGACTTATGGCGCCTATTCTTTCTTTTACATCTGAAGAAGTATGGAAACATGTACAATCGGATGGAAGTAAAGAAGGGAGTGTTCATTTGTCCCAATTTCCTACTGCTAACGAGGATTGTATTGATGAAGAGTTGGCTGCCAAATGGGATACGTTCTTAAAGGTTAGAGGGGAGGTTTCCAGGGCTCTGGAATCAGCCCGTCGTGATAAGGTTATAGGGCACTCGTTGGATGCTGAGGTTAACCTTTATGTGCCTGAAAAACTCTACGGATTTTTAAAAGGCTATATTGATGATCTGAAATCAATCTTTATTGTTTCTAAGGTTAATCTTTTTAATAATGAAGAGGGCGATGGTGAATTTAAAAGCGAGGAAGTTGATGGATTGAGTATCAATGTGGGACAGGCCCCAGGTAAAAAATGTGAGAGGTGCTGGATTTACGATCCGACAGTAGGTGATAACGGAAAACATATTACAATATGCCAGAGATGTGTTGAGGCAATAGAGGGAACTTGAAGAAAAAATATCTGATAACAATTGCGATTGTCCTGGGAGTTATATTACTGGATCAGTCTTCTAAACTCTATATTGATAGAGTTCTCCAGCTCCACTACTCCATACCCATCGTAAAGAATTTCATTCACATAACGTATGTCAGAAATACCGGTGCCGCCTTCGGTCTTCTTGCTTCACAGGGCGCCGGGTTTAAGGTTTTTTTCTTTGCCACCACCTCTATTATAGCTGTCCTAATCATCCTTTTTTTCTTGAGAAGCCTAAAAGATACCGAGACTCTCCTTGCATCAAGCCTATCTCTGATAATGGGCGGAGCCATTGGAAACCTGATTGATAGGGTCAGGTTGGGGGAGGTTATCGACTTCATCGATCTTCATTGGTACTCTTATCATTGGCCGGCCTTTAATGTGGCTGACTCTGCTATTACTGTCGGAGGGGTTTTTTTGATTGTCAATACAGTTTTCAGAAAAGATAAAACTCAATAGGTTCGTTGTGCGGGAATTTCCGGAGGTATTATGTACCCAATCCTATTCCAGATAGGCAGTTTTAAGATACACACATATGGGGTTTTCATTGCCCTTGGGTTTTTGACAGGTATTATTCTGGCATTGAGGGAAGCGAAGCGTGTTGGAGAAAAACCTGAAAACATCCTTGATCTGTCCTTCTATAGTATTATTGCCGCTATAGTGGGCTCCCGTCTTCTGTATATCATAATTAATTATCGGTATTATATGGAAAAGCCACTGGAGATGGCAAAAATATGGAGCGGAGGATTGGTATTCTATGGAGGTTTTATCTTAGCCTTGATAGTAGGTATATGGTATATCAGGAAAAACCATCTGTCTCTATGGAAAACCGTTGACGTTATGGCCCCTTCCATAGCTATAGGACAAGCCATAGGACGATTAGGCTGTTTTTCCGCGGGCTGCTGTTATGGCAAAGAAACAACCCTTCCATGGGCTGTCACTTTTTCTAATCCTGAATGCCTGGCAAATCTCGGGGTTCCCCTTCATCCTACCCAACTGTATTCCTCTCTAAACGATTTTTTTATATTCCTTATCCTAACGGTGGTAAAGAGATTTAAGAAATTTGATGGCTTGCTTATATGGTTGTATGTTTTACTCTATTCTATCACACGCTCTATCATTGAGATCTTTAGGGGTGACGATAGAGGGTTCTTGTTTGAAGAAACACTGTCCGTATCCCAGTTTATTGGAATTATCTTAGGAATTATATCTGTGTTTATGCTAGGATATTTGTGGAGAAAAAACAAGAGGTTGTTAAAAAACAGGTTAAATAGAGAGTAATAAATGATAACCTTTTCACAATATCTTTTACCACCGGTTATCGGGGGTATTATCGGTTGGTCCACAAATAAACTGGCTATATGGATGCTCTTTAATCCTAAAAAGGAAAAAAGAGTTTTTGGCTTCCGTGTTCCGTTTACCCCTGGTCTGATACCCCGGGATCAAATCCTGATAGCGAAAAGCCTGGGAACACTCATTGAGGAGAAACTTATAAATCCAGAAGAGATTGAAAACAGGATAACCATGGAGGAGGTTAATGACAAAATTAAAGAACTGATGGATAAAGCAGTAGAAAAAAGCATGGGGAAACTGGCCTTTTTGGTGCCACAGGCGGCTATAAAAAAGTTTTTGGCGCCAAAGATTTCTGAGCTGGTAAAAGATGAGTTGTTTAATTTCCTGAATCTTATAGACTTCAAACAGATTGTTGAAGAAAAAGTGAGCAGCTTCCCTATAGAGGAGCTTGAAGAGGCAATTAAAGGTGTAACCAGGAGGCATCTTACATATATTGTAAGCTTGGGTGGTGTGTTAGGGTTTATAATAGGGCTTGTGCAGATAGTTGTTAATATTTATCTTCAATAAGTTGACGGCTTTGAAAAAGTACCCCTTTTCGCTTCAGCATACATTTTTTGACCCATCTATGATCGTAAATCGTAAGTCGCGAGTCGTAAACAAAAATAAAAGGTATAGCATCCATTCACGATTCACGACTTACGACTTCCGGTTTTTGACATTTGGAGAGTCTGGATGATAACCGTTGGGATTCTTACAATCAGCGACAAGGGAGCAAGAGGGAAAAGGGAAGACCAGAGCGGTTTGGAGATAGAGAGGTTGGTAAAAGAGCTGCCTGCAAGGGTAGATGCCTATGAAATAATTCCGGATGAGAAAGATGTTATAGTTAACAGATTAATAGATTATGTGGACAATAAGAAGTTAGACCTGATTATTACCACCGGCGGTACCGGTGTAGCTCCCAGGGATGTAACCCCTGATGCTACACTGGCTATAATAGAGAAGGAAGTCACCGGAATGGCTGAAGCCATGAGGCTTCAGGGGCTCAAGAAAACGCCCCATGCTATGATATCCAGGGCTGTAGTGGGGATCCGAAAGATGTCCCTTATTGTTAACCTTCCCGGAAGCCCTAAAGCTGTATCGGAAAATCTCAACGTAATCTTACCTTCCATACCCCATGCAATTGAAAAGATAAAAGGGGATACCTCAGAATGTGGGTCATCATACCATGAATAGCCACCAATTACATCTCCCTCGACTTCGGGAAGGAATCGTAGAGAGTATTTCATTTCCTTTGCTCTATCCTTCCTTGAAGGTCTTCAAGAGATAAGAGATTGCCTGGGTGAGATTTGTAACGGCTAAGTCTTCTATTCAATTCTTCCTTATGGCTTTGGGGAACAGGGACACTCGATTCATCAACAGTAATTCTGTCCCAAATATCCTCAACCAATAAGATTTTTTCCGAGGTACTCAGACTATCAATTTCATGAATATCGACTGTGCGCATTTTTATTCTCCTTTTTAAGGCTTTTATAGCAAATTTATATCCTTAAGTGTAAAAGTTAATATCTTGGTAAACATATAATCAACAAGAACATCCTTTCGGCTTAACCCTTAAAATAAAAAAAGGCGCCCTTCCTTTTTGTTCCCTGTAATCTCAGGAATTAAAGAAAAACGCCCTCATGATTGCCCCTTTTTGATTAGGGTTTACAAACTCATGACCATCATTCAACCATAACTTACTTATACCTCAATTATCAGGTAAAATCCAGTCTTTTTTCTGCTGCCATTTTGCTGCCATAACGACCCAAAACATCAAGAAAAAAGGGGTAAACTAAAGATTGTTGGTGCCTTCACCGAAATTTATTGTCTATATATTGTGACAGATTGCAAGGTTTCTACCATATATTGTATTTTTGTCTTGACTTTTTCGATTTTCTTGCTATAAATACACATATTATCAGTTTAGGTGACGTAGGAGAATGGAAAATATCTAAAAGAAAAGTCTTTCATCTGATTCCATATACAGATGGGGGATGGGATGTCAAAAAATAAGTGGGGGCAAAGAGCTTCCGGGTATTTTTTTATTTGACAAAGTCTAGTTGTTTGTGTAAATAGTGACCAATTTGTAGATATCCGTGGGCGATTAACTCAGCGGGAGAGTGCTACCTTCACACGGTAGAAGTCACTGGTTCGAACCCAGTATCGCCCACCAGTATTTTGATTCATCTTCCAAAAAGTTGGTCGATGAGAAGGATTCGAGCGAAATAATGGCACTTTTTAGGACAAAAAGGGGGATTAAAATCATGAAGACGAGAGGAGGGTTCTTATAGTGGCAGAACAAATTATTAAGGGTTTTACACTGCAAAGCAGTGGTGATCCTTCTTTTCTACGAAAGGAGGAAGATACTATCCCAGAGGACGAACCTCCCAGTTCCGCCGGGGAGGCTCAAAGTGCAGCCAGTAAAAAGATTGAATCGAGGTCAAATCTAAGGCTTGTCTTCAGCAGGGAGGAAGATGATGATTCATGGAAAGGCCTTCTGGCTCGAAGTATTACCAAGGCGGTAGATCTGCCTAAACAGCTGTGTATGGATGTCATCACAGTCCACGATGTTACTCGCCGTTATCCTATGCGTATCAATCCCTATTATTTGGGTCTTATCAAGGAAACCAATGACCCTCTGTGGCTCCAGGCAATTCCTGATTTCAAGGAACTCAATGACCCTCTTGGTGTTGAGGATCCCCTGAATGAAGAAGAACAGAGTCCTGTCCCTAACATAACCCATAGGTATCCGGACAGGGTTTTGTTTCTCGTTTCCAGCCAATGTGCGATGTATTGCCGCTTCTGCACAAGGAAGCGGAAAGTTGGACGGTCCTTGACGGTGACGGAAGAGACTATTGCTTTAGGTATCGAATACATCGGGAGGCACAGAGAGGTGAGAGACGTTCTCCTTTCAGGAGGGGACCCCCTATTGCTTACAGATAAATCCATAGAGCGGATATTAAAGGCTTTGAGGCAAATTCCACATGTGGAGATCATCCGAATTGGAACAAGGGTTCTCTGCACTCTTCCCCAGAGGATTACGATAAGACTGGTCAATATGCTCAAAAAGTACCATCCTCTTTACATCAATACCCATTTCAACCACCCCATTGAGATTACTCCTGAGGCCGCAAAGGCTTGTGGACGTCTTGCTGATGCGGGTATCCCGCTGGGTTGCCAAACTGTCATACTTCGAGGGGTTAACGACAATGCATCCATTATGAAGCAGCTCATGCAAGGACTTTTGCGCATCAGGGTCAGGCCCTATTATCTTTACCAGGCAGATTTGACACAGGGTACCGGGCACTTCCGAACCCCAATTGACAAGGGGCTTGAGATTATCGAGGCCTTGAGGGGACATACGTCAGGGCTTTGTGTGCCAACCTTTGTTGTAGATGTTCCAGGGGGAGGGGGAAAGACTCCTATCCTCCCCAACTACCTCCTTCGAAAGGAAAAGGATACCCTGTTGATGAGGAATTATGAGAATAATGTTTACTCGTATCCCTTTGCGACAGGAGAGGGAGAAATTAGAACAGCCAATGTAGCTGCCAGAGAAGGTAATCATGAGGATTGGAATTACTTTTAATCTCAGGAAAAGCTATGAACCTCAGGCTTACGACCCCCCAGATCGTTATGTGGAATTCGATTCGGAAGAGACTATCGAGGCTATTAGGAGAACCCTGGAATGCCTTGGTCATGATGTGGTGCTGATCGGGGACGTAGAGAGTCTCCTTCCATTTTTACCGACTTTTGAACTGGACATGGTCTTCAACATCGCTGAGGGTATGGAGGGCCGTTCCCGGGAGGCTCAGATTCCTGCCATACTGGAGGCATTTTGCATCCCTTATACCTTCTCCGACCCTTTGACCCTTGCCCTGTCTCTCCATAAAGGCATGACGAAGACGGTTATAAAAAGTGAAGGAATCCCTACACCGGATTTCTACTTAGTGGAAAAGACTGGAGAGGTTAATGGTAATTTACCATTTCCTCTCTTCATCAAGCCGGCATACGAGGGAACGGCAAAGGGGGTTGATACCAGGTGTCTGGTCAAGGATTTCGAGTCCCTTCATCGAGAGGTTTCAAGGCTTCTTTCCCTTTATCGTCAGCCAGTTCTGGTGGAACGCTATCTTCCCGGCAAGGAGTATACGGTGGGAATTCTAGGGACAGGGAGGAATGCCAGGGTTTTGGGTATGATGCAGGTGATCGTTCGTGACAAAAACCAGGGGAATATCTACACCCGGATTGCCAAAGAGGAATGTGAGGATCGGGTTGCATATATTCCTGGTGAAATGACTCCGGTGGAAATAAGGCAGCAGATAGAAACTATTTCCCTGAAGGCGTATAAGGTTTTGGGATGCCGTGATGCCGGAAGGGTTGATATCCGTTGTGATGAATTAGGCAACCCCTATTTCTTAGAGATTAATCCCTTGGCCGGCTTACATCCCACACATTCGGACCTTTGCATTATAGCCAGTCAGGTGGGAATGAGCTACACGGAACTAATAGAGGCGATCCTTGCTTCGGCTGTTGATCGGTATTCAGGTAGGGGCATGGCGCACCGTGTCCCTACCGAATCAAGGTAAGATATGGCTGTAAAGAGAAGGACAATTGGCATTGTATATAACGAACCGGTTTTAACAGGGCATCCCTTTTCAGAGGCATCCCTGGATGTCCTCTCTCAGGTGGAGGCTTTGGAAATTGCCCTCGGGGATATTGGTTTTTCATCTGTTCGCATCCCTTTCACTAAGGATGTAGGTCTATTTGTCCAAAGGGTGGATGAAGAAGGGATAGGGATGATCTTCAACCTATGCGAGACCGTTGACGAGGACCCTCGATTTGCCGGCCATCCTGCCTCTGTTATGGAGCTTATCGGGATACCATTTTCCGGATCCCCCTCCATAGCCCTTATGATCACAGCCGACAAGCTCTTGACTAAACGATTGCTCAAGGCAGAAGGAATAAAAACCCCGAAGTACCGGTTTTACGACAAGATGACTTCCTTTTTCCCGCATACCCTGAATTATCCTGTTATTGTGAAACCGAGGTTCCAGGAAGCCAGTATTGGTATCGACCAGGATTCGCTATTTGCAGATGAAGACCAACTACAGAAAGGACTTCCAGAATTCTACGAGCGTTTTGGACCAGTTTTGGTAGAGGAATACATTGAGGGAAGAGAGTTCAATGTCTCCCTTTTAGGTTATCCTTCAGGACGGGTGCTTCCTGTTGCAGAGATCGATTTTTCAAATTTTCCTGAATGCCTGTACCCCATTGTAGGTTACCGGGCCAAATGGGACATTGAATCCTTCGAATACCACAACACACCCAGAAAGTTCCCAGAGAGGCTTCCCAATGATCTGATGAGGAAAATGGAGAGGGTGGCACTTGATTGTTTCAGTGTTTTCATGCTGAGGGATTATGGTCGGATCGACATAAGAGTCGATAGTAAAGGGAAAATATATGTCCTTGAGGTCAATGCTAATCCATGTCTGAGTCCGGACGCCGGCTTTGCTGCAGCCACTGATAAAGCCGGGATGACGTATTCTGATTTTATAAAAGATCTTTTAGACTTTATGACCGAAAGGGCACCAAAATATGTTTATCAGACCCCTTGTCTTTCACGATAGATCTAAAATATTGCGTCTCATCGAAGGCACAGGAACCTTTAATGAAATGGAGATCCTGGTGGCTGAGGAGGTAATGGATGATGCCCTCCGCCATCCGGAAAAAGGCGATTACTATATCTTTTCTGCTGTCGATGCCTCTGACTCACCAAACGGGTACATCTGCTTCGGTCCTATTCCTATGACGCAGGACAGGTATGATCTCTATTGGATTGCTGTGGACAAAACGGCATCCAGACAAGGAGTTGGCGGAAAACTTCTGGAATTTATGGAGACAAATCTTCTGAAGAAAGGAGCGAGGCGCATTTATGTAGACACATCTTCAACCCCCCCCTACAAGGCTGCAAGAGCTTTTTATGAAAAGCACGGCTATCAACTTGTGTGTGTACTTGACGATTTTTATAGGGAAGGTGATCATAAAATGATATTTATGAAGGAGCTTTAAATAAATGCCTTATTATCAAGGCTAGGCAACAAGCCGCGTATGAACCTCTTTCGCGATCTTTGAACCCACCTCTTGTGCAGTAATTTTTAAATCATAACTGGTTTGTATGTTCAGCCAGAACTGCGGCGTTGTTCCAAAGTAGCGTGCCAATCTGAGAGCCGTATCGGGTGTAATGGCGCGTCGTTCACGCACTATTTCATTGATCCGGGGAGCAGGTACTTTAAGTTCCAGCGCCAGTGCGTGAGCGCTCATCCCCAGTGGCACAAGGAATTCTTCACGTAAAACTTCGCCGGGATGAATGGGACGCATTTTGTTGGTTGGATTCATTTTTCAATCTCCTTAATGGTGATGACTTCGTAAAAAGTCCATCTGCGGCGTTGCACTGCATCCTTTGTCGTTGCAGCGTACCCCTAAGTACGCTTCACTCCTCAGGACTTGCGCGCCTTGCATCTGGAGCTTTTTACTTTGCCATCCTAATTTTGACTTTTTACGAGTCTGTCAATGGTAATCTACGACCTCAACATCGAAGGCATTGCCGTCTTTAAAGCTAAAGCATAAGCGCCATTGGTCATTGATGCGGATACTCCACTGACCTTTGCGGTTTCCGTGTAAAGCTTCCAGTCTGTTACCCGGCGGAACGCGAAGATCTTCGAGTGCATAGGCATCATCCAACATTTGCAGTTTGCGCTCAGCAACAGTGGCAATCGCCTTATATTGACGAGGGCATTTGCCCTCAAACAATGCCTGTGTAGCCTTACAATGAAAGGTTTTGATCATATATGTATGATATAACGTATGACGTTAAACGTCAAGCGAATATTTTTAAAGTGCCTTTCAGCAGAACAAGTAATTGTATGATCTTCCCTTTAATTACCTTATTATCAATGCCTGATCCTATGACTGTCATGATTAATGTAGAAGTTTACCCAAAATCCCAAGGGCATGTTTCACAACTTATAACTCAAGCCTGCCTTCTCTGCTAACTCTTCCTGGGTTAGATTCTTAGCCTTCCTCAAGGTTCTTATCCTTTGCCCTAAAGCCTTCCTTATCTTTTCCATCACATGTAATACCGTTCCTTTATTGGGCATTATAAGTAACCTTCTGGGATTTTAAACCCAATATAGGTACTTTTTTATTGACATATAGGATATATAGGTTCTATATGAACCCAAAAAGGAATAGAAAGTTCCTAAATCTTATTACCAGCAAAGTAAGCTGCCAAGTCAACAACTTCCCCGCACATCAATCCATACGGGGATAATTATTCCCATGATTTTCTTATGCCTGATGCAATAACTTGTTATCCGGAAGAAGGTAGAGTTAATGGCAGAAAATTTGAGGTATTTTGGTTTTATTCAGGATTTGAAAGTTTTTTGCCTAGTCATGGATAGAATGGCAAGAGTAGAAGTGGTGGGAAGCTGAGTGCAGGAACACATGGCAAAGATTTTGATAAGGATAAACGCAATGGGTTTGTTAGCTTAATGGAACACAGCCCCGAGAAGTTTTGTTGCAAGCCTTAACCTATCCACATCTGCTTTTTCGATCAATGATTGAATGC
>QZJR01000060.1 GCA_003599365.1 Deltaproteobacteria bacterium | reverse complement strand
TTACATTTTGGACAATTTACCTTCGGAGATGACCCTAAGACCAGTTCCTCAAACTCTTTCCCACAAAGATCGCATTTATATTCATATATTGGCATCCTTCAACCCCCTATCTTTAAAAAAACTTGCCTGTTTTTCCACAGGAGCACACAAAGTGCGAAATCGGTTTTAATTCAATTCTCCCACTGTTGAAACCTGTCTGTATTCCACATCTTCAAACTCGTTAAAATGCGCATATCCGCATTTTATTTTTCTTTTTTCGCTCGGCCTTAGCTCCTGCCCTGCCGATTTTGTCTCGGCAACAAAGTAAACGGTCTTTTCATTCTTCTTTATCAAAGCCCAATCCGGGTTATAGGCCCCGATGGGCGTCTGGATTTCAAACCAGAAAGGCAGCTTGAAATAAAATTCTATATCATCACGGCTTTCACATTCTCTGGCAAAATTGTATTCCACGCCGGAATCAAGCGGGACAAGGTTACTGTAAATGGTCTTATTCTCCTTTGAAATTTGAAAAGTCAGCTCGTTTAAATGAATATCATAATCTTGAAACAACCGCATCTCATATTCTTTTGCGCCTATCTTCTCGTACTTGATACCGTCAATCATCAGATCGGTCAATACATCGTTAATGGCCGAAACGACATTATCTAGGAAAAGCTGGGGATTGATCATTACTTCGCCGGCTCTACCTGACTTTAATAAAATTTCAAGAATGGTTGAACGGGTCAGTCCTGTTCTTTCCTGAATGTAAAACAGCACATCGGGTATCCCGAAAACGCCGTCAAACGCCGTGACATATGATGCCTTTATGTCGGCTACAATCCCGGCATCGTCAAACTTGAGGGCCGTTTTTGTCGCTTTAATCACGGCTTTTTTTATTTCAGGCATTTGGTTGAGCGCTTTTGAGGCCTTTCTAATGAGCTCGGACGTATCATAATCAACTTTATAGGTTGTCTGATGTTTTATCTTGTCCCAAATTTCCCTGAATTTCTAATCCAGTTCAAATCCTTTGCGATATTTGACAGTCGCCCGTTCCCGCTTGTTTTTGATTCTGCCTTTAAAGGATACCCCGCAGTCCTCTTCTATTTCCGTTTGAAGTTGTCTGGCAAAATCTTCATATGCCTCATTAGCGACAACCGTCAAACGGTTAATATTGTTATCCTGTATACGAAAGCCTTCCTGGTTAACGGAAAGCCGCAATCCCCTGCCGATTTCCTGACGTTTTTTAAGCTCCGAGTGTGTCTCGTTCAAGGTGCAAATCTGAAAGACATTGGGATTGTCCCAGCCTTCACGCAAAGCCGAATGACTGAAGATAAAACGCAAAGGCTCATTGACATCCAGAAGCCGTTCTTTATCTTTCATGATCAGCTTAAACGTGTCGTCATCCGCTATTGTATTGCCCTTTGTATCGCTCCACTTGCCTATTTTATCCTGTGAAAAATATCCGTTATGAACTTCATCAGGTTCGAAAGGGATTATTCCCTTATAAGATGCTTTGCCGGAAATTCCCCGATACATTTCCTCGAACCAGAGAGCAAATTTACCTTTAACCGGACTGCCGTCCGCAGCATAAGCGCGATAGTTTGCCACCCTGTCGATAAAGAAAAGTGAAAGTACCTTTATCCCCTTATCCTTAAATCTTCTTTCCTTTAAGAAATGCTCCTCTACGGTCTTTTTTATCTGGACTTTCATAACCTCATCCGAAAGACCGCCCAATGTATCTCCGGCAAACACGGTTTCGCCGTTTGAAAGTTCAATAAAACCGTCAGCCACATCAATGCCGTTTATTATATAGCCGTTTTTGTATATTTCCCGTTTGTTGGACAAATCGTATAAATCATCGCCGATTTTAGCAGTAACGGTCTTTCGCTTGACGCCGTTGCTTGTATTTACATCTATTTTTATCTTTGCAGAAGTTCCGGTTTTGGTAGCGGTTACTTTTTCAAGACATAGAAACGCCTCATTAAAATCATTTTCCGTAACAATTGAATCCACTTCTATCTGTTTGACCAGTCCAAGATCGTAGGCTTTTACAGGGTCAAGACTGTAAACCATATTATAGCGGCTGGTATGAGTGGCCGAATAGCGCAGGGTACAAAGCTGGTTCAGGTTTGCAATAGCATTTCTTCTTATCTCAGTTTCCATGTTCTGCGGTTCATCCACAATTACAATGGGAGATGTCGCCTGAATAAATTCAATCGGTCTTTTGCCGGTCAGCTTGTCATTGGGTTTATTGATGATGTTCTCATCCTTGGCAAAGGAATCGATATTGATAACAAGAATCTGAATGTTGTTGCTGATAGCGAAATTTCTTAAATTGGAAACCCGCCTGGAGTCGTACACGTCAAAATTAACAGGGGTTCTGTCATAGAGGTTCTGGAAATGCTCAAAGGTGATTTCGAGATTCTTTAACACGCCCTCGCGGATGGCAATGGAGGGAACAACGATAACAAACTTTTTAAACCCGTATTCTTTATTCAGCTCGTAGATTGTGCGCAGATAGACATAGGTTTTGCCCGTGCCTGTTTCCATCTCAACGGAAAAATTCATGCCGTCCAGTTTTGTCGAAACAACAAGTTCGTTTTTCTTTTGAATCGTTTTTACGTTTTCAAGGATCTGTTCCTCGCTCAGCGTCAGGCGGTTGCCGATGCCGCCTTCCTGAAAAAGATAACCTGCATGGGTAATGGAAAAATCAAAATCGCCATGATTTAAAGGTTGCCCTTCAAAGATTCCAACTATGGAATCTATTGCGTCGAGCTGAAATTGCTGGTGCGGGTCGAAATGGAGTTTCATCCTTTTATTCTTTCAAAAACATCTTTATCTGTTTGATCTTTTTTTCAAGAGTGCTTTTTTTTATTTCACATTGCCAAACTACAAAACTCTTCCATCCAATCTGTTCCAATTTACCTGAATTCGTTTTGTCTCTTTTCACATTGCCATTAATTTTCTTCTTCCAAAATTGCTTATTGCTTTCAGGTAATGCCGCCTTTTTACAATTATGACCATGCCAGAAACAGCCGTTAATAAAAATAGCCTTTTTTCCACTTGGAAAAACAATATCAGGGTTTCCCGGCAAGTCTTTTCTATGCAAACGATATCTGTAGCCTTCTGAAAAAAGCGCTTTTCTAACCAAAAGTTCCGGCTTTGTATTTTTGCCGGTAATGTTGCTCATTATTTCGGACCGTTTCTTATTATTGAAAATATCGACCATAATTTTCTATTATATGTTGAATAATGCTCTCCGCGTGAATCTTACTGAAAGACGGCGGGAGCGCGTTACCGATCAACAAGGCAAGTTTACTGATAGGTACATCGATGGGGAACTTGTACGTCATCGGAAATGTTTGCAATAACGCCGCCTCTCGTGCCGTAATACACCTGTCTTCAATCGGATGGAGGAATCTCCCTTTTGAAGGGTTTAAACATCCGCCTGTAATCGTAGACGATACTCTATCCCACCACAACCTGCCGTATACATCATTAAACCCCACATTTTTTTTCCTATGACAATCCAGAATGTATTCATCCGGCAATGACATTCTGCCACCTCCGTTTTTAGGTATCAACGATATCATTCGCTGAATACGGGGAGAATGATTAGGATATATTTTATGGAGCTCATCTTTTTCGATATCGATTCCCTGCATATCCCCGATGGTATCTCCCACGGTTTTCACTGCATCACTGCCGTCAACAATTTTGATCCTCCCGATTCTCGAACCGATAAGCACTAACCTCTTTCTTCGTTGAGGGACGCCGTATCGTGCAATATCAACCACCTTATAATGAACCGAATATCCGATTTCCCCCAAGTTAAAAATAACTTTTTTAAATAAAACATAATCCATTAAACCCGGTACGTTTTCCATCATTACAGTCAGCGGTTGCAATTTTTCAACAAACCTATAATACTCCAAAATAAGTTTGTTTCTTTCATCAAATACAGGTGCCTTACGATTTAACTTTCTGATAGACGAAAAGCCCTGACAAGGCGGACATCCAGCAAGAAGGTGTAATGGAGCCCCTTTAAGTAATCCCGATATTTTGTTTGTGTCTAGTTTTCGTATATCTTCTTCAAAAAGAGCAGTATCCTGATGGTTCATTTGGAAAGCTTTGGCGGCATACTTGTCTGCTTCAACCCCAGCAATAACTTTGAATCCGGCTTGTCTTAGTCCTTCGGATAATCCTCCACAGCCTGCAAATAGGTCTATTGCATTAAGTGCTTGTTTTGTCATGGTATCCTTTTTATTGAATTATCAAGTCTTTTAAACAAATGCGATAGCAAGCTGAGCATATCCAAACAGTCTTTCTCAGAAAACAAGTCAGAGGTTTTCAACTCTCCAATCTCTTCATGGCAAAGAGGGTTTCGTCCTCCGGCAACAATACCTTGAGACAAGTGTTGTTGACCGCTTTGTATATTTTTTTTAGTATCTTCTGAGAATTCACTTCCATCTTGCTTTTTATAATTAGCTATAACATTCAAATCGCCTGTTGTTTCTTTAAAAACCGCACCCATCAAACTAAAATCAGGACTTACCGTACTTCCTGATTTTTCTTCCACAGCATTAATATATTTTTTCGCAGCCTCAATAAAAGCTGTATAATAATCCTGTGTTATATAATATTGCTTTGATTTGTTTTGAACAACAGGGTGCAAATGCCTCCAATGTAGAAGTGGAAATTCTGGAATTATTTCGTGCAGAGCTTTTATTACAGGAGTGAATTTTTCAAGAGCATCTTCTCCACCCAATGTTTCGATGATTTGTTTGGTATTCGCTTTTACATCATCCGGTAAAGTGCTTATCCATTTGTCTGTATCAATACCTGTCTTTTCCTGTAAATCCTTGTCCTTTTTTTCTTTTCTCTTCTTTCGCCAATCAGCATTAATTTGTGAAACTATCCCAGAAAGAAAATTCCTAAGTTTTGCCATTTCGGGATGTTCCCAATCTATAGATTGGCGATTTGTCGAAATAACATCATCATCTAAAAGGTCAATAAAATCTACACTTATCCAACCAGTAAGATATTGGTAAAAGTGACTTGATGTGCTACTTGAGAAAAATTCCGGGGCGTTGACGAGTTTTCCTCTTGAAAAAAGCGTTATTCCTCTTAGGCCGGAAGATGGTGTTATCGGTTTTTCGGAAGTTAAAAGTTGACCGTTAATTTTCCCTGAATATTCAGATTCGGTTGGAACCAAAAAAGGGGAATCAAGGGTCCAATCAAATTCTTTACTAAGTAAGCTGTATTTTCTCTTGTTATCAATGGAAATTCTGTCTCCAGAAGGTGATTCAATCAGCAAGTTAAATGTCTTATCAAAAAGAAATATTCGGGACAAACTATCTGCTAACCCTATAAAGTCAAATGCTGTTTTCCTTTTTAGCCCCGTCATCGAAATAACTGTACCATCATCTGACTTTGTATTTTGGTTGATAATAGTTGCTTTCGGACGGTAACTTCCAATCGCTGCCATTAAATCGTCCCAGTCTAATACAAATTCATTCTGTTTGCCTGCCTGTACTGTGGTAATTGTAATGGTTTTTGCAAGTCCAAAAAGTGCAAGCTTCCCTAGACCTTTTTTGCCAGTAGGCAATCGCTTGTATTTGACAGAAGGTTTGTCTCCCTCATAATCCCGCCTATTACGTCCAATTACAAGAAATTTAACGTTGATTTCTTCGTAGGAGATTCCTACCCCATCATCCTTAATTTTTATTTCTTTTGGATTCCCTTTATCTTCAATCAATGTCACAATTACATTAGTTGCATCAGCATCATAGGAATTGGAGATAATTTCAGCCAATGCTGGTGCAAGTGTAGAATACATTCTCAATCCCAAGTGCCTAATTGTCTGGGGATCAAACCGCATTTCAAATGGTGATTGATTCATTTTACACCGCCTTAAACTCTATCCCCGCATCTTCCATCTGAAATGCGGCATTGTCTCTCTTTGATTTCCTTCACTCCTCTTCCGAATGCCCGGTCAATCCCTTTGCGTCTTTTTCTTCCAATTCAAGTTTTTCCTGTATCGATCACTTTGCCGGCGCCGGCAAAGTGATATAAGTGTGCTCACAGTTCATATTGTCTTAAACTCTACCCCCGCATCTTTCATCTGCAATGCGGTATTGGTTTTTAATTGGTCGTTGTTTTTGAAAAGCCTGTCGAGGGTTATTACTTTACTAGGTTTTTCGGCAATGACCTTTTTAATAATTTTATCGTCCGCCTTTTCCAGTATCAAAGCTATTTCTTTATCATTCGCCAGGATATAGCCGCTCTCTTTTTCAATCTTTGCGGTAAGAGGAACACCGGATTTCAGAAGGAACTCATAAAGAACATCCTCTGTCTTTGCGTGCTCATCGAGAGGCTCAAGGTGCTGCTGCATTTGCTCGACAAGCTCTTCTTCGGTCTCTATTTTTGAGCGCCAGATTTTGAAGTTGGATTCTTTAAGCTTAAAGACCTTAAAGCCCAAATCCTGTCTTTCCGCATTGCCGTACAAATCAAGTTTGCCTTCCTGCTCTTCCTTGATTTTCTTGATTACCCGGCGGATGTGTTCCTTGCCGATTTCCGCAATGGTTTTGTAACCGGCTTTAAAAGCCTCCGAGTTTTCATCGCATTTCTCAGGAAGCTGAACCATGATGAATTTGCGGTTGCCAGCCTGTGCCGAGCCTGTCGAAGGATCTTCTTTATTAAGGGCTAAGACGGCGTGGGCGGTGGTTGAGGAGCCTGCGAAGAAGTCAAGGATGATGTCGTTATCATTAAACCCACCACCTTGTTCTATAAGTATTTTGATTACATCAGAAGGTTTCAGAAATTTTAATGTTTCTGTATCCCTGCTAAGTTTTTCTTCGGTTATATCCAATGATTTTCCGTCCATCTCACTGCTTCTCTTTTATCGCAATATTAAAAGTTTTTAAAAGCGGTCATAATTAAATGCTTCACTTCTTAGAAGAAGAGAGAGCCTCTTTTACCGCCTCACTATAAACCATTTTCAACGGCGCTTTCTTTTCCTTTGCTATCTTCTTACAGTCTTCATATTCAGGTGATACGTTGATTATCGTATCTCCGTCCTGGTAAATCTTTACTGTAACTTTCCCAAACCTTGTTTCAACCTCTTCCAATCTGCGGGGTACCTTAACCCTCCCCACTTCATAATAACGAACACCAAAAGACGTTGATTCCTCAAGAATCGTATTGATCACGCGGGCTTTATCCCCTTCATGGCAAATTACCCTCAGCAGCACCGAAGGTCTGTTCTTCTTCATCTGAAGGGGCGATAGAGAGACATCCAGGGCACCTTCTTCAAAGAGTCTTTCCATCAAAAAGTCATAGACCTCAGGATTCATATCGTCAATGTTAGTTTCAATGACAGTTACTCTATCAACCTCTCTTTCTCGCTCATCGTCTCCCAGAACGACCCTGAGTAGATTGGGAATATTTTCAAATTCTTTGTCCCCCACACCATAGCCTACATCCCTTATTATCATCGGAGGCATCCTGCCAAACTTATCTGTTAATGTGGTAATTATGGCTGCACCGGTAGGAGTAACCAGCTCTCCCATGATACCCGATTCATAGACCGGTTTACCCTTCAGGAGCTCCAGGGTTGCCGGCGCCGGAAGGGGTAGAGTCCCATGCTGACAGGTTACAAATCCTGAACCCAAAGGAATCCGAGAGGCATAGACCGCCTCAATCTCAAAGTGTTTTACTCCAACCGCTGCCCCGACTACATCAACGATAGAATCAACAGCGCCCACTTCATGGAAATATATACTGTCAATATCCCTTTTGTGGATTTTAGCTTCCGCTTCCGCTAAACGCTGGAATACCCTGATACTAAGGTCTTTGGTGTCTTTATCCAGCGAACTCCCATCAATAAGACGTCTTATATCGGAAAAGCTTCGGTGGTGAGTATCCTTATCTTTTAGAATTACCTTTACCCTGGAGCCGCTAATCTCCATCCTGGCTTCGGTTGAACAGATTATTTCATACCCGCTTAAGGATAGCTTGCTCAGATCATCCTCTAGTTTGGCCTTGGGCAGTCCCAAATCCACCATAGCACCCAGAATCATATCCCCACTAATTCCGGAAAAACAATCAATATAGGCTATTCTCATATATTATTTACCTTATTTATTAAGCCCGCGATATATCCTGCCCCGAAGCCATTGTCTATATTGACAACCGCAATCCCGGGGGCGCAGGAATTCAGCATCCCAAGCAAGGCAGTCACTCCGCCAAAATTTGCTCCATAGCCAATGCTGGTAGGAACTGCAATAATCGGTTTCGATACGAGTCCGCCAACTACACTTGGCAGCGCCCCTTCCATTCCTGCCACAACCACCAGGACACTGGCTTGCAAAAGCCTTTCCCGCTGACTCACCAACCGATGTATACCGGCAACTCCAACATCATAAAGGCGATCTACCCTGTTGCCCATCATCTCGGCAACGAGCACAGCCTCGTCAGCAATGGGTATATCTGAGGTTCCGGCGCTTACGACCAGGATAGTGCCCTTCCCCTCCTTTTTTATTTGCTGATTTATTATTGTAATTGCTCGTGGTTTTGGATAATATTTTGCCTTTGGAAAAGCCTTTTTTATTTTAAGGGCTTTCTTTTTCTCCACCCTGGTTATTAAGATGTTCTCTCCCTTCTCAATCATCCTTTGGACTATGGCTATGATATCCCCATCCGACTTCCCCTCGCCGAATATTACCTCTGGGAATCCGAGCCTCAAATGGCGGTGGTGATCAATGGTGGCATGACCAATGTCTTCAAAGGGTAAGGTCTTCAATGACTCCAATGCTTCGTCAATCCCAACATCCCCCTTTTTAACCCCTTCTAACAAGCGTTTTAACTGTCCCAGTTCCATCTACTCTTCTCTCTTTTTGTCCCTTGCTATAGCACTGTAGAGATAACCCCTTTTCTTTATCTGCCTATAGCTATCCTTGCCGCCAAACGTTCCGGCAATCCAGCCTTTATAATCTTTTTTTGGGCAGTCCCGATGTCATAAGGGGACCTTTTAAGTGTGAACACGCATTCTTTTGCATCATAGATGCCAAAGGCAGCATCAGGGATACCATCCCGGGGTTGTCCCACGCTTCCCACGTTAATAATATACCTGCCTCCTTCTTCCAATCGAACTGTCAGGGTTTTTGAAGAGGAAGTCTTTCCTTCCTTATCTTTTTTAAATACAACAGGTACATGAGAATGTCCTATAAAACAAATTCGGGTTTGAAATGAATCAAAATTCATGGTTAAATCATCCTGATAAAAGAGGTAATCCCAATTTTGTGGATTGTATGGTGTAGAGTGAACAAATGCAATATCATCTCTAATGGAAATTAAGTGAACCCCTGACAGGAAGTTGCGATTTATGGTTGATAACTCCTTTGCCGTCCATTCAATGGCAGCCCTTGCTGCAGGGTTGAAACCGGAGGCATCAGTTAATCCAACGGCTCCGTAATCGTGGTTGCCTGCCACGATTATATCCGCAATATCTTTAAGGAGATCAATACATTCATTGGGGTTTGCCCCATACCCAACAATGTCTCCCAGAAAGGCTACTCTGTCAATGCCCTCTTTAGAGAGACAATCCAAAACGGCATTAAATGCCTCCAAATTTCCGTGAATATCCGATAAGACTGCCCATTTCAACTCTTTATTCCTTTTTTAATCTCTCCTTCGCTCAATCGTAACAGTTCACTGGTGTCAGTTGTCAGGGATCAGGAAAAACTTTAATTTTGAAGTGTTATCAACATCTTGATGTTGTCCGATAGTTTAACAATCCGGGAAGTCTTTGAAAAAAAGGTTGTCTGACAACTGATCCCTGACCCCTGTAAACTTTTACGCTCAATCAATACCGGGTATAGGGTTCTTTTTCCTGTAAACAATCCCCTGACATGAGGCAATAAGCTTGTTGTCCTCAGTTGATACATCTATCCTGTATAAGGCTGTCCTTGGAGTTAAACTTATCTCTTTCGCTTCTGCCACTAAAACCGAACCTTCCGAAGGAGCAGAAATATAAGTGATACTCATATTTAAGGCGACAGCCAGTGTGCCGTGAGAATTTGATGCCGCTGCGAATGCGTGATCTGCCAAGCTGAAGATGGCGCCACCATGAGCAATGCCCACAAAATTGTGCATACAGCCCTTTAAGGGCATCCTCAATTTTGAGTAACCCGTATTGATCTCTATCAATTCGATGCCTAAAAACCGTGCATAGGGGTCATTTTGGATTTTGCCGGACAGAACCTCCAGGACTTTTTTATCCATCCTTTTTCTCCCTGAACTTAAGATATGGGGTAACAAATACCTGATTCCTTTGTCAGGAGGGTAAATCATAAAGGCATAAAAGTCAAGGAATTGTCACACCCTTCCTGCTGCCGCTATATAGGCTTTTAGATTCTCCATCAAAGCGGCAAACTTATGGGGTTTCAAGGACTGGATACCGTCGCTTT
>QZJR01000091.1 GCA_003599365.1 Deltaproteobacteria bacterium | reverse complement strand
AGCGAAGCAATCTATAACTTATTGATATTATTTGAGATTGCTTCGTCGCTTTGCTCCTCGCAATGACCGGCATGGACTTTTTACGAAGCCGTCAACCTTTGTAATTTTTAAGCATTTCGCTTGAATCCTTGAATCCTGGACTCCTCGAACCCTTTTCATCGACTAACTAATTAATTTCGAGATGTTCCATATAATTAGGTCAATTACCAGGATTTGTCAAGGACAATTGGATGTAATTTAACACAGAAAGTGTTTGACAATGTTCAAAAAAGTCGTTAAAAATAGTAGGGGTTATTTCGGATTGTATTGGCTTAAAAAGGATATTGATATGGAATTCGAAGCCATAATCGGGCTGGAGGTACACGCCCAGCTGCTCACCAAAAGTAAGATATTCTGTAACTGTTCAACAGCCTTTGGAGCAGAACCCAACACCCATACCTGCCCTGTCTGTTTGGGAATGCCGGGGGTACTTCCAGTCTTGAATAAGAAAGTAGTGGCTCTTGCATTAAAGGTTGCACTGGCGACCCATTGCAAGATTGCCCGCTACAGCCGCTTTGCCAGAAAGAACTATTTCTATCCTGATTTGCCAAAGGGATACCAGATATCCCAGTATGAGCTGCCTCTAGCCGAGCACGGATATATCGAGATCGTTACCGGTGGTAAACCGAAGAGAATAGGGATTACACGGGTTCATATTGAAGAGGATGCCGGGAAACTACTCCATGACGAAGCGGAAGAAGATGTTTCTTATAGCTATGTGGATTTGAACCGCACAGGTGTCCCCCTGATTGAGATAGTCAGCGAGCCGGACATCAGAACACCAGAGGATGCCAGTGAATACTTGAAAAATCTAAGGAGTATTCTGCAGTATCTCAATGTCTGTGATGGTAATATGGAGGAAGGGAGTTTTAGGTGCGATGCCAATATATCACTTCGCCCTATAGGACAGGATGGATTTGGAATCAAGACAGAACTCAAAAACATGAACTCTTTTAAGAATGTCCAGAAAGCCCTGGAGTATGAGATCAAGAGACAAACAAATATCCTGGATGGGGGGGATAAAGTGATTCAGGAGACAAGATTGTGGGATGCAGCAAAAGGGGTTACTTTATCAATGCGAGGCAAGGAAGATGCCCATGACTATAGATATTTTCCTGACCCTGATCTGGTTCCTTTAGCAGTTAATGATAAGTGGATTGAAGAAACAAAGAA
Source organism: Deltaproteobacteria bacterium (assembly GCA_003599365.1). Taxonomy (GTDB): domain Bacteria; phylum Desulfobacterota; class UBA8473; order UBA8473; family UBA8473; genus UBA8473. Next base: position 9,393 of record QZJR01000091.1, on the reverse strand, counting down.
AACCCTGCCGGAATTGCCTGACGAGAAAAGAGACCGGTTTATTAAGGAATATCAGATCCCTGAGTATGATGCTCAGGTGCTTACCGTATCAAAATCCATGGCAAATTATTATGAAGAGTGTGTCAAGCTGTACCCCAGCCCAAAGGTGATAAGTAATTGGGTGATGGTAGAACTATTACGGAGATTAAAAACGGACGATAGAGAGATAGAGGAATGTCCTGTGTCCCCCAAGTTATTGGCCAGGATGCTGGAGATGATAGATGACGGTACAATCAGTGGAAAGATTGCAAAGACCGTATTCGAATATATGTACCTTACGGGTGAAGCCCCAGAGAAAATAGTAGAAAAGAAGGGGCTTCTACAGGTTACCGATCAAGAAGAACTGGTAGAGGTTGTTGAGAAGGTGCTGGCAGAGAATCCCAAAGAGGTGGAAAAATACAAAAAGGGAAAGACCAATCTATTCGGCTTTTTTGTAGGACAGGTAATGAAGGAGACAAAGGGTAAAGCCAATCCCGGTTTGGTTAATAAAATTCTAAGAAAGATGTTGTTATAAGGAGAACCGATGGCATTTAAGACTATTGAATGGAAGGGTGATGCTGTAGTATTGATTGACCAGACCAGGTTGCCCAATGAAGAGGTTTACATTGAATGCAGAGATCATATATCTATTGCAAAGGCTATTAAAGATTTAAAAGTCCGGGGGGCTCCGGCTATTGGGGTCACTGCTGCTATGGGTGTTGCCTTGGGTGCAAAGACTATAGAAGCAGAGGATCATAAAGAGTTTATTGCTGAACTAAAGGGTATTTGTGATGTTCTGTCGAAAACCCGTCCTACAGCGGTCAACCTCTTCTGGGCAATTGACAGGATGATGGCGGTTGCCCGGTCTTATAATGATCTGGATATGGAGGGCTTAAAGGAACTTCTTGAAGAAGAAGCCCTGGCGATCTATGAGGATGATATCTGTATTAATCATCAGATTGGGGTTTATGGTAAAGTCTTTATTAAGGATAATGATACTATTCTTACCCATTGTAATGCAGGAGCTCTTGCTACAGCGGGGTTTGGTACCGCATTAGGGGTTATCAGGGCGGCATGGGAGAAAAATAAAAATATCAGAGTATTTGCAGACGAAACTCGTCCGTTTCTTCAGGGAGCAAGGCTGACTGCATGGGAATTGATGAAGGACAAGATACCTGTAACTCTTATAACCGATAATATGGCAGGCCACTTCATGAAGAAGAAGATGATTGACCTGGTAATAGTAGGAGCGGACAGGATTGCTGCAAATGGAGATGTTGCAAATAAGATAGGTACATATACTGTAGCGGTCCTGGCTAAAGAACATGGGATTCCCTTTTATGTAGCCGCTCCTTTATCTACCCTTGACCTGACACTAAAGAACGGTGAAGAGATTCCGATAGAGGAGAGGGATGAAAGAGAGGTGACACAAATAGGAGGAGTAACGATAGCTCCAAAAAACGTAAAGGTACTGAACCCTGCCTTCGATGTCACACCTAACAGACTTGTGACGGCTATTATAACTGAAAGAGGAGTTGTAACTAAACCCTTTTTAGCCGGTTTGAAGGAGTTAAAAAAGGGTTGTAAATAGTACATATTCCCTATGTCAATTGCTTACCAATACTCAACATAGTCCTTCTCCATTCTTTAACATACGGCAAAAAGATTTGACTTATCATTTGCAATGATATAGTTTAGTCAATTCTTAATAGATATTTTCATGTTATTAAAAGGAGGAAAAGCCACCATGGTGGAAAAGTTAGAGAAGATATGGATGGATGGGAGGTTTGTTGATTGGGACGACGCCAACATACATATTTTAACCCATACCTTACATTACGGCTTAGGGGCATTTGAAGGCATCAGATGTTACCTGTGCGATGATGGAAGTTCTGCAATCTTCAAATTAAAAGAACATGTAGACCGTTTTTTCAACTCTGCCCATATTGGACAGATTGATATCCCTTTTAGCAAGGAAGAGATAACCAATGCGATTATAGAGACCGTCAAGATCAATGGCTTAAAAGAGAGCTACATTAGGCCTATTGTATTTATCGGTGACGGGGCAATGGGTATCCATCCACAAAACAACCCAATAAGAGTTGCTGTTGCTGTTTGGCAATGGGGGGCTTATTTGGGTGATGACGGGCTAAAGAATGGGATACGGGTTAAAACCTCATCGTTTACCCGTCATCATGTTAATATTATGATGACCAAGGCAAAGATATGCGGAAATTATGTAAATTCGGTCCTGGCTAAAAGAGAGGTGGTACAGGATGGTTATGATGAAGCAGTCATTCTAGATACTGAGGGGTACGTCTGTGAAGCTACAGGTGAAAATATCTTTATTACCCAGAAGGGAGACTTGAAGACCCCGCCCCTTACATCTGTGCTGCCTGGAATTACAAGGGACTCGGTTATATCTATTGCTTTGGATAGAGGAATAAGGGTGATTGAGGAGAGGCTTACCCGAGATGAACTATATGTAGCTGATGAGGCATTCTTCACTGGAACAGCGGCAGAGATTACCCCTATAAGACAGGTGGATAATAGAAGCATCGGTAACGGTAAGCCTGGTGAAATTACCCAAACCCTTCAGAATATATTCTTCGATATAATACGCGGGAAACAAGAGAAATATAAGAAGTGGTTGACGTATATTTAACATATTATAGTGAACGAATTAAATAAATTGACAAGAAGGATGTCATTGCGAGCGTAGCGAAGCAATCTCATGGGATTGCCACGTCGCTATCGCTCCTCGCAATGACTACTTATTAAGGTCGTTCACTATAGCTCAACAATGCGTTGCAATAGAGATGCTGGATTTCAAAGTATATTCTTTAGAAAGAAGGATTCCTTCTCTATGCCTCTTTATAGAACTGATGCTATCGTTATTCGCTCCATGGATTTTAGCGAGTCCGATAAGATCGTAACCTTCTTCACCCGAGATTTTGGAAAATTGAGAGGAATTGCAAAAGGGGCGAAAAAGAGCAAAAAGAGGTTTAGCAATACTCTTGAGTTGTTTTCCTATATCAGCCTTCTCTTCTTCCAGAAAGAAAACCTGGAGCTAGCAAGGATAAATAATTGCAGCATTATTAAAGCACATATGGAAATCTATAAAGATATCGAAAAGATGGCATATGGAAGCTATTTTATTGAGTTGATTAATGAATTAGTCGGTGAGAGAGAGAAAAACAATGAGGTTTTTAATCTTCTGGTTGATTCATTGTCCCTGGTTAACGGTCACAAACCTGGCGAAGAAATTGCGAGGATATTTGAGATCCGTCTCCTATCTCTTGTTGGGTATCAACCTCAATTGCAGGGGTGTTTGACATGCGGGCATAGACTTTCTAATGGCGAGATGTTTTGGTTCAGTTCAGTTAAAGGGGGGATAGTTTGCAACAGGTGTTCACATGGACAGGGAAACTTATCTCCCATATCTCCAGGAACCTTGAAGATACTGCTTTTAGCCAGAGATATGGACTTCAGAAAAATTCATCGGCTGATATTTTCAAAGCAGGCGTTAATGGAGAGTAAAGAGGCCATCGCCAATTTTATACAGTACCAAATGGGAAAAGAACCTAATTCTATGAAATTTTTAAAAAAAATCCATGGGTTAGGTTAACTTGAGAGATCAAAGCTCCGGAAGAAGATATGGTTGACTATAATAACTTTGAGGATGGAAAGGAATGCCGGGTTCAAAGTAAGTCTTTTACTATAAAGAACAAACTGGGGATCCATGTTCGGCCTGCAACTCAGCTCGTTAAAACGGCCAATAGGTTTGTTTCAGATATCAGCATTAAAAAAGATGGGCTGGAGATTGATGGCAAGGGTATAATGGGAATATTAATGCTAGCCGCTTCCCAGGGAAGCGAGATTGTTATAAGAGCTGAAGGCAGAGATGCCAGAGAAGCTATAGAGGAATTGGGCCGTCTAATAGAGGAAAGATTCGGAGAAGAATAGAGATGGAACCTAAAAGGAAAGAAGACTATGTTGTAAAGGGTATAGGAGGCTCTCCCGGAATAGTTATTGGGAAGGCTCAACCAATTGAGCGAGACAGGATAGATATATTTGCATATCGACTTATTGATCAAGCCGAGGTGCCGGGAGAGGAGAGGCGTTTTAAAATCGCTGTTGAAGAGTCAAAAGAGCAGTGTTTGAAGGTAAAGGATAATATCCTCAGTCAGGATGCCAAAGAGGTGGTTTATATTATAGACGCACAGCTTATGATACTTGAAGACAGAATGCTTATTGACGAAACTATAAGGAGGATACGAGAAGAAAAAATCAATGCCGAATGGGCATTGGAGATTACCCTGCAAAAGCTTCGAGGGGCCTTCAAAAATATAGATGATGAGTATTTGAGTGAAAGAAAGAGTGATGTTGATTATATTGGAGAAAGGATTGTTAGAAATCTCTTAGGAAAGAAGCAGGATAGTATTTCTGATTTAAAAGAAAAGGCCATTATTGTTGCCCATGATCTGTCGCCGGCTGATACGGCACAGATGACAAGGGATAAGGTTATTGGGTTTGCAACCGATATAGGCGGGAAGACATCTCATACGGCAATCATGGCAAGGGCGTTGGGTATCCCGGCTGTGGTTGGTTTAGAAAGGATTACCCAGGAGGTAAAGATAGGGGACTTCCTTATAATTGATGGCAATACAGGCATAGTGTTAATCAATCCTACAAAGACGGTACTGAATGAGTATTTAGAGAAGAAGCGAATTTATGAAAGATTAGAAAAAGAACTATTTAAATATAAAGACCTGCCTGCTCAGACGTTGGATGGTTATAGAATCAAGGTTGTGGCGAATATAGAATTGATTGAAGAGATTCCGTCGGTTTTGGAACATGGGGCGGAAGGGATAGGTTTATATAGAACCGAGTTTTTATACCTGAGGCGAAAGGAACTCCCATCGGAGGAAGAACAGTTTCAGGCTTACAAGAGTGTTGTAGAGCGATTTCACTCCTATACAACCATAAGAACCATGGATATTGGTGGAGATAAATTCATTTCTCATCTTGATCTGGCTAAAGAGATGAATCCTGCTATGGGCCTCAGGGCCATTAGATTTTGTCTAAGAGAAGTTGATATATTCAAGACCCAGTTGAGAGCGATTTTAAAGGCCAGCAACTACGGTAAGATTAAGATTATGTTTCCTATGATTTCAGGGGTTAGTGAGATCCTTCAAACAAAAGAGATATTAGAAAAGGTAAAATTAGAGCTGAAAAATGACGGGATTCCCTTCGACTCTAATATCAAGATTGGGATAATGATAGAGATCCCATCAGCCGTTACCCTGGCTGATATATTAGCTAAAGAAGTAGACTTTTTTAGCATTGGAACCAATGATCTCATACAATATTCGCTGGCAATCGATCGGGTAAACGAGCATGTGGCTTATCTTTACGAACCCCTGCATCCAGCGGTCTTAAGAGTGATAAAGCATGTGGTTGAATGTGGACATAATGCAGGCATCAAGGTAGGAATGTGTGGAGAGATGGCTGGAGAACCATTGTATATCCCTATACTTCTGGGAATGGGTTTAGATGAATTGAGCATGAATGCCCTGTCGGTTTTAGGAGTTAAGAAGATCATACGTTCTATAACATACAAAGAGTCAAGAGAACTTTTGGACAGCATTATGGGGTTTTCAACCGCTTCTGAGATCAAATCCTTTGTTAAGGAAGAGATGATAAAGCGTTTCCCCAGCGACTTTAAGGATTTGAGGAATTCAAATTGAAGTTTTTTGGACTTTTTGCGAATCCATCAAGATTAAGGAGGATATTTTTATGTCAATGAGCAGATTTTTATTTACTTCAGAATCGGTAACAGAAGGCCATCCTGATAAGATAGCCGATCAAATCTCTGATTCTATTTTGGATGCAATTATTGCTCAGGACCCTAATGGGCGGGTTGCCTGCGAAACCATGGTTACAACGGGAATGGCAATAATAGCAGGAGAGGTTACCACTTCTTGCTACGTGGATATGCCTCAGATAGTCAGGGAGACAATCAAAGAGATTGGATATAACGATTCATCCATGGGTTTTGACTGGGAGACATGTGCGGTAATTACCTCTATCGATCAGCAGTCGCCCGATATAGCCCTTGGTGTAAATTCATTCGATGGGAAAGAGCAGGGGGCGGGTGACCAGGGTTTGATGTTTGGTTATGCCTGCAATGAAACCCCTGAGTTGATGCCCATGCCTATAGCCTATGCCCATAAACTGACCAAGAGAATGGCCCAGGTTAGAAAAGAAGGCATAGTGGACTTCCTGAGACCAGATGGAAAATCCCAGGTAACTATCGAGTATATAGATGATAAACCTATAAGGATTGATGCAGTGGTTGTATCTTCTCAGCATACTCCGGATGTGAAATATCAATTGTTGAGGGAAGGCATAATCGAAGAGGTTATAAAAAAGGTTATTCCAAAAGATCTCTTAGATGAAAAGACCAAGTATTACATTAACCCGACAGGACGATTTGTTGTTGGTGGTCCCCAGGGTGATTGTGGTTTGACCGGAAGAAAGATAATCGTGGACACCTATGGTGGACAGGGGAGCCATGGGGGTGGAAGCTTTTCTGGGAAGGACCCCTCTAAAGTCGACAGAAGTGCCTCATACATGGCCCGTTACATAGCCAAGAATCTGGTAGCAGCAGGGCTGGCAAGAAGGTGTGAAGTCCAACTGGCCTATGCAATTGGTATAGCGGAGCCTGTTTCAGTGATGATAAATACCAATGGTACATCTGTTATATCACCTGACAAAATTGCTGAGATAGTGAAGGAACATTTTTCTTTGAAGCCTGCTGGGATAATAGAAAGTCTGAACCTATTAAGACCAATATACAAAAAAACCGCATGTTACGGTCACTTTGGAAGGATGAACCCTGATTTTAGCTGGGAAAAGACCGACAAGGTTGATGTGCTGAAAAAGGCTGCTGGTATATAGGGGTCAGGGGGCAGTAAGATATGTTATAATGTATCAGTTTACGGTTTGCAGTTAACAGTTGGCAAAAATGCTTCAAGCTTCATATAATAGCGGGCTTAAGCCTGCTGTTGTAATTACCGTGAACTGTAAACTGAGAACCGTGAACGCTTTAAATATAAGGAGGTTGGAGTGGATTTTGATATAAAGGATATGAACCTTGCAGAAAAAGGAAGGCTCAGAATCGAGTGGGCAAACCAGAGCATGCCGGTTTTGAACTTAATACAGGAGAGGTTCGAAAAGGAAAAACCGTTGAAAGGGATAAGATTGGGCGCCTGTCTTCATGTTACAACGGAAACTGCCAGTTTGATGAGAACCTTGAAGGCCGGGGGAGCAGAGGTTTCCCTTTGTGCATCTAACCCTCTCAGTACCCAGGATGATGCAGCCGCATCATTGGTAAAGGATTATGAGATTCCGGTATATGCCAGGAAGGGAGAAGACAACGACACCTATTACAGGCACATCAATGCGGTACTGGATATGAAACCTATGATTACCATGGATGATGGAGCTGATTTGGTTTCCATTCTACACTCTCAAAGAACAGAATTGATTGATGGTATAGTTGGGGGGACCGAGGAAACTACCACTGGCATCATAAGGCTTCGAAGCATGGCAGAAAAAGGGGTATTAAGATTTCCTATTGTAGCGGTCAATGATGCAGACACAAAACACTTCTTTGATAACCGTTACGGAACCGGACAGAGCACCATCGATGGAATTATTCGTGCTACAAACCGCCTTTTGGCAGGGGCAGTCTTTGTGGTTTGTGGATACGGCTGGTGTGGCAGGGGTGTGGCTATGAGGGCAAGGGGGATGGGGTCCAATGTAATAGTGACTGAAGTAGACTCTTTGAGGGCTCTAGAGGCTGTTATGGATGGATACAGGGTGATGCCGATTGCAGATGCAGCCAAAATAGGAGATATTTTCTGTACTCTTACGGGTGACATCAATGTTATAAGAACAGAACATTTCTTGACAATGAAAGATGGCGCTATCGTATCTAACTCCGGTCATTTTAATGTGGAACTGGAACTGCAAGGACTGGAAAAAATCAGTAAAAACAAAAGAAGGATTAGAGATTTTATTGATGAGTACACCCTATCCAGTGGTTATAGGATAAATGTACTTGGTGAGGGGAGGCTTATTAACCTTGCTTCAGCAGAGGGACATCCATCAAGTGTTATGGATATGAGCTTTGCAAATCAAGCATTATCAGCAGAGTATTTGATTAACAATAATAAGACGCTTGAGGACAGAGTATACAGGGTTCCTATAGAAATAGACCAGATGATAGCAAAACTCAAGCTCCTGTCCATGGGTATAGAGATAGATACCTTAACAGAAGAACAGGAACGATATCTAGCATCATGGGATATGGGGACGTAAGCTTTTTACCTTTGCGCAACCTGCCAAGAGCTTTTAAGAAGTCCCCTGAGAGCGAATTCATAGATTTTTTGGGGAACCCTTCTTAGCGAGCGGAATGTAGAAAATTCACATGTTTGAGCCCGAAGGGCGAGTTTGTGAATTTCCAATGTAGCGAGCTTAGATGGGTCAAAAAATGTATGCTGAAGCGAAAAGAGGTACTTCTTAAAAGCTCTCAAGCTATAAAAGAGGTCAGAAGTTTTTCATTTTTCAGGGCGGGCTAAGAGTATCAATAGTTTATCCGATATTCAAATGTTGCTATAAAATTTAATTTGTTAATCTCCATCGTCTGTGGAATTGGATAGTAAGGGGCTGCAAGTCTAACTGCATTAAAAGCTTCGTTATCAAGAATCGGAAATCCAGAGGACTGTAACAGTTGAAGCCCAGCAAGATCGCCATTTCTTAAAATTGAAAATATCAAGGTTAGTTTTCCCTTCATTTCTTCTTTTTTTGCCTTGTTGGGATACTCCCATGCCAATTCGATCTTCCTTTTGATCTCAGAGGAATAAGGAGTATATTTTGGGTTTCTGGTATTCAACAGGATTGTGTCTTCTCTTTCGAGATATGAGGGTTTCCTGTTTTTATAACCCTCAATAATATTATTTGACCTAATATGAATAGAGGTTAACTGAAGTGATTTTTCTACCGAGTGTTCAGCAAATTTGGTATTTGAGGATTTTTCTTTAGGTTTAGAAGATAGAAGGGGTATCTCTACTGTGAGAGTGTGACCTTTAATGGGTTTGAAGGGAAGGTTACCTGCAAGAAAAATGATACATAGATGAACGGTAATAGAAATAATCAGGAATACTTTGAAGCCCTGTCTTTCCATAGGCAAAATTATACCATCTAAATTTGATGGACTCGTAAAAAGTCTGAAAGTGCCATTTTTGTCATTGCGAGCGAAGCGAAGCAATCTATAACTTATTGATATTATTTGAGATTGCTTCGTCG
>QZJR01000031.1 GCA_003599365.1 Deltaproteobacteria bacterium | reverse complement strand
GAGAGAAAACCGGCCCAGTTACATTAACGGTCTGAAAAAATCTAAGCTGATCGGAAAACTAATTCTTTGCCAAAGGGCTTTTTCTACAGACTCGTTATGCTTTGAAAACACCTTGACTTATCATATTTAATAAGTTATTAATATTAATAATGTGGCACATACAAGAACACCACAACTTAGATAAAATTATTGCAAAATTGCCGTTGCAGGTTGTAAAAAAATATGAACTTTGGAAAGATATCGTTTTTCGACATGGGCCAGATAAGTTACGGGAATTTCCTGGTTTTCATGATGAAAAATTAAAGGGAGAGCTTGAGGGACAACGATCATCGCGCCTTAATATTCAATATCGGGTTATTTATTATATCGAAAAAGAAATAGTTACGGTTTATATCATTGATATAACACCACATAAATATTAGGGAGTTAAAATAATGAAAATTAAAAAATCGGATTTCAAATTGGCAAAACAGCATACGATCTTAACTACCGGAGAAGTAATTAAAATGTTGCGTGAATTAAAAGGATGGACTCAAGAGGAATTATCGAAATATTGCTCTATCAATGCAAAAAATATCAGTATGCTTGAAAACGATAAATTAGAAATCGGTAAAAAAAGAGCAGAGCAACTCGCCAAGGCATTTAATATACATCCTGCTATAATTATGTTTCCAGAATACGAACCAAATGAAATTCAAAAAGTGGCATAACATTTCACTGTTACGGACGCAAAAAAGACGCGCCGCACAGCTCCGCCGTTCAGACTGTAGGAAAAGTCATTTTTCAAAAATTATAGAATAGACTATGATTAAAAAAGTTGTCCGTAAAAGCAAACTTCAAGACCCCCAATCTGCGAAGGATGATCTTTCATACTGGTTGAGCCGTCCTGCGGAAGAACGCGTTGCAACCGTCGATTATCTGAGAAAGCAATATTATGGAAGTGCAGAAAGACTTCAAAGAGTTGCTCGAGTTATTCAACGGGCATAATGTAGAATACATGATTGTTGGGGCTTATGCCCTTGCATATCACGGAGCGCCACGATTTACCGGTGATATTGATATATTTGTTCATCCTTCACCTGAGAACGCACAGAAAATCTTATCTGCCTTGGCTGGTTTTGGTTTCGGCTCTCTGAACCTGAAAATTGAGGACTTTAAGAATCCTAATTCTGTGGTCCAGCTTGGTGTCCCTCCTGTCCGTATTGACATCCTCACTTCAATAACAGGAGTTGATTGGGAAGAAGCAGATAGGGGAAAGAGAAAGGGTCTGTATGGCGATGCTCCTGTATACTTCTTAGGCAGAGAACAATATATAGCCAATAAACGGGCAGTCGGCAGGAAAAAAGATCTAGCAGACCTAGAATCTCTTGGTGAAGAATAATCTGAATTTTTCAAGGCGGATTACTAAGTAGTCCGTCCTGAAAAATGAAAAATTTCCTTTGGAGCGAACATGAGCAGGATTTTTGGGGCACCCATCTTGACGAAGCGGAAGATAAGCATTTTCAGGTGTTTGAGCCCGAAGGGCGAGTTTCTGAAAATGCCTGAAGCGAGTCATAGATGGGTCAAAAAACCTGAACCAGAGAGCGGAAAAGGGAATTTTTCAGTGTGAACTAAGTAAGTTGTAGAATTCCCGAGGTGTTTATGTCAGAAATTCGAACAAGGTTTGCACCAAGCCCTACAGGGTATTTGCATATCGGCGGCGCAAGGACAGCCCTTTTTAACTGGCTCTTTGCCCGACATTTTCAGGGTAAGTTCATCCTGAGGATAGAAGATACCGACAGGGTTCGCTCAACCGAGGAATCTATCCAGGCTATCTATGACGGAATGGAATGGCTGGGATTGGATTGGGATGAAGGCCCCTACCTTCAGACAGAACGTTTCAATATCTACAGGGAATATATCGAAAAACTGATTAAAAAGGGTAAGGCATATTACTGCTGCTGCACACCCCGGGAGCTTGAGGAAAAGAGAAAACTGGCTCTGGCAGAAGGCAGAAAACCCAAATACGATGGAAAATGCCGGGGGCTGGATAAGTCTGAATCAGGAGAACCCCATGCTGTCAGATTCAAAGCTCCAGTAGAAGGAACAACCGTAGTCAATGATACGATAAAAGGTGAAGTGCGGTTTGAAAATTCAGAACTGGATGATCTTATAATTCAGAGGTCTGATGGATACCCAACCTATAATTTCACTGTAGTCGTAGATGACATAACTATGGGGATTACCCATGTAATAAGGGGAGACGATCATCTCAACAATACCCCAAAACAGATCCTGTTGTATCAGGCATTTGATTCTCCTCTGCCCCAATTTGCCCATGTTCCTATGATATTGGGAACTGACAAAACGCGTTTGAGTAAACGGCACGGAGCCACATCGGTTATCGCTTACAAAGAGCTTGGGTATCTCCCGCAGGCTGTTATGAACTATCTGGTCAGGCTGGGCTGGTCATATGGGGACCAGGAGATACTCTCCAGAGACGAATTAATAGAAAAATTCTCTCTGGACAATGTAGGGAAATCTGCCGGGGTATTTAACCCTGAGAAACTGTTATGGCTCAATGCCCATTACATAAAAGAGGAGAATCCTGAAAATCTTGCAGAATTATTGATTCCTTTTATAAAAAAAAGAGGCTACACAGTCGAAAATAACGAGGTTTTGCAAAAGATAACCCTTGCCTTCAAAGAGAGAAGCAAGACATTGGTTGAAATGGCAGAGGCTTCGGAGTTCTTCTTCAAGGAAGGGATTGAGTATGATAAAAAAGCGGCTGAAAAATTCTTGACACCGGATACAGTAGAGATATTTCAGATTCTGATTAAGAGGTTTGACCAGTTACGGACCTTTAACCAGCAGGCAATTGAGGAGGTATTCAAAGAGGTGTCCTCCCAAAAAGAGATGAAGCTTGGAAAAATTGCCCAGCCTGTAAGGGTTTCCCTGACCGGATCGACTGCAAGTCCGGGGATATATGAGGTAGTTGAGATACTGGGGAGAAAAAAGGTTATAGACAGGCTTAGCAGGGCCATAGAGTTCATAAGAAAACAATAGACAGCCTAATCCTAAAATTCTCTCCCCATCAGCCCCCACTAAAATCATTGACAATTCACACATGTAAGAATAGGCCTGCATGACTCTTAACCATCAACATAATGTCCCTGGGCATACCCACGGTGCCGTGGATTCATCACTTCTTACCACCCAACGAGGCATTTGGGCTATAAAGTTGTCATTTCTGGGGCTACTTGCAACAGCCCTGTTTCAGTTCGTTATTTTTCTATTATCAGGAAGCGTGGCGCTTCTTGCCGATACTATTCACAATCTGGGCGATGCAGCTACAACCATACCTCTGTGGATTGCCTTCAGGCTCGCAAGATGGAAGCCGACCAATCGGTTTACTCACGGCTACGGTCGCGTGGAAGACCTTGCCGGCGTTGCTATAGTATTCATAATCCTGTTAAGTGCCGTAATCGCCGGTTATGAATCCTTTGATCGTCTCTCTCTCCCGCGGACGGTGGAACATCTTTGGGCTGTAGTAGTTGCATCGGTGATTGGTTTCCTGGGCAATGAAGCCGTGGCCGTTTTTCGGATTAAAGTTGGCAAAGAGATAGGCAGTGCAGCGCTGGTTGCCGATGGTTACCACGCTCGTATAGATGGCTTAACCAGTCTGGCAGTCCTTTTTGGTGCGGGCGGAGTCTGGCTGGGATATCCCTTAGCCGACCCTATTGCAGGTCTTATTATTACTGCTGTGATCTTACGAATCTTATGGGAATCCGGCAAAGCCGTCTTTACCCGCTTACTCGACGGGGTAGATCCAGCGGTAATAGAAGAAATCAAACACGCAGTTAATAACACTCCGGGAGTGGAAGATGTCTCTCAAACGCGCGTAAGATGGTTAGGCCATCAGATCCATGCAGAGATAAACATAGCCGTAACCCCAGAACTCTCTGTTGAAAGAGGGCATGAAATTGCGATAGAGGTGGAACATCGGCTCCTCCATTCTTTGCGGTATCTCTCCAATGCTACAATTCATGTTGATCCCGCGAACGCATCGGGTGAGGGACACCATTATCCCAAGGAACATGAGCGCGACGATTTGCCTCATAACTCCCATAAATAAATTAAAAAAACGTTTTGAGTCCTATTAAAGGTATTTTTGTTTGGACAACAGTCTTAAAAATTGATAAGTTCATGAAGGATATTAATGGGAGAATATTACATAAATATAAATTTTCGATTACAAAAGCAGTGCTGAAAAAAGGTCGGGGGATTCTTCATGAAAAACGAACAAAACATGCTGGATCAACTTTGCATCAATACCATCCGCACACTGGCAATGGATGCTGTACAGGAGGCTAACTCGGGTCATCCTGGTACACCGATGGCGCTTGCACCGCTGGCCTATGTCTTATGGACGAAGTTTCTGCGTTATAACCCCATCAATCCTCGGTGGTTTGACCGCGACCGCTTCGTGCTTTCATGTGGACATGCCTCAATGCTTCAATATGCCGTGCTGTATTTAACAGGATACGACCTGTCCCTTGAGGAGATTAAGAACTTTCGTCAGTGGGGCAGCAAAACGCCGGGGCATCCCGAATACGGTATCACGCCCGGTGTGGAAACAACTACAGGACCACTTGGCCAGGGATTGATGAACACCGTAGGCATGGCAATGGCCGAGGCAAATCTGGCAGCGGTTTTCAACAGAAAGGGATACGAAATCGTAGGTCATTATACATATTCATTTTGTGGTGACGGGGACTTGATGGAGGGGGCTTCCCATGAGGCAGCCTCCCTTGCAGGGCGTCTGGGACTCGGCAAACTCATCTGGATTTACGATGACAACCATATCAGCATCGAGGGAGATACTGCGCTGACATATTCGGATGACGTGGCAAAGCGCTTTGATGCCTACAACTGGCATGTACAAAACCTGGGTGATAATGCCAACGATCTTACCGTACTGGCCACAGCCTTTACTAAGGCAAAGGAAGAAAAGGAACGACCGTCGTTGATCACAGTTCGTTCCCATATCGGTTACGGATCTCCTAACCGTCAGAATACTAAGGAGGCACACGGTGAACCCCTGGGCGAAGAAGAGATAAGATTAACAAAGAGATTTTACGGATGGCCTGAAAATGAGAAGTTTGTTGTCCCTGAACAGGTACTGACCTGCATGCGGCAGGCCATAGAACGGGGCAAAAAGCTGGAGGAGAATTGGAACAAGAAGTTTAGTGAGTACAAGAAGGCTTTTCCTGATATGGCCAAACGGTTCGAAGCGGCGCTTAGCGGGGACATTCCTCCTGACTGGGATAGTAACATTCCCCATTTCGGCAGCACCGATGGCCACATAGCTACCCGTGCTGCATCAGGAAAAGTCCTCAATGCCTTTGCGGATAAAATCCCCTGGCTGATGGGGGGCAGCGCTGATCTGGCTCCTTCTACAAAAACACTCATCGGTGAATCACAGTACTTTGCCAGGGGTCAATACACCATCCGCAACATTGCATGGGGTGTACGGGAGCACAATATGTGCGCTGCATGTTCAGGCATGGCACTCCATGGAGGAGTGCGTCCTTATGCGGCCACATTTTTCATCTTCACCGACTATGCACGGCCTGCCATTCGGCTGGCGGCAATGATGGGGCTGCCTGTAATCTATGTTATGACTCACGATTCTATCGCAGTGGGGGAAGATGGGCCTACCCATCAACCCGTTGAACAATTAGCCTCTCTGCGAGCCATACCGAATATCTGCATCATTCGTCCTGCGGATGCCAATGAGGTTGCCTATGCCTGGCGGGCTGCCATAATGCGCAGGCATGGCCCCACCATGCTGGTTTTGTCTCGGCAGTCTTTGCCTGTTTTTGACCGTAGTAAAATGACCGGTGCCGAAGAATTGCTTAAAGGGGCCTATGTCCTGTCCAGGGAAAAAGGGACCGTACCTGATATGATTCTTATAGCCACGGGTTCTGAGGTGCAGCTAATCGTTGACGCACAGGAAAAGCTGGCTTCAGACAAAATTGATGCCAGGGTTGTGAGCATGCCCAGCTGGGATCTATTCCTGGAACAGCCGCAAAGCTACCGTGATGAAGTTCTGCCGTCTGAAGTAAAAGTAAGGCTGGCCGTCGAGGCAGGAGCGCCCCAGGGCTGGCATTACTGGGTTGGAGATAGCGGTGACGTCATAGGCATCACGAAATTCGGCGCCAGCGCGCCTTATAAGGAAAACTTCAAACATTACGGATTCACCGTTGAAAACGTCGTTGGACGGGCAAAAATGCTGATTGGAAAATGAGAGCAGATGAGTAGAGAATTAGAAGAGTGGAGGAGTGGAGGACTAGTTACTACTCTTCAACTCCCCCAAATATTCTTAAGCGAGAAGGGGTACTTCTTCGAAGCTTTCAATTCATAAGAAAAAAGGAGCAAAAATGAACCCTCTCCTACAGCTCATTGAATGTGGCCAGAGCTGCTGGCTGGACAACCTCACCCGTCGAATGATCAGGAGCGGTGAATTAAAACGTCGGGTTGATGAACAGGGGCTCCGTGGTGTTACATCTAATCCGGCAATCTTTAATAACGCCATCTCCGGCAGCAACGATTATGATGACCAGATCAGGGAACTGGTAAACGATGGGTTGCAAATACACGAGATTTACGAACAGCTTGTGGTCACCGACATCCGGGAAGCCTGCGATGTGCTCCGGCCTGTTTACGACGAGTCGGATGGTATCGATGGTTTCATCAGCCTCGAAGTTTCGCCTTACCTGGCACACGATACCGAGATTACTAAGGTGGAGGGTAGGCGCCTCTTCCAGACTGTAGATCGTCCGAATCTGCTCATCAAGGTTCCAGGGACACCCGCTGGCATTCCTGCCATTGAGGAGATGCTGTATGAGGGGATCAACATCAATGTCACCCTGCTCTTTTCAATCCAGAGTTACGAGGCTGTGGCAGAGGCATACATCAGGGCGTTGGAGAGACGTCTAGCCGAAGGTAAGTCTGTGAAGAACATTGCATCGGTTGCCAGTTTCTTTTTAAGCCGCCTCGACGTCCTCACTGATCAACTCTTAGGTCATCGGATACGGTCTGGAGTCAGCGCAGGCAAGGAACCCAAACCCCATGAGTTGTTGGGTAAGTTTGCCAATGCAAATGCAAAGCTGGCATACCAGAGCTTTAAGCAGATCCTTGCCAGGGATTGCTGGAAGAAATTAGAGGGAAAAGGAGCCCGGGTTCAACGTCTGCTCTGGGCCAGTACCAGTACCAAGAATCCCCTATACAGAGACGTATGTTACGTGGAACCTCTCATTGGTCTCCATACGGTGAATACCATGCCTGACGAAACCATTGACGCGTTCGCCGATCATGGCATAATCGTGAAAAATTCCGTTGAAATGGATGTGAATGAGTCCCAAAACGTCTTGAAAAATCTCAGGAAAGTGGGACTGAATCCCGATTTTATTACTCAACAGCTCCTTGATGAGGGTGTCCAAAAGTTTATGGATCCATTTGACAAACTCATGACGACTATTGCGGAAAAGCGTCTGTATTTTCTTGGTAAAAATCACGACAGCCAGACTTTTGCATTGGGTATATCCAAGGGGGCTGTTCAATCTGCCCTCGATTCCCTCAGAAACCGCCGGTTTTCTCAGCGAATCTCTGGGGGAGATCCGTTTCTCTGGCCATCCAAACCTGGAGATGAGGAAAAGATTAAGAATCGTCTTGGCTGGTTAAAGAGCATCGGAGCCTTTCGTGAAAGGGGAGCCGAGATCAAAGAGTTCGCCTCCGATATAAAGGGCGCAGGGTTCCGCCATGTGGTGCTTCTCGGTATGGGTGGAAGCAGCCTTTGCCCTGAGGTCTGCCATGAGACCTTTGGTTCCGGTAAGGGCTGGCCTCAATTGACGGTCTTAGACAATACCGACCCTGCTGCGGTAAAGGGTGTAGTTTCCCAGGTTGATTTAGAGAAAACCCTCTTTATCGTTGCCAGCAAGTCTGGTACTACAGGCGAGACACTGAGTTTTTACAACTATTTTTACGAACTTGTGAAAAGCCGGGTCAAAGGGGAACCAGGACACCATTTTATAGCTATTACAGACCCTGCAACACCCCTGATGGCTGAAGCTCAAAAAAGGCGCTTTCGCAGATGCTTTGAAAACCGGGAGGATATCGGAGGACGCTTTTCGGCGTTGTCGTATTTCGGGTTAGTACCAATGGGCCTTATGGGCATTGACATCGATTTGTTTCTTGGTCGGGCAAAGCAGATGCAGTATAGCTGCGGCCCATATGTGCCTGCTGCAGCCAACCCAGCTATTCAACTGGGGACGATACTGGGGATTCAACACCAGTTGGGACGCGACAAGGTGACCTTTGTAATCTCTGAGCCCATCCGTACATTCGGGTACTGGGTCGAACAGTTGCTGGCTGAAAGCACTGGAAAAGGGGAGAGTGGACTTGTGCCGGTTGAGGGTGAGCCACTCGGTTCCCCCAGTGTATACAGCAATGACCGTGTATTCGTATACATGCATGCAATAGAAGAAAATAAAGGAGATACTGAAGAAAAGTTACTTGCCCTGGAGGAGGCGGGCCATCCTGTTATCCGCATAGAAGTGAGGGATAAGATGAATCTTGGGGCAGAATTTTTCCGTTGGGAACTGGCTACTGCCACCGCTGGCTCTATCATGGAAGTCAATCCCTTTGATGAGTCGAACGTTGCCGAGAGCAAACAAAATACCCACGACCTTTTAGACGAGTGGAGGCAAAAGGGTCAGTTCAGCGAAAATCACCCTGTATTTCAAGAGAACAGCATTGCTATCCAGTGTGACTCGACCCAGGAATGGTTCGATAAAATCAATGGTAAATCGGCATTAGATTTTATCATATCCTTTGTGGGGTTGGCTAAGCCTCCTGACTACATCGCATTGCTCCCGTATTTTCTGAGAACACCTGAACGACATAATTTCCTGCAATCCATGCGATTGTCTCTTCGTGACCGCTTAAAGGCTGCCACCACACTGGGATATGGTCCCCGTTATCTTCACTCAACAGGACAACTTCACAAAGGCGGTCCGAACACAGGGGTATTTATAATCCTGACTGCCGATTGCGCGGAAGACATTGCAATCCCGGGCCAGCAATACGGCTTTGCCACGTTGCAGCGAGCACAGGCACTGGGGGATTTTTGCTCCCTAAACAGTAAAGAACGCCGCGTAATCCGCATTCATCTCGGCAGCCAAATCGAAGGTGGGCTCAAGCTGCTGGCTGAGAGGATACTTTAGCCCGGCAATAATCGTTTGTTATCCTGAAAATGCCTTAAATAGAATACTTCCATTGACTCCGCCAAATCCGAATGAATTAGACAGAGCTGCCCGTACTTCTCTCTTCTTAGCAACATTAGGAACATAGTTAAGGTCACAATCCGGGTCTGGATTCTCATAATTTATGGTAGGCGGAACTGTTCCATTGCAGATGGTTAATATGGTAAAAACCGCCTCAACTCCCCCTGATGCACCCATCAAATGTCCTATCATTGATTTATTGGAACTAATCGCCAGATTGTAGGCATGTTTTCCAAATACCTTCTTTATCGCCAGCGTTTCTGTTCTGTCATTATAGACGGTTGATGTACCATGGGCATTTATATAATCCACATCTTCCTGATGAACCCCTGCATCATCAAGGGCTATTTGCATGCATCTGGCAGCCTCTACCCCATCTGGATGAGGGCTCACTATATGGTAGGCATCGGATGTCATTCCATAGCCCCCAATTTCTGCATAAATTCTGGCATTGCGCAGCAGGGCATGGTTTAATTCTTCCAGAACCAGAAGCCCGGCACCCTCACTCAGGACAAACCCATCCCGATCTCTATCAAAAGGCCTGCTTGCCTTTTTCGGTTCATTGTTTCGACAGGAAAGGGCGTTTATATTACACAGGGCGCCTAAGACAAGAGGAGTAGTAAGGGCTTCACTCCCCCCAGCGATCATCATATCGGCATCACCCCGCTGTATTACCCTGAATGCACCGCCTATGGCGTGTGCCCCTGCAGCGCATGCATCTGCTGAGCAGGCATTGGGGCCCGTTGCCTTCAGGTGAATGGCTACCTGGCTTGCCGCAAGATTGGGAATGGCGGAAGGAATAAGGAAGGGGGAAACCTTCTTATATCCTTTCTCCTCTAAGACCTTCAATCCCCTTTCATATGCCGGAATGCCCCCCCATGTAGTCCCGATAAATACTCCCATTCTATGGGCGTCGGAGTCTCCTATTTTCAGACCCGAATTCTCTACCGCCATTATAGCGGTGGCCACGGCATATTGAATAAAGGTATCCATCCTCTTTGCAAACCTGGCATTGATAAAGTCCAGGGGATCAAAATCATGGACTTCCCCTGCTATCTGAGATGGAAAGGGCGATGGATCAAAGTTAGTGATTCTGCCTATTCCTGATTCACCATTGCATATCTTTTCCCAATTTTTCTCTAGCCCCATACCCAGGGGGGTTATAGCCCCCATGCCTGTTACAACTACCCTTCTCTTCAATGGTAACCTCCTATAATATATCCCATAGTAGATAGCCAACCGTATGCATAATGAGTTTGTTATATACATTAAGTTGATCAAAAAATCAAATACTTTCACCTCAAAGAAGTCTCAAGGGTTGTAAAGTAAAATAATTGTAACTACTCAGCCACCGATCTACGCTGATCATCACTGATATTTTTTCTTTTATTATCAGTAACTACTCAGGTACAAAGTGACAAAGGCACATAGGCACAAAGCAGAGCGAAGCAGGGTCGTTTCATTGTTTTTTCATACTTTGTGCCTTTGCTGCTCTGTACC
>QZJR01000022.1 GCA_003599365.1 Deltaproteobacteria bacterium | reverse complement strand
TTATAGATTGCTTCGCTTCGCTCGCAATGACAAAAATGGCACTTTCAGACTTTTTACGAGTTCATCAAGTTTCTTAGGAGGCACAAAGTGGCAAAGGCATATAGGCACAAAGCAAAGCGGAGCAAGGTCGTTTCGTTGTTTTTTCCTACTTTGTGCCTTTGGTGCTCTGTGCCTTTGTGCCTACCTGAATAGTTACTCCTATTCTATTATCTGTCTTGGATTTTAGCTTCCTGACAGTTGCCTTAAACGCTTCCCCTCTTTCTTCATAGTTATTAAACATGTCATAGCTTGAACAGGCAGGAGACAATAAGACAACATCTCCATGGGAAGATTCCAACCATGCCAGTTCCACAGCTTCTTCCAGTGTGTCTGCTTTAAGGGATTGGGTCAGAGAGCCTAAGGATTTCAGGATTATCTCCTTTGCTTCGCCTATCAGTATTAGTTTCTTAACCCTTTTTTTGACCAGCTCATTCAGGCTTTCATATCCTGTCCCTTTGTCTCTTCCCCCTGCGATAAGAATTATGGGTTGCTCAAAACTCTCTAAAGACTTCTCCACTGCACCAATATTGGTTGCCTTCGAATCATTATAGTATTTCACTCCGGAGATCTCTTCTACAAATTCCAGGCGGTGTTCAAGCCCCTTAAAACTATTTACAGCATCCTGAATATCCCCAGGGTTACATCTACATATTTCCGCAGCAGCTATGGATGCCATAATATTGTCAATATTATGCACCCCTCTTATCTTGAAGAACTCTGTACTGTAACAATGTTTTTGCCCGCTGATTTCTGAGACAATGGAATTTCCATCCAGGTAGATCCCCTTATTGATCTTCTTTTTTTGGCTAAAATATACCTTTCTTACATCTTTGAATGAATTCGTCATCTCTGAAACCAAAGAATCATCGGCATTTAAAACAGCGAAATCCCCTTCCCTTTGGTTGAGGAATATCCTTGCCTTAGCTGCAATGTAATCCTGATATGAAAGGTACCGATCTAAGTGGTCAGGAGAAATATTCAGCATTATAACAACCCTTGGTCTGAAACTCCTGATGCCTTCCAGCTGAAAACTGCTAATCTCCGCAACTACATACTCTGCTTCCCTCCCAAGCTCTATGTACTCGATTAGTGGATTGCCGATGTTGCCTCCAACAAAGACCTCTTTGTGCGCCCTTTTAAGGATCTGACCTACCAAGGTTGTAGTAGTCGTCTTCCCATTGCTTCCGGTAATTGCGACAATTGGAGTTTTAATAAAATTATATGCCAGCTCTATTTCAGATATGACCTCTATCCCTCTTTTTTTTGCCTCCTTGATCGGCTCGATAGACATCGGAACTCCGGGGCTTAAAACGATGAGGTCGCAGTCCAGAAAGGTCTCTATACTGTGCCCTCCTGCCTCTATCTTAATACCCAGATCCTTGAGGTTTTGAACATCTTCACCTAAGCCATCGATTGACTTCCCATCCGTAGCTGTTACCACCCCCCCTCTCGCCTTCAAAAAACGAGCGCAGGCTACACCACTCTTCCCTAAGCCAACTACCAGAAATTTCTTCTCTTTTATTGTAATCACCTTTTTCCTCTTAAACCTTTGTCGTAAGCGTTCAGCTTAAGCCCTACCTGCGGCTACCTAATCTTCAACGTGCTTATTGCAACAAGGGCAAGTATGACTGCTATAATCCAGAACCTTACGATAACCTTTGGTTCTGCCCAACCTTTTAGCTCGAAATGATGATGGAGAGGGGCCATGCGAAATATACGTTTCCCTCTCAACTTATACGATCCAACCTGAAATATTACGGAAAGGGCCTCGATTACAAATAGCCCACCCACAATAACCAGAAGTATCTCCTGCTTAGTAATTACTGCCACTGTTCCCAATGCCCCACCTAACGAAAGAGAGCCAACATCTCCCATAAATATCTGCGCCGGATAGGTGTTATACCAGAGGAACCCCATACTGGCACCCAGTATTGCGCCACAAAAGACTGCCAACTCCCCGGTACCGGCTATATAGGGTATCTGTAAATAATTGGCGATCTTAATGTGACCTGCAAAGTAAGAAAAGAAAAGGTAAGTAGCGCTTGCAATCATCACAGGACCTATGGCTAACCCATCCAATCCATCCGTGAGGTTAACTGCATTTGAAGCGCCAACCACAACAAAAATTACGAAGGGAATATAAAACATCCCTAAGTCGGGATGTATACCTTTGAAAAAAGGAACACTAATAGAGGTACTGAAGCTAGGATACAAGTAAAGGGACAATCCTATAAGCAAACCAATGAGTATCTGTCCCCCCATCTTATACTTAGCCCTCAGCCCGGTGGAATTCCTCTTTGTCAGTTTTTTATAATCATCGATTAACCCAACAATCCCAAATCCCAGGGTGCTCAGTATGGCTATCCAGAGATAGGAATTTGTCAGGTTCCCCCATAGTAAAATAGATACAGTCAGGGCAAAAAGGATCAGTGCCCCCCCCATGGTGGGGGTACCATGTTTCTGAATATGGGAGGCAGGGCCATCCTCACGGATTTGCTGGCCAATATTAAATGATCTGACTTTCTTGATAAACCAGGGACCCAAAAAGAAACTGATTATCAGGGCTGTCAATGCTGCATAGATAGTTCTGAAGGTAATGTATTTGAAGACATTCAGGAAGGCATACGTAGTATGAAGTGGATACAGTAAGTGAAAAAGCATGGTCTATGGCCCTTTGAACCGTAACCGTTCACGGTTCTCAGTTTACAGTTTACGGTTTAATTACAACAGCAGGCTTAAGCCCGCTGTTATATAAAGCTTAAAGCATTTTTCCCAACTGTTAACTGCAAACCGTAAACTGTGAACGGATACCCTTTATCTTTGTGTAGTCTCTAGCCACTTTATCCCCTCCGGTCTGAAGTCTGATGTCTGATGTCTGATATCTGATTGGTAAGCTCTTTTACAATCAATTCCATCTTCATACTTCTCGAACCTTTCACTAAGACACAATCTCCATTAGTGATCATGGTTCTTAGTTTTGCTGTAATATTCTGATATTCCTTTTCTACATAAATGTTCTTTTTATTCATCCCCCCCTCAGAGGCAGCCATGGCAATATTTACGGAATCCTCCCCCAATGTAAACAGATAATCGATCCCCAACCCCGAAACCATGCTGCCGATTTGAATATGAGCGGATTTACTAAATTCGCCTAACTCTAACATGTCTCCTAAAACTGCTATTGTTCTTCCCGTCCCTTTGAACCCTGTCAGGGTTTTGAGGGCTTGCCCCATAGAGTTTGGGTTTGCATTGTAAGTATCGTTTATTATCGTATAACCATCTAATTCCATAATCTCCATCCGACCAGGCAGAGGTTTAAATCTTTCCAATCCTTCTTTAATAATCTCCAATCCCACACCCAGAGATTGGGCAACCCCGGCTGCTGCCAATGCATTATAGACATTGAAAACCCCATAGAGCGGCAGATTGATAACAGCATCTTTATCCTCAGCAGCAAGCCTAAAGCTAACTTTACCCGAATCGGATATTGACACATCCTTTGCCATAAGCTCGGCCTCTTCGCGCATACTGAAACCAATCTTTCTACACCTACATTCAGCAGCCAGTTTAAGAACCATGGGATCATCCTGATTGATTATGGCAAAGCTGTCCTCTCTCAAAATTTTAAAGAGCTCTCCTTTTTCTTCTCTTACCTCTTCCACACTCAAAAGCCCCTGAAGATGCGCCTGCCCGATATTAGTTATAACAGCTACACCCGGCACAGAAATCTCAGACAACCTCTTTATCTCTCCCCTGGCGTTTGTACCCATTTCCAGAACCGCTATCTCATCTTTCTCGCTGAGTTTCAACAGTGTCAGGGGAAGACCTATCAGATTGTTGAAATTCCCCTCTGTTTTTAATATATTGAAGGGGATTTCCAGAATACTGCCGATCATCTCTTTGGTGGTAGTCTTTCCGTTACTGCCGGTAATACCCACAACCGGAATAGAGTGTTTCATCCTCCAAAAATGGGCAATGTCACCCAGGGCTCTTAATGTGTCGTCAACTTCTATAACAGTCCATTCACCGTCCCATCCCTTCTCTTCTAAAGAGCTTCTCTCTACTATTACACCATTGACACCATTCTTATAGACCTGGTGGATAAAATTGTGTCCGTCAAAGTGTTCACCCTTCAGGGCTATAAAGAGCTCTTCCGGTTTGATGGTTCGAGAATCGGTAGAGATATTTTTAAAGGAGGCAGAAAGAGAGCCGTGAAGAAGTTTCCCCCCAGTGATTTTCAAAACATCGGAAGCTGAGAATTTATAACTAAGTTCAGACATTCAGAAGGGCTCTCCTCTTTAGCCTCTCAGATATTGCATTTCTGGCTTCCTGCCGATCATCAAACGGTATCTTCTCGTTTCCCACAATCTGATAGTCTTCATGCCCTTTACCTGCAATTAAAACCGTATCTTGATATTTTGCTATATCAACAGCGAGCCTTATTGCCCGAAGACGGTCAACAACGATCACATACCCTTTTTTACAGGAATTTACGGTCAAATCATCCACACAATACTTTCTTATGCCCAATCTTTTGATTCCTTCTTCGATTCCCTCGATTATAGTATTGGGATCTTCCGTTCTGGGGTTATCCGATGTTATTATGGACAAATCGCTGTATTTGCCGGACACTGCCCCCATAAGGGGCCTCTTTAACCTGTCACGATCTCCTCCGCACCCAAACACCGTGATTATCTTTCCTTTGGAAAGGCTTTTTATAGTTGACAGAGTCCTTTCCAATGCGTCACCGGTGTGGGCATAATCAACTATGATGTTGATACCTTCTCCGTTTTCTATGCGCTCGAATCTGCCCGGGACTTTATCCAGACTTTCTATGCCCTTCTCTATATTCGGGAATGAGACACCCTGGCTTACCGCCACACTTGCAGCAGCCAGGATGTTGTAGAGATTGAATTCTCCCATGAGGGGAGACTTGATATTTAAACTGCCCCTGGGGGTGTTTATCCTGGCAGTTGTCCCGTCTAAAGCAAGCTTAATATGCTCTGGGAAAACCTGAAATTTGTTTTTAACTCCGTATCTGATGATATTTGGTATGGTGTTTAAAGCAAGATTTTCACCAAAGGGATCATCCGCATTTATTACAGCACAAGAACCCTTTTTTTTGCTGCTTTCAACCAGAAGATGGTTGAATAGCTTAGCCTTGCTGCTAAAGTAATGCTCCATGGTCTGGTGATAATCCAAATGGTCTTGAGTAAAGTTGGTAAACACACCTGCATCAAACTGGATGGATTCTACCCGACCTAAATCCAATGCGTGGGAAGATACCTCCATAACAACATGGGTAACCCCATTCTCCACCATTTCTGCTAACATCCTTTGGAGATCAAGGGATTCCGGTGTAGTCATAGATGCTGGAATTGACTTACCCCCGTAACAGTAATTTATTGTCCCCATGATACCCGTTTTAAAACCTGCCTCTTTGAATATGGATTCGACAAGATAGGAAGTAGTAGTCTTCCCGTTGGTGCCCGTAATGCCAATCAAGGTGAGTTTTGAAGATGGATCTCCATAAAACCGGGCGGAAATCTTTGCCAGCGCCACTCTGGAATCTGGAACCAAAATAATTGTGGCATCCCTTATATCCTCTTGCATCCGCTCAACCACAACCGCCCTGGCACCTTTATCAATAGCCTCCTTAACAAAGTTATGACCGTCAAACCTGGCTCCCTTTATCGCTACAAATAAAAAATTTTTGTCTATCTTTTTAGAATTATAGGAGATACCGGCCACATCCAATGATCTCTCTCCTATGACCTCTTTATCCTCTATAATCTCTAACAAATCATTCAGTTTCATCTGTCTGAGACTCCGATGCCTCGGAATTGCCAGGTGGTATTCCGCTTGATTGCTAAAGTTTTTGATGCTCTCCACTCTTCCGCTCTTCCACTCTTCTTTATGATGGCTGCTGGAATTTAACCCAACACTTTTCCCCATCATTGACTATGCTTCCTGGCCTTAAACTCTGTTCGACCGCCCTGCCACTTCCTATGATCCTGATATCTATTTTAGAATCGTGTATCATTCTAAGTATCTGCCTAATACTCATCCCGGTAAAATCAGGCATAACAAACTTTTCAGATTTAACCGTTCCTTCCTCTTTAATGTCTGCATCCTTTCTTAACCCATCAGATCCCTTGGGTTTACTTAATGCTTTAGGAGGAGTAGGATTATCCTGGGCAACAATCCTGGCAGGAAGTATCCCCATGTAATGCATGGTTTCTTCCGCAATTTTCTTAAACACCGGCGCAGCAACTTCGCCCCCATAATAAATCCCTCTGGGCTCATCAACCAACACCAATATTGCTATACTGGGATCATCAGAAGGGGTGAACCCCATAAACAATGATACATATTTACCTTTAGAATAACCACCTGAAGTCAGATCTGGCTTCTGCGCTGTTCCGGTTTTGCCGGCTACCTCATATCCATCTATAAATGCCTTAGTAGCTGTCCCACCCTGGATTACTGTAGTTTTCATGAAAGATGCAACTTGTTTGGCTGTTTTTTCGGATATGACCTTTCTTATTATCTGAGGTTTGGACTCTTTGATAATTTTACCTTCGGGAGAAACAATCTGTTTCACTAAGTATGGCTTCATTAAATACCCATTGTTAGCAATCGCAGACAACCCACTAATTAATTGAATGGCAGAAACTGAGACCCCCTGTCCAAAAGAAACAGTATGAACGGCAATCTGGGACCACTGATTGGTTGGACGGAGTTGTCCCGGGATTTCTCCTGGCAAGTCGATACCTGTTCTTTCCCCAAAACCAAATTTCCTTAGGTTTTCATATAATCTTTCCTTCCCAAGTTTTTCACCTATTTTGCCTGCACCTATGTTACTGGAAAATTTTATTATGTCCTGCACATTCAACCAGCCATAGGGATGAGTATCGTGGAGAGTCCTTTTAGCCACAATATATGAACCGTTTTCACAAAAGAAGGTGTCTTTAGCAGAAATTACACCTTTTTCCAAGGCTGACGCTACTACAAAAACCTTAAAGGTTGATCCGGGTTCAAAACAATCGGTAACGGCTCTGTTTCTCCAAAAAGAAGGGTTATAATTCCCAAAGATGTTTGGATTAAACTGAGGTTCATTGGCTATAGCCAGTATCTCTCCGGTCTTAGGGTTCATAGCGACAACAGTACCGCTTTTGGCGTTGGTTCTGGCAACTGTTTCCTTTAGTTCTTTTTCGGCTATAAACTGAATAGTTTTGTCTACAGTAAGTACTAAATCATTACCCGTTTGTTGACCCTTTTGCTTCAGACCATGACTCAATATTATCCTTCCCAAAGCATCCCTTTCTACAACTGAGTGCGTGGTCTCTCCTTTAAGATAATCGTCATACTGAAGTTCCAGCCCCTCCAATCCCCTGGAATCCAATCCGGCAAATCCGATAATATTCCCGGCTGTTTCACGATTCGGATAAAACCTTCTGGCTTCTTTAATAAAACCTATACCATCGAGTTTCAGGTTCTTCACCTTTGTTGACTGTTCCGGAGATATTCTTCTACTAACCCAGGTAAAGGGTCTCTTAACAGTAAACTTCTCTGCCAGTTCTTTTTCGCTCATTTTGAGAATTGGTGACAATTCTTTCGCAGTTTTATATGCATCGCTTATCTTTATAGGTTCAGCGCATATAGAATCTACGTCGATACTTATTGCCATTTCTTCTCTATTGCGATCATATATGACCCCTCTTTTGGGGACTACGGATATAACCTTCCGATGCTGTCTTTCAGCCAGCTGACTAAGCCTTTGACTTTTAAGTATCTGAAGTTGATAAGCCTTAGCTGAGATTGCAACAGTCATCATAATAAAAACTACGAAAATAATAAATATCCTGAATTTCAACCATTTTCTTGCCTTATCAATCATTTTAGATTCTTCTCCGAATTAGTGGGGAGAAAGTGGTACAGGATTCGAGGATTCAAGGATTCAAGTGTTTGTTTTCCAATGATTTTATTATAAATATCCGGACACAACTGATAGGACTTTTGCCAAACCTTTAATTCTTTGTAGTTTTTAAGCATTTCGCTCGAATCCTCGAACCCTTGACCCCTTGAATCCTCCTCATCGACCAATTCTTTGGGAGATGAACCTCATTTTAACACAACCAATTGGTTTGCTTTAGGAGATGTCAGTCTTAGCTCTTTCTTTGCTATATCTTCAACATGGTATGGCGATGTTAGGCTGGCTATCTCTAATTTCAATTTCTTATTCAATTGGAGCAGTTCGTTTTTCTCTTTGTTTGATTGACTGATTTCATAGCCCAGGTTGACAATCTTGACTTGGGACCATACATAAAATAGAGAAGAAAAAATTAATACCGACGCGACAATAAGAGATATACCAATCGTACTTGAATCTTTTGTGCTTATGCGCCCATCTGAAGGCAGCGTATTTGAAATACTCTTGTCGAATTTATTAAATATAAGTCTCTCTGCAATTGTGCCCTGCATAAAACCTCCTTAAAAATAAAAAGTTATACCCTTTCAGCAACCCTTAACTTTGCGCTTCTCGACCTGGGGTTTTCCCTTATCTCATCCTCCGATGGAAGGACCGGCTTTTTTGTCAGCACCTTGGCCTCGCTCTCCTTTTGACAATTACATTCCGGCATACCAGGGGGACAGATACATCCTCTCTCGAGTAATCTGAAGGACTGTTTAACAATCCTATCCTCAAGGGAGTGAAAGGATATGACACAAAACCTCCCCCCTTTTCTCAGGAGATCAATACCTACCTGAATAGCAGTTTCAAGGTTTCTAAATTCATCATTGACAGCAATCCTAATGGCCTGGAAGGCCTTAGTTGCCGGATGGATTCTTTTAGGACGAAATCTGGATGGAATTGCAGCGCTGACAATATCTGCCAATTCTACGGTTGTATATATCGGCTTGTGTTTTCTGTAATCTGCAATAGATATTGCAATCCTTTTACCAAAACGTTCTTCACCATAGTTCCGCAATATCTGTTCAAGTTCAGGTATGGAAAGGGAATTGACCAAATCAAATGCCTTGAGTCTGGAGCTTTTGTCCATGCGCATATCGATTGGCCCTTCAAGCCTAAAGCTAAAACCCCTATCTTCATTCTCCAGTTGAATTGAGGATACCCCTAGATCAAGTAATATTCCGTCAACCTCATGTACTTTTAGATTTCTTACAATATCCCCAAGGTTTTTAAAATTATCATAGATTATCGTTACCCGATCTTGAAAATGATTTAATCTATTTTTAGCGACAGTAATTGCATCTTCATCCCAATCTATTCCAATCAATCTACCATTTGGTGAACTACACTTTAATATCTCTAATGAATGTCCTCCACTGCCCAATGTCCCATCTATATAAATCCCGTCCTGATGGCAGTTCAGGTATTCCAGTGCTTCTTTTACCATCACTGGAAGATGTTCAATATTACTCCTCTTCACCAAAGCTCTTTACCGCATTCTCTACGGAATCATAACTATTAAATTCGTTATCAGCACCTGCTACCTTGAAAATATTCCTCAAATAATCACTTACTCCAACTAATTTTAAACCACCGTGATGCTGTCTTAATCTTTGCAGTCTTTCCACAAGGATGTTAACAGTTAAGTAATTGATATGTCTAGTATTTTTTAAATCAAGTACTACCTTGTGCCTATCCTTATCCATAAGGGATGAAATAATATTCTTTATTTCTTCCATCTTTTCAATGTCAACGTCTCCATTAACATCGATGATTAAAATGTCATTGATATATCTTTGGGTTAACACAAGTCATTCTCCTGCCGGCAGACTATAAACCCAATTCCCCCAAGGCATCACTGATCTCATCAAAGTTTTCTTTAGCCTTAGCAATCTCCTGTTCCCATTTTTCCTTACTCCAGATTTCAATCTTTTTTGTCATCCCTGCAAAGACAATATCTTTCTCCAATTTGGCATACGCCCTCAAAGTGGGGGGCAGGAGTATCCTCCCCTGTTTATCTATGGTACATTCTGTTGCTCCAGAGATAAAGAAGCGTTGAAAGGACTTAACATCCTTTTTTACTATTGACATAGAACTAACCTTCTCTTCTAAGAGTCGCCATTCATCGAAGGGATAGGCTACCAGACAGCCGTCAAAGTTGGTAATCACCAACCTATCATCGTATCTCTCGTTTAGGACTTCCCTAAATTTTACAGGAAGACTTACCCTGCCTTTTGAATCTATAGTATGTTCGTATCTACCACGAAACACGACAATACATCCTCCCTGTGCCTATACTTACCATACAATACCACTCTATACCACTTTGTGGGACGAATATACATTCTTATATTCTTGATGTCAAGGAAAAATTAAAATAAATTTTTATTTTTTACTAGGTTAATAATCACTATTGGCTTAACTCAATATCTTGTATTGAATTGGAAGTTATATCTAAATGTGGTATATATATGAGAAAATCCTTGACACCACTAGGGTTTTCATCAATAATCAAGCCATACAAACCTCATCTGATTTACATCTTATCCTACCTCGAGTAGAGAGGTTCACCCTGTAAAACTGAGAACCAACCATATTCCACAGGATAAAGGGAAAGTGTTTTTAAGTCATGCAAGCAAAGAAAGGCTCAATCTGAAACATCAGCGGAGAAGCGGAATTTGCAGAAAACAAAGAGTTTCCACCTCGTGTTTGAGGGACGCTACTTGCCTGAGTAAAAGCTATGTACAAACACCTTATGGAAAAGAAAACCTACGATATCCTATCAGAGATCGAGACCTTTGAAAAATGCCTAATTTGTCATTGCGAACGAAGTGAAGCAATCTCATAACGGGTTGATTATCAAAGAGATTGCCACGGCGTGTACACGCCT
>QZJR01000077.1 GCA_003599365.1 Deltaproteobacteria bacterium | reverse complement strand
ACCGGCACAGAGGGGTTAAAGGCAAAGGTTAGGGACAAACTAAAGATCGCCCCTAAAGATAAGCTTCAAGAAGTACTTAAAGTGTTGGGTGAGTAAGGTTGATGCTACTATCATTGCTTAGACGAGAGCTTTGCACAACTTGCAAAAGGGGTTCTGATATCTACCTCTTACAGTGCATTTAGATTCCCCCTTGACAAATAGAACGTTCGTTCTATTATATGGTGGCCTTATTTTCCCAAAGGAGAAAAATCGTGTCTGCTCCTGCCGCCCGCCGTTTACCGCCCCCGAAATTCTCAGTTTTCTGATTATTACCGGTGCGTTGAAGATCATTTTGAAACCTTATATCTCCCAACGACGAAACGGCCATGGAAAACCTGGCACGCTACATCATCCGGGCGTCATTCTCACAGGAACGGATGACTTACCTGGATCATGAGGCAACGGTGGTCTATACAGTGAAGGATGGCAAGGATGCAAAGGTCTTCGACGCCCCCGTATCAAGTACGGGGCAGGCTCTGGAGTGGCCGGCCGCCGTATATTCGCACATCCCAAACAGGGGTGAGCATCCTGTAATATTACGCTATTACGGCTGGTACAGCAACGTCTCACGGGGGAAAAGGCAGATGGCAGGCGCCGCCGCCGTTCCCTGCATCCTCGAACCGCAGGGGGATGAAATGACCTTCAGGAAAAGCTGGGCCAGGTTGATTCGAAAAATCGGAGACTGTCCCCGCGAAGGCGGGGATGTCAGGGGGTCATGCGGATCATCAGCTTCATCGAAGATGCGGAGGTCATTAAAACGATCCTCAAATACCTGGAAATCTGGCTCGTCAGGTCAAGGCCGCCGCCGAAAATACATGACCCGCCAGCTCCCGAATACGCCATGAATAATGTTTCTCGACAGCCAATGAATGACGGCGATGGCAGGTTCTATCGGGACCCTGAATATTCTCGGGATGCCTATATTCAGTCATGACGCCTCAAGCAGCGTGCAGGAGATGTCTGCCTGAATTATGCCCGAAAAAGCCATCGTGACAGGCGAAAGGGCAGAAAAGCGGTCCGCTCTCCCGACAGGACGGGCCCCCGGACATATCCCCTTCCACGATCATCGGCGCCGCATCCCACATTTTGTGGTCATTATTCCTTTGACACCCAAGGCCTTTCTGCTTATACTCCCACTATCAAAAAGCAACGCCCTATTAAACAAAATCAAATATCAAACACATCTGCTACTACGGAATCCGCTTCTTCTACACCAATGTCCTGCAGCACGACTGGCATATCTTCAATATCCTCCGCGCTCAAACCGAACACCGGCTTCCTGCCATCCTCAGCAAAGAGGAAGTCCGCGCCATTGGAGCAGTTAAGCGAATCTCTCTCCAGCTTAAGTTAGCACTTATGGCCGGTGGGTGGGGGGAATTAGTGATAAAAAGTAGAATGTTCAAGGATATCACTTCTTTTTAAGCAATTCTAAATGGTAGTTAGAAATATCTGGAGATTTTGTTACGCAGTTAATTATTGCTCTAATGGTTTGATCCCGTAAGATGGCGTTTATCTCTAGATCGCCCTTAAAATGTGCAGACAAGAACTCTTTAGCTTTAAATTCGAAAATTTCGTGGAACTGAACCCAGGTTTTCACGAAGAAAAAATCGAATCCGGGATTGATCACGAATAGGTTTCTTTCTGAGTGGCAACCTTCTCTTATTGGTTTTCTATCGGGGTTAGATGTGGTTCTGCATACTAGAAAAGGATCATCTTTGGCGGGGCTATTCAATATTATTAAGAATTTAGTTCCGATTTGACCATTTGTGAATCGAAATTTTTTATGTAGTAAAACAGTGCCTTTTTTCATTACCTAAAAAGGTTTTTAATCTCTTCAGAATCATGTATTCTTTCCTTCACTTCGTCTAGAGAGAGAGATTGTTCACTATCGTCCAAAGCTAAAAAGTAATCTATTTCTTCATCTTTCCCTTTTTTCTTAATAGTTTTGTCCCATGGCATATTAGGAAGATGGGTCGTTTCCACAATTTCTGGGGCTCTTGCATCTCGAAATATATAAGCTATCTTTTCTAACAATTTCAACTCGCTAGCAGAAAAATAGCGGTTGTCAAATTTCCCTTTAGGTTTCATCTCAAAAAAATCATCTGATTCCTTGTCTTTTGGCACAAAAACGTACTGACAAAGATCTTTTTTGGGACATCTAAGTTCGTAGAAAAGGTCTTTTGGCACCGGTCCCTTATCCCATGCAAAATAGTGGAGACCAGTCACAGATTTCCCAGTTTCCCTAAAGTGAATAAAATCTAAAAAATACAAGAGCTTGAAAAGCTTTATCTTGCCACAGTATTTTGTATTTCTTAAGAAATAAACGATTGAATTTATTAATTTTTCTCGGTTATGATTAATAAGCATAAAATTTAGTAAAATCCAAGTGTTATTGTATTTAACGACTGTAAGTCCATAAAATAATATCGGCATCTATGCGATAAAGTCAAGAAGAATAAACATTCATTCACAGAAAATTTCCATTCCCCTTTTTGCCTTTTTGCGCTCTAGTAGAGCGTTTCCAAAATAACATAGCATTTATAAGACAGCCGAGACGGCTGTCCTACATATATGATGCCTACAAATTAATACAGTAGGACAGGCGTCTCGCCTGTCACATTATTAAAGAAACGCTCTACTAGTTTTTAGGCACTTCCTCCTCCGTGAGAACTCTGCCGAGGATGTATTTTAACTTTCGCCATCTTTTCGGATTCATCATTGATGATCAGCGTTTCGCCTAGGCCGGATAGCTGCTTGATATAGGTCTGAAGGTCATCTGGCAGGAAATCCTGGCTTAGGGCATTGACAGCACGATAATCCTCTTTAGATGTTATGCGATGGACTATCCTGATTCCGCACTGGGTCAGGACTTCAGAGCTCAAAGCAGATGGCTGCTGGCTTGCAACCACCAAAGAAAGACCCGGCTGCCGGCCTTCCTTTGCCCAACGGATGAGAATTTCTTTTGATAGCGTGCTTCCTCCGCTCGGGCAGAAGTTATGGGCTTCGTCGATGAAAATCCAGACCTTTTTTATGTCAGTCGGAAGCCCTAGCTCCTCACGCCGGCGGGCGATGGTTCGCATCCTGAAGATGAAATTCGCAAGAACCGCGATTACCAGATTCCTGAGTCCATACCGACCCTGGGCAATCACGCTCAGATCAAGGATGTTGACGGCATTGGGCTGCAAGATTTCCCATATCTCGCGATACCTGAATTCCTCAAAGAGTTGCCAGTCATGCGCCATCTCGATCTTCCGAAAGATCGCTTCCTTGGTCTTGTCAAGGCCCTGCAGCTTCTCGACAGTGCTTGAGATGTCATCAAGCAGGAAATCATGACCTAATTTCTGGTAACATGTCCTTACAGCCTTGAACAGCATGCTACCCTGAAGCTCATTTATGTCGAGATTGAAAAGTTCGCACCACATCTCTGGCGAAAGGTCTGACGGGTTCAGCCGCAAGCCCTGGATGTTGAGGCCGCGCCTTTCCATCTCATGCACGACATCCTCGCCACCGTACCTTTCGACAGGATCGCCAGGAACCAATAAATTAACACGGAATCCCTTCGCCTGCCTGTCATATTCCCAAAGGTTGTCGACCTCTTTGGGAGCTTCATTTGGCTGCGTCATTGTCCAGAATATGCCCTGAGGATCGATGACAAGAATTATGTCATCGCCTATATTGGCAAGCTCTTCGACCAGGACACCCATTGTGTATGACTTGCCGGTCCCGGTCTTTCCGCAGACCAGTATCCGCTGCGATTTCTCGCACGAGATCCTGAACATGTTTCCGTCATCGACATCTTTTCCGATTAGTAGCTGTTTCATCTATCCGATTTCCTTTATTATGATTGGCACGATCGATTCCCATGCAGATATTCCGCCATGAACACCCCATTCTGAATGTTTCCAGTCTCTTGTCATGTATGGTGCTTTGAGGAGGGTATACGATTTGCTTTCTAATTTCACTGCTCTTGCATAGTTCCTTGATAGGCTGCCTTTCACATACCTTGGATGGGCCGTATCTTCTGAAAATAGGTCTCCAACGACCTCAGTCTTGTCTTTTGCATCATCGCGCCAGAGGATTCCATGGTCTGATGTCAGGCATGCAATTACTTTTCTGCCTTTCGAGGACACAGAATCGATCACTTTATCGAGTCTTTCAAAAATCCTGCACAGCGTCTCTTTTATCATCGGTCTGTCAGCATGATAGTGCGCAAGCTTGTCGAGACCCGGTGCCACTATCTGGATATAACCCCGCCAGAATGGATTCCCCCTGATTATGTCAATACCTTCCTCAATCGAATTTATTCGATTAAGCTGAGAGCTGCCGAAAGTTGCGTGCAGTTCGGCAGATAAGTGCCTCGTGTCTGTATCAAAGAACGTAAAAGCCAACTGGCTTTTGTATCCGAGCGAGAACAGGCGTTGAGAGGTATTGGGCTTCCCTATGACATCACGGAAACCAAAATCAGTGGTCGTAACGCCCCTAACCAGGCAGGGAATTGCATCGATATTGTCAGGCAGGTCATAATAGGAAAGCCCGTCAACGACATTGAGTATTATGATATCAGGGTTTTTCTTTAATGCATGTTCTGTCAATATTTGCCCGATATCGCGCTGAGTCGGAAGGATCTTTCCTGCTATCTCGAAATTATCGAAAAGCGCCTCAGTTATCTTCCAGGGATCAGGGCGGCTCTCAATGCTTATGGTCGGGAAATGCCATCCTTCTTTATCGCTAATAAGGTA
Organism: Deltaproteobacteria bacterium; assembly: GCA_003599365.1. Classification (GTDB taxonomy): domain Bacteria; phylum Desulfobacterota; class UBA8473; order UBA8473; family UBA8473; genus UBA8473. The sequence continues at coordinate 6,190 of QZJR01000077.1, read as the reverse complement.
TTCTCTTCGCTCTTCCTGAAGCTGCAGGCTGTCTACTTTTCTCAAGAATTCGCGCGAGCTGTCTATTGGATGAGCGTCGTCAAGAAACAATAGATTGAGCCGGTTGCCCCTGAAGGCAGCCGGATATGCGTCAATTGCAGTCGAAAGCTTTGTGACATCAGCTCCCATATTGCCCCTGATTCTCCCGAAAATCATCTACTGCGCGGAAGCTCTAACTTGATCTGCACCTTATCATTCATAAAAAGCTCGCTGAGATGCTTGAGGGCGGATTCCAAAATTCCGGCCGGCGGCTGGTCCTCTTTGAGCATCTGCAGTATCAGCTGCTTAAGATCGACAGCTTGGTTATCGGGGATGAGCTTCAACATCTCTTTGGATTCCTTGCTTATCTCCGCTCCCCCCTTCTGCTTGTTCTTCTCGATTATCATCTTTCTGGCATCCCTCGATGCTTCGCGTGTTTTGCTTATTGCCTCTTTGACTTCATCGATACTTGCCTTCGGCTCCACATCCTCTTTTACGATCTCTTCGATCCAATCTGTAGTCAAGTTCTTCGAGAGATTCTCGAGGATTTCCTCGCATTTCTTTAGCTCCGTCAGCACCTGAGCGACTTCCTCTAAAGTCACGCGTTTGAGAACATTGCCTGCATACAAAATGTCAAGCTTCTTTTCTGAAAGGCCCATGGATTCGTCTTCGCAGACCTTTTTCAGCTGTTCAACGGCCTGATTGAAGAGTTGTGCATAGCACCCTTTACTGTCGTCAGGATTGAAGACGACATTGACCCTGCTATCAGCGCCCCCGATGTCTGTCAGGAAAAGGTTCACCCTATCTTTGACCTTTTCGAACGCCCCTCTAAGTTCCTGTAGGTACTTCCTCCGCTTTGTCTCGATATCCTCAAGCTGCTTGAAATATTGCTTGTAGCTGCCAAGTCCGTTGACATTCCGCGTGCGCAGATGGTCTGACATGCCTTCCCAGACCACCTCGGTCTCCTTGATGAGCTCATTTGCCTTAAGCTTATGGGCGTCATCTTTTTTCATCTCAATGAGCAGCTTGTGGAGGTCGTCTGATGGGGTTAGCAGTCTCACCCATTGGTCATAATCGTCGAGATGCTTCTGAAGTTGCTGGAAATCATTTTTCAGGTTTTGAACCTGAGCGCTGAGGCTGGCATGTGAATTCCATCCATCATTAAGCCTCTTTATCTTCTCTATCGGAGACCCTTTTCTACTCTCCGTAAATTCAGAAATAGATCTGCTTGCCTTTTGCTTTAAGCTGCTGCATTCCCTCTTGATATCCTCGACTGTCTTACCGAGGTTCGCGACAATGTAGGTGTTAAGGTCTGCGCACCACTTTGATGATGCAGCCGGAGGGGTTTTCAGGCCCGAAACCTGTCTAGAGGATGATAAGTTCTGTTCAACCTGTACTGCATTCGACATCTCGGCCTTTAGCGCCTCTTCAAGCTGGCTAAAATAGCTATCGAGCCTGTCATGGTTCTGTTCAAATGCCCGGTGGATATTGCTCTTTATCGATTCGAAGTCTGCATCATCCGCTAAATTAACTATCTTCTTTTCTACAGAATCGAAGTTGAAATCATGACGGAATTTCGGCAGTTTCTTGAGTTCCTCGAATTCCTCTTTCAAGGATTCAAGCTTTTCCCGTAGCTGTGCCTTCATCTGTTCTGGGTCAAGGGGCATGCAATACAGGACCGGCCCGCCTCGGTGCTCTGTTGTTGAGAAGGTCCCGCGTGCCTTGCCGATCTTTACGATCTCCAATATCTCTTCATATTGGTATCCTGTATAGAGGAGAAGCGGCATAAGTTCATTGAAATTGACCCACCAGCATTCTTTGCCATCGATCTTTAAGGGACTTGGGGGCTTTTCACCTATTATTCTTTCCATGATCCTTACTTCGAGAGGGTGCATTTTGAACTCGACTTCTGCGTCATCTTCCCTACCTCTGCCCATGTTGATGTAGATCAAGTTCTCATAGCCGCTAAAGAAATCATTGAGGTTCATGATATTGGTATTGAAGGCATCTGCGACAATACGTTTTGAAGCCTTCCATGTCTCCCGCCCCCTCTTGCATGAAAGCGGGATGTTCTGGTTCTGAAGAGCCAGTATGTAGTCGCCCACTCTATTCGTCCACTGAGGTTGCCGGATCAGTGTTGAATACTCTGGATAACGCTCCCTGAGGACATGATCACAAAGGCTTGGAACAAGCTCAAATGCTCCACTCGGTATGGTGCGTTTTATCTCCTCTGTTGCCTGACTTCTCATTTCCTCATCTTGAAAAAACCGCGCAGGGAGATTGCGAAGAAGCGGCTTCCTTATTGCATCCCATACAGCTGCGACTTCCTGTGGGAAATTCTGACGATCCATTTCGCCGATGAGATATAGGATGCCGAGCGGGGTGAGAAAGCTTGTATCGACGATATTTTGCAACTGTTCGCTCTGGATTGGGTCCCCCGCAAGATCAATGGCTATGCGTATGACTGCTGGTTCGCTCTTTTCAGGTCTTCCTGGCAATACCTGCACAAGCTGCTGTGGCAAGGATTCCTCGACATTCCAGCGCATAAGAAAATGGATCAATATGTCTGTAGATGTTTCACGATCCCGGAATTCCTTAGGCTGAATGATTTCATTTACAGGTCCGACTGCAATCGCTACCCTCCTTCTAGGATAGTCTCTAGAACTCTGATTGAATGCGCCGACAATTTCTGCAAATATGACGCCGCTATTTCGTTCGAGCCATTTGTCAGGCAGATCCCACCCGACTAGCTGCTGGCCGCTCTTCTTTTCGAATATCAGCGGAATCAGGTAATTGACAAATGCCTCCTTTGCTGTCTTAAATGATTTCGGTGCTGGGGCAAATTCGTTGAATATCTCTGTAATGGTATGATCAGGCTCTCTCTCTGAGACATCTCCTTCTATTTTACGCAGAGACGAAAGACCCAAAAGGCCAAACTGTTTGTAAACAACGCCGCTGCTTCTTGCCTGTTCAATAAATGCGGCATCGATCCCGAGTTTTTTTAGCTGTTCAGTCGTTACGCCATTAGGGAATCCCGAAAGTATCTTGATCGATCTTCTATTAAGTCTTGAGGCTTCAGGCCTATTTAGGCATTCCCGAATCCTTGATGGATAGTCCGGCGAGACCAGGATCTCATCCTCAAGGCAGTCCTCGACAAAATCCTCGATCTCATATGTATTCTGTGAACCTTTGTACCTATGAACCATTTGGCGAAATGTGGATACAACCGTCCTCGGCCCGTATGAGAGATCTTTTCGGTCTGACGATGCGACCTGGCCGATGGCTTTCAGCGTGATCGGTGCTACGATCTTTTCGCCCTCGCTACCGAGATTGAAATTCCGGACGTAGCTTGCCCATAGCTGCTCGGCAAAGTCCGAGCCATAGATGTCCCGGAGCCTTGACATGCAGTTTCTTGCTTGAAGGCGGGCAGGAAGCGCTGCATGTGTCCGCTGTGCAATTGCCAGGAAATTTTCCGGCATAGAGACGAATACACCATAATCACCCTGACGCTGAAGAAGGCCGTTTGCGATCTCAAAAAGGATAAGAGAAACATTTGCGAAACCGAGTTCCTTCGCCGCGACTTCCGGTTCATCAAGGAGCATCAGAAGACCGACATAACCTGCTTCTTTTACGACAGTTGTAACTTCCTCGCAATAATCAAGAAAACGGTCTACGGTTATTTCCATGCCAACGCTTACTCCGGAACCGGCCAAGGCTGAAAGCGAAGTGTGGACATCATCGATTTTTTGACCAGTCTCTTGCGCTACCTTTTTAGCTGCTTCAATGAGAGTTTGTTCTCTGTATTTATCGTATATTTTCTTTGCTTTTAGCGCCTGATCAGGGTTGCTTTTTGCAATCATGTAGTCTATCCAGGCAGCTGTCCCCTCAATCATGTCAGCGACCCTTTTCCAAGAAAAGGGCGGTACTGAAAAGACTTTGCGTTCGGTGCTCTCTTCCCAGACATGGACCTGAAAGCTGGTTTTCCCATGTCCATAGTCGCCGACCACAGCGCCGATGAACCCCCCCTTGTTCTGGCCACCTACCCACTTGAAGATCGTATCAACGTATTTTGAAGTATCGCCGAGCGGGATGTGGGTCTTTGCATGTGCTCGGTACATGTGTTCGACCTGTTCAGGAATGGATCGGAGGTGCGCAGCAGGATATGTGGCGATGATGGCGTCCTTGTTCAGAATGGAATCCAAATCACTGAGTGGCATATCCTTCCCCCCTGGCAATGCATTCTGCCCGAATTACTTGGTTGAGGTCAGTCGTTTGCGGGTCCTTAAGGAATGACCCGAGGATGCCGTATGTTGTGAGATTGTGCTGAAACTGCCTGACATCTCTGTCGGTCTGGACAATCTCGGCTTTAGGCATCCTGTCCTGTGGAGGCTTTCGCGTGACCACTATTACCCGTTTGAGACCTTTGAGCATTGCAGCATCGCGCATCAGCCGCGTGTATTCCTCACCATCCACTAAGACATTGATGGAGCCATTAGCAACTTCAGAGATCTCCTGAGAATAAACGTAATCATGCTCGCGCGCCAGGATGTGAGCGACAAAGGTCTTTCCGCAGCCGGCAGGACCGCAAAGGCAGATGAACTGCTGATTCGCCCATTTGGTAAGTATCTGATCATAGGCCTTGCGTTGGCTTTCTGTTAGCCACTCAGAAGTTGCTTTTGCTTTAATCTTGTTGAGCCATTCTATATATAGGCTCATAATCATTCCTTCAGATACTGTCGATCTTGAAAGGCCTCATAAGATTGATCGAAGCCCCGCTCAAAGTCTCGGATATCTTTACCGATTGGTTGATCCTTGCGCCGATTCCAAGAAGCCCTTTGCAGCATTCAGGATCAAGCATGAATACACCTGAAACCAGCTTTATAAATTCGTTATCCATAATTACCGGGTCGCCGTATGTGTAGTCGCTTGTCTGGTACGCCTCATCTAAAGCTAAGAGCGCTATTTCATACCTATCGATTTTTCTTGGAGTGACGGTTGAGCTGCTCTTTTCAAATGGACTTGGTTCAAGAGACCGGAGCCATGAATAGACCTGCACTGCCGCTTTGTCATTGAACCGTGCGCCGGTTCTCTTTCCATAATCAAGCCAGTCAAATTTTTCGCGCATCTCTGACTGTATGGTTGATGCAAGTTCTGTTGATCTGAGAGCGCGCATATTTCCCCAGACAATTTCGCAACATCTGCGGTAGCTCCAGAGATATTTTCTTTGCGTAGGCTTGCCGGTATAGCCTGAATAATGGAGGTAATGTAGAAGATCCATCGCCAGGGCAGGGTCTATGCCCAAGATATTCTGCACCTTAGAGCCTAGTTCGGTGAGTGTGTATTTTACGACCGATCCTTTTTTGTTCTGACCGGTAAGGCCTAAATCAAAGAGTCTGCGAGGCGATAAAGTATAGTCCTTCTGCATTGAAAAGCCATAACTATCTCTCAATGTATCTGAAATTTCTTTGGGTGTGAACTCATGGCTGGGAGATAGGACTCTTAGAACATTAGTGACTTCTACTGGGGAGGCATTGTCGAGATAAAAATGAGTATCTTCAAAATTATTTGCCATCATCTCTCCCGTTAGCTTTCACGAAACGTCACAGATTGCACACAAAGCAGAAATCCTCAGTCTCATCATCGAGCACAGAATCGAAGACCTCTATAAGAGTCCTGTTCGGAAGGGTTTTCTTTTTGAGTTTCATCAATCTTTGGTGATCTGCAATTATCTGATCTTTCCTGCTTATCAGTTCCAACAGCGATTCTTCCTGGTTCCAGAAATATTTCCTGCCGTCAGCGTGTTCCTGCTCATATCTGACGGCTTTTTCGAACAGATCAGGATGGATCTCAGATAGCCTTACCCATTCAACTTTCCGTTGAAAAAAGCAGAAATAGCAGCCTGACCTTGAACGCCAACTGTAATATTCAGGCATCCCAATGCCGCTCTCTTTAATGATCTTGAGTATGTCAATCTTTACAAGTCCGTCTTTCATAAACGGAAAGACCGGCTTGATATTCTGCTTTGTAGAAATATAGCCTACACGATCCTCATCAGCTCTGATCGCGATATAGCTTATAGCGTCATCGTCGCCAACGAATTTTTCCAAAGGCTTGATCTTGAGGTTTCTAGTACACCATCTAGACTGGGGATTAGGCAAGAATCCATCGAAGA
>QZJR01000009.1 GCA_003599365.1 Deltaproteobacteria bacterium | reverse complement strand
GTACTCTCCTTTAGCCGGTATCTCTATGTTTTCATCAACAACTTTTTCTCTATTGATGCTAACAGCACCTTGTTTTATTAGTCGTTTTGATTCAGAGTTGGTTTTAGCGACTTCAGAGCACATTGTTATAAGACGGGGCAGCCAGATATTTTCTTCATTCCAGCAAATTTGTTTTTCTTCCATTCTCTCTGGAGTTTCTCTATGCTTGAATATAAGATCAAATTCTTCAGATACCTTTAGCGCTTCCTCTCTATTATAAAAACGCCCAACTATTTCTATAGCCAGCTTCTTTTTTGTTTCCTTTGGGTGTTCTTTACCCGTTCTAATGTTTTCCTTGAGTGTCCCCAGATCTTTTAGGGAAATATCACTAATCAGTTCATAGTATCTCATCATAAGGTCGTCAGAAATTGACATAACCTTTCCAAAAATCTCTTGGGGCGGTTCATCGATCCCAATATAATTATTAAGAGATTTACTCATTTTATTTACCCCATCAAGTCCTTCCAGGATAGGCATAGTGATAATAACCTGGGGGTTCTGATGGTATGACTTTTGAATCTCTCGTCCTACGAGCAGATTAAACTTTTGGTCCGTTCCCCCTAATTCCACATCGGCTTTCAATGCCACAGAGTCATAACCCTGAATAAGAGGATAGATAAATTCATGTATGCTAATAGGTTGCTGGTTTGAATATCTTTTGTAAAAATCGTCCCTTTCCAACATTCTTGCAACTGTATATTGGGCACATAGTTTTATTAATTCAGCCCCATCCATTTTCTCCATCCACTGACTGTTATAAACGATTTGAGTCTTTTGTGGATCAAGTATCTTAAATATTTGTCTTTGATAAGTTTTAGCATTTATAAGAATATCCTTTTTAGACAGGGCTTTTCTAGTCTCAGATTTTCCTGAGGGATCACCAATCATTCCTGTAAAATCCCCAATTAAAAACATGACATGATGCCCTAGGTCTTGAAACTGTTTGAGTTTATGAATAAGCACAGTATGGCCTAAATGAAGGTCAGGAGCAGTGGGATCAAAACCAGCCTTTATCCTAAGGGGGGTTCTGTTTTTTTCAGAATCGCGAAGTTTCTTTACCAACTCATCTTCAATGAGTACTTCTACTGTTCCTCTTTTTATGATCTCCAATTGTTGTTCTACATTCATCTTAATACCTTTTTAAACATTTAAATCCATTTTTAATCTTTTAATGCTGTTGCTTTTGCCAGTTTGTGGGTCAATATCTATTAATACAGCATTGAGTTGTATATCTCTTTTTGCTACTTTAAATCTTTGAGGTCTTTGGGTTAAAAAACGTTCTATAACAATTTCCTTTTCTATACCTATTACCGAATCCATAGCACCTGTCATACCTACATCGGTAATATATGCAGTTCCTTTTGGCAGAATTCTTTCGTCCGCTGTTTGGATATGGGTATGTGTTCCAATAACAGCACTTACTTTTCCATCGAGAAACCAGCCCATTGCTATTTTTTCAGAGGTAGCCTCGGCGTGAATGTCTAGAACGATGACGTTGGTTTTCTCTTTTAATTTGTTGACCTCCTCTATAGCAATTTTAAAAGGGCAGTCTACAGTATTCATAAATACCCTGCCCAGCACGTTTAAAACTCCTATATTTTCTCCGAGAGGTGTCTTAAGAACGGCACTACCATTGCCAGGATTCTCCGTAGGGTAATTAGCTGGACGCAGCAAGTATTTTTCCTCATTGAACCACTCAACAATCTCCTTTTTGTCCCAGATGTGGTTGCCTGAAGTTAATAAATCTATACCATTATCCAGTAATTCCCTAATAATCTTCAGAGTAACACCGAACCCTCCCGATGCGTTCTCTGCATTAGCAATAATCAGGTCGACCTTGTAGGAATCTTTGATATTATTTAAAAGCTCGAAAATAGCTCGTCTGCCTGGTTTACCAACTATATCTCCAATAAACAAAACTCTCAAAAAACTCCTCCCCCTTATTTTGCATATTCAATGGCTCTGGTTTCTCTGATAACCGTAATTTTAATCTGGCCCGGATAACTCAATTCCTCCTCTATCTTTTTTGCTATATCCCTGGCTGTCATAATTGAGTCTTCATCTGATATTGCCAAGCTTTCTACAATGACTCTCAGCTCTCTTCCAGCTTGGACTGCATATGATTTGCTGACTCCTTGGAAGGAATTTGCTATTCCTTCCAAGTCTTCGAGACGTTTAACATAAGTCTCTAACATTTCTCTTCGGGCACCTGGTCTAGCGGCAGATAGAGTGTCTGCTGCCTGTACTAAAACGGCTAAAACAGATTGAGGCGATTCATCATTGTGATGGGCAGATATGGCATGTATAATCTCTGGAGACTCTCCATATTTCTTTGCTAAATTAGCACCAATAATTGCATGAGACCCTTCTACTTCATGATCTACCGCTTTACCAATATCGTGAAGAAGCCCTGCTCTCTTCGCTTGTTTAACCCCCACTTTCAATTCAGATGCAAGTATACCACAAATAAATGCCACTTCTAAGGAATGTTGAAATACGTTTTGAGCAAAGCTGGTTCGAAATTTAAGCTTTCCTATAAGTTTTATTAATTCGGAGTGAATGCCATGTACTCCAACATCGAAAGCAGCTTGTTCTCCTGCTTCACGAAGGGTTACCTCCATTTCTGCCTGAACTTTTCCAACAATCTCTTCTATTCTGGCAGGATGAATCCTTCCATTGTTTATAAGTCTTTCCAAAGAGGTTTTGGCTATTTCCCGTCTTATGGGGTTATGGCCTGAGAGGATAACTGCCTCAGGGGTATCATCAATGATTAAGTCAACCCCGGTAGCTGCCTCAATCGCACGAATATTTCTTCCCTCTCTTCCTATGATTCGTCCTTTCATCTCATCATTTGGAAGGCTCACCACAGAAACCGTCTTTTCAGTAACACAATCAGCAGCATATCTTTCAATTGACAGTGAAATTATGTCTTTTGCTATCTTGTCTGCCATTTCTCTGGTTTCATCCTCAATTTTCTTAATCTTTTTGGCTGCTTCATGCTTGGCATCATTTTCCATCAGCTCCATTAAACTTTTTTTGGCATTTTCAGATGACATCTCAGCTATCTTTTCCAGTTGTTCCATCTGCTCTTTTACTAACGCGCTATATTTTCTTTCCTTTTCCGAGTTTTCTTTTTCTAGCTGAACCAGATTCTTTTCCCTTTTAGAGACGCTAATCTCTTTCTGGTCAAGTAAGTTTACTTTTTTATCAAGGTGTTCTTCTTTTTGCAAGAATCTTCTCTCTAGTTTTTGTAGTTCAGTCTTTCTTTCCTTGGTTTCCTTTTCAAATTCTGTCTTTGCTTGGAAAAGGTAATCTTTAGCTTGGAGCATAGCCTCCTTTTTAATGTTTTCAGCCTCTTTTTTAGCATCGTCAGCTATCTTTTTTACAGTATTTTCTGCAAGTTTTATCCTACCTTCGGTAAACCTTTTGCTAAGGATAAAACCGATCAAAGCACCAATTCCCAAAGTTAGTAAAAAGTATATAAACAGTTCGATAGATATCCCCAATTTATATAACACCTCCCTCCTATATGGTTAACTTATTGAAAAAGCTTCTAATACTACTCCGACAATTCATGTTTTATGTCATTCTGAACGACCGAAGGGAGTGAAGAATCTTCCCGTTTAGGGTCTCATTTGTGAGATTCCTCGTCGCTGCGCTCCTCGGAATGACAATGTGTCGGAGTAGTACTAACAGGAGATAATTGTCCAGTTTTAGAACTTAGCCAATGATTTCGATATTTGATGAAAGCAGGGGTTGGAAGGATTAATGATAGGTGAAACGGAAGACTAGTTCGAATCGCTTGAAAAGTTTTTAAGTTTAAATATCTAGCCCATATAACTCATAATTGTTGCAACTTTTCACGTATTGCAAGACCGATAGACAACCATAAAAGACATCCTCTATTGTATAACTGTCTAACCACAAAAACTTTATTTGTACAGTCATTTAATCGACCTAAAATGATTATTTCCTTTAGTTGTTCAATCCGTGTTAGTTATATGGTGTTATTGTAAAATGAATCATATTCTCTTCAAATCTTAAAAACGATATCTTTTCACCTGTATTATCCAACTTTTATTCTATTATTATCACTAAGTTAACTCCGTTCCCCCTATCCTAAAAATATCTCCTGACTTTAAAATTAAACTTTTAGCAAAAACGAGAAAGCACTTAATACCCCCCACGTAATGCCGTGTAAACAGTTTATTTTGAACCCTGGTTACTAGGTGGTCACCATATTACTGCTTTAGACGTCCCTTCAAGAGGGCATGCCTGCTACAATAAGAGACGGTTCCCTTTTTAGATATGTTGGCTCAAAATTATATGTTTATCACGAACATAGCAGGGGGAATTGGGTTTTAATTATTACTTAAAATGTTCCCTTCATTATCAACATAGGAGTCAATTAAACTAATCAAATGTCTCGATTTGTCTTCAATCTGCTGCCTAAGCTCTCCCCCTTCATTTTTTATTCGGAAGAGATCGCTGGTAATATTTAAAGCCACTACGACGATTGCATTAAGGGTGTCAACAGTTGTGGTGGTTCCTAATACCTCCTCTATTTTTTTGTTTAAATAATCTACTATGTTATAAACAAAATCCTCTTCTTCATTGCTTTTAATTGTATATTTATGGCCGAGTATCTCAATATCTATATTTTTTTTCAAAGCTCCTCTCTGTTTAATCCGATAAGTCTATATGCTCTAGTTTGTCAGTTAGATCAACAACCTTTTTAAATACTAATGCCCTTTCCTTGTGCAGGTCATCTATATTGTCGGTTAATTTCTGTATGTCCTGATCCTTTTGATTTAGATTTTCTGACAAAATCTTATTTTGTTCTTTCAAAAAGGTGCTTTGTTTGATTAATTTATCTATTCTGCCTTCCAATTGTTCAAAGCTACTTAGATCTACCATACTTATCCCTTCAACAGTTTTCGATTAGGAACCTATTCCTTATTATTAAAGACAGCCTCTAATTTATAAATTTTTCTAAAAAAAGTCAAGGATTTTCTTAATCTTGTGTCAACCACAATTAGAAATGTCCTCTGGATTTTTTTAATCTACCTATTAATAACAGTATGTACGGAAAAAGTGATTGAGGTTTTAATAGTGTTGAGATAAAATTACAATTTTTTAGTTAATCGGAGGGCGATCTGATGCTTAAAAAACCAACCTATGAAGAATTGGAACAAAGGGTAAAAGAATTAGAGACAGAAGCTATTCAGCGCAAGCAGGCTGAAGAGGATCTGCGGGATAGTGAAGAGAAATACCGTACGGTTCTGGAATCAAGTCCTGACCCCATTATCGTTTACGACATGGACGGTATTCTGATCTACTTTAATCCTGCTTTTACAACTGTTTACGGCTTGACACTGGAAGAATGTGTGGGAAAGAAAATGGATAACTTTGTCCCTGATGAGAACTGGCCTGAGACCAAAATGGCTATAGATAGACTTTTGTCCGGGGAGAGTTTTTTAGGCATAGAAACCATGAGATATACAAAGAAAGGGGATATTCGTCATGTCAGCGTGAGCGGATCAACTTACCGGAATTCTGAAGGAATTCCTATAGGAACAATTGTCATTCAACGTGATATTACTGAATATAAGAAGGCAGAAAAGGGGTTGAGAGAGAGCGAGGAAAGGCTAAGAGCGATTTTTGAGGCAAGCGCTGATCCTATTGTGGTATATGACAACCAGGGATATCCGCAATATCTGAACCCTGCATTTACCCAGGTTTTCGGTTGGACCTTGGGTGAACTGGAAGGAAGGCTCATTCCCTTTGTGCCTGACGATGAAAAAGAGAGAATTTCTGCAGGGATAAGATATCTCTATGATAATTATTGTGGTAATGGAGAGGCTTTGAGGGTTGAGACTAGGAGATTGACTAAAGACGGACGTACTCTTGATATTCTTTTAAACGCTTCACTCATCAAGGGTGACGAAGGAGTGCCTGTTGGGATGGTGGTCAATCTATCAGACATTACGGAAATAAAGAGACTGGAAGCTCAACTCCAGCAGGCTCAAAAGATGGAGGCGATCGGTACACTTGCAGGCGGTATAGCCCATGACTTTAACAACATACTTATGGGAATTCGGGGACGTATCTCTTTGATGCTAATGGATACCCATCTTTCCCGTCCCTATTTTGAACAGCTAAGAGGGATGGAGGCTTGTGTTAAGAGTGCAACAGATTTAACCAAACAACTCTTAGGCTTTGCCAGAGGGGGTAAATACGAGGTCAAACCGATGAACCTGAATGAAATTGTTAAAAAGACATCCGACATGTTCGGCCGTACCAGGAAGGAGATCAATATTCACAGAAAATATCAGAAGGACATTTGGACAGCGGAGGCGGATCAGGGACAGATTGAACAAGTGTTGATGAACCTATTTATCAATGCATGGCAGGCGATGCCAGGTGGCGGAGATATATACAGCGAGACAGAGAACGTTATTGTTAATGATGACCATATAAAGCACTATAAGGCGAACCCCGGGAGGTATGTAAAAATATCTGTTACAGATACCGGGGCGGGTATGGATGAAGCAACCCAGCAAAGGATATTCGAACCATTTTTTACCACTAAGGAGATGGGCAGAGGTACAGGCTTGGGACTTGCCTCTGTTTATGGAATCGTGAAGAATCATAAAGGGATCATCAATGTTTACAGTAAAAAGGGCGAAGGAACTACTTTTAATATCTATCTGCCGGCGTCGGAAAGTGAGGTTATCAAAAAAAGGGAATTAAAGAAAGGTGTATTGAGAGGTTCTGAGAATATCCTCCTTGTAGATGATGAGGAGATGATTTTAGATGTTGTCAAGGAGATGTTGAATAGCTTGGGTTATAAGGTGTTAATAGCAACAAGCGGGAAGGAAGCTATAGATATCTGTAAGAAAGATAAAGAGAAAATTCATATAGTTATTATGGATATGATTATGCCTGACATGGGTGGTAATGAGACATGTTATAGGTTGAAGCAGATAAATCCTGATCTGAAGATTCTTCTTTCTAGCGGGTATGCTGTAAACGGTAAGGCAACGGAGATGCTGGAACGGGGTTGCAATGGTTTTATCTATAAGCCTTACAATATGAAGCAGCTTTCGGAAAAACTAAGAGAGATTTTAGACAGCTAACCCCTCGATTTTATTGGTGCCGGAGGTCGGACTCGTACCGCTATGGGGTCAAGCCCCAGAGGATTTAAAATTTAACCTTCTAGATAAAGCATGGTTATTATAAACCCGAATTAGTGTCCAATGGAATTATTTAGTGAGCCATTGGTGCATTTTTTCCATATCAACGTCAGCTTGAAGAGACCCGTCCAGTTCATCGGCTACTGGTTTTTTGCATACTCTGCAACGTTGTGCACCTCTGAAAAGCGGTTTGCCGCACGAAGAACAATGATAACGTTCGCATTCTGATCGGACCCATTCCACACTGCCCTCCTCATCACCGTACTCGGCTACCTTTGCCCGCCATATAGGAATCGTTCTTCTCATGACTCTTGCGCCAGTGGCAAGGGGGAAATTCTGAATCATGCTGCACGGCCATTCATCGCATTGATGGCAAGAGTAGTATCCCTTTGATTTTACACAATCCCTTACTTTACATACATTACATACACCATAGAGCTTTTTCGGCGGATCAGGCTGCATACACCCTAAACATGCTGTTTCTTCAGCTTTTGTTCCATAAAGGTTCCCCATAGTCGCCCTGAATTTTTCATTTCCGTCCCTTGTTGAAAGGTAAACTCCGCATACACCACAGTATAATCCGCATGGTGCCATTAAATCCTTATTTCTAATTTCTTCTTCTGTCCATCCTTCCATTATTGCCTCCTTATTAGGGTTATAAAAACTATTGGTTTTTATTCAACTTTTGCAAAGTTACCGGCAGTCAATCAATATATTGTGATCAGGTCTTTTTTTAACAGACACTACTAAAATATATCTGAATTATACATAAAGTCGTTCGATGACACAATGTAAAAAATACTGGATTCTTTCTGAAAATTGAGATATAAGAAAGTGTATGGTTAAATGATGACAACGAGTTTATAAACCCTAATCACAAAGGGGCAATCACGAGGGCGTCTTTCTCTACTTTTTAATTATAGGAGCGAAGAGGGAGGACGCCTTTTTTTGTTTAAGACTGGCCTATTCGGTTAAAGAATACAACGTAGAAATGGAGGGTTGAATTATGAAACCCTCCATTTGATAAACTCCAAAAAGTTACCGAATTATTGAGCTAGTACATCTGTCCCCTTTTCTCTTATTATTGAATTTCAATTTCCGAAGACGGAGTAAATTATGCCGGCGATTGCATCTCTCGAAGATTTGAAAGCTGCCCAGAAAGATCTTCTGGAAGCGAAGGACTTGAATGAGTTAAAGGCGGTATTTAAGAAATGGCGCAGGATAGGTTGGAAGAATGTCTGCAAGTTGTGGTTACAGGAACGCACCCCAGAACAATTGAAAGGTGAGGGTGGATGAGATTTCCGAAAAGCAAGAATAAGTGAAGAAATTGAGCAACGTCCCCCGGACTTTTGGAAGTTGAAGCAATAGCGATGCAGGTGGCTATGGAGTATGAGAAAGAAAAAGGTCGTCAGGTTCATGACGTTCATGAGAAAAACTTTGGGTATGATTTGACGAGCTTGGACGTAAGTTAGGGTGAGCTTCGGCCCATTGAGGTTAAAGGAATCGGTGAATCAGCTGGAAATGTTCTACTTACGCTGAATGAAAAAAGAGTCGCTGAAGATCGTCGAGACTGCTACTGGCTTTATGTCGTCACGGACTGCAAAGCCGATCCAAAGCTTCAAAATCCGATTAAAGACCCAGCCCGCCTCGAATGGCATGAAGTTAAGAAAGTGGATCACTATTATTTGTCGATAAATGCCGTAATGCAACCTATGCAGGTGCGGGAGGGAGGAATCCCTTACGGAGACCGAGAAAAATGATAACTTTTCGTCAGTTTGCCTCTAAACCAGAATCCATCCCAGCGGCAACTTCCTGGTATCTAGCAGATCTGGGTGAGGCGCGTGGAAAACAGGACCTCTTCACAAAACAGTCCCCGCAAAAGCTAAAGGTCTTGCGTGAGAATGCAATGATTGAAAGTGCGGTTTCCTCGAACAGAATTGAAGGAGTTACTGTCGATCAGGCGCGTATTAGAACCATCGTTTTTGGCAAGTCAATTCTGCGTGACCGGGATGAAGAGGAAGTGCGAGGTTACCGGGATGCACTTAAACTCATCCACGAACAAGGTAAAAATCTCTCTGTGTCAGAGGAAACTATTCTGAATCTCCATCGGTTGTGTCGTGGGGAGATCTGGGATGCAGGTCGATATAAAGAGAAAGATGGCGATATCATCGAGAAGTATGCAGATGGTCGAGAAAGGGTGAGATTTAAGACTGTTCCAGCAGCTAAAACTCAAGCCTCCTCAAAAGAATTGATAGAAAGGTGGAACCGATGCCTTCTCGAAAAGTGGGTTCATCCGCTTATCGCCTTGGCGGCCTT
This sequence comes from Deltaproteobacteria bacterium, assembly GCA_003599365.1. Classification (GTDB taxonomy): domain Bacteria; phylum Desulfobacterota; class UBA8473; order UBA8473; family UBA8473; genus UBA8473. The sequence goes on along the minus strand of QZJR01000009.1, from coordinate 1,447 downwards.
TAACCTTGACTTCTTATGTATCCATCCATTTCGGGATGGGAATGGAAGGGTTTCACGTTTATTGCTGCTCCTCCAGTGTTACCATCTCGGATACGAAGTGGGACGATATATCAGTCTTGAGCGCCTCATCGAACAGAATAAAGAGCGGTACTACGAAACATTAGAACAAAGTTCTGAAGGTTGGCACGAAGGCAAGCATGATCCCTGGCATTATCTGAACTTTGTTCTTTACACACTCAAAACCGCTTACCGGGAATTTGAGGAGCGGGTGGGACAGATCACTTCTCCCAAAGGTGCTAAAGCAGAGATGGTACTGAATGCTATCCGAGCTCAACGGGGAGAATTTCGTTTGGTTGATATCGAACGAGCCTGTCCTGGGGTAGGACGAGAGTGGATTCGAGTTTTGTTGGCCGACTTAAAGAAGTCGGGTGAGGTTAAGTGCAGAGGTAAAGGGCCTGCTGCGAGATGGGTCTATAAAGGGAGAAAGGGTAGTACCCTCAAGTAAGGGTATTAGTAAGGGTATGATTCTAAAAAAGGTGATAATAAGGGCCTGAAACGTGGTAATAACAAAATGGAGATAGGCAATAGCCAATGAATTAGGTAGTGATTTACCCACTTTAGCAAAGGGGGAGGGATTTAAGGACGGGAAAAGACAGGGTAATGTTGCAATGGCCCTTCTTTTGAAATCAATTAAAGATCCAGCCCGCCTCTAATGGCACGAAGTTAAGAAAGTGGATCATTACTATCTGTCGATAGATGCTGTGACGCAGCCGATGCAGGTGCATGAAGACCTTATCCCTTATGAAGCAAAACCGAGACCTCGAGGAGGAGACAAATGATCAAGCGAAGGACTTGAATGAGTTAAAGGTGGTATTTAAGAAATGGCGCAGGATAGGTTGGAAGAAAATGCAACCTCTCTGGACGTTATGTATACGACGATCTCATACTACCGAGAGGTCAAGAGACCCCCGAAAACCACTCTTTAATCATAGTAAGGGGTTTTTTTACAGGCTCGTTATACAGGCAAAATAAATTAATCAGCTACAAAAGATATAGACATAAGGTATTCAGGAAATAAATAAAGGATTGAATTTGAAACTGACTGAACAGGATAAGAAAAAAATTATCGAATTGATCGAAGCAGGAAAGACACTTCCGGCTGTTTATAAATCAAAGCTCTTTGACCGTGATGATAATGAGTTTATAAACCCTAATCACAAAGGGCAATTATGTGGGCGTCTTTCTCTACTTTTTAATTATAGGATCAAAGAGGGAGGTCGCCTTTTTTGTTTAAGACTGGTATATTATTTATAATCGCCCCTTTGGTAATATTGCCAGTAATTATCTTCTAATTAGTTCATCCTGAAAAATGCGGCATGAAACCCGCGTAAACATTGATAGTGTTCTTTGAAAGCTGAAGAAAGTTGTTGATTTTAGTTGTTTTTAT
>QZJR01000007.1 GCA_003599365.1 Deltaproteobacteria bacterium | reverse complement strand
ATAAAAACAACTAAAATCAACAACTTTCTTCAGCTTTCAAAGAACACTATCAATGTTTACGCGGGTTTCATGCCGCATTTTTCAGGATGAACTAATTAAATAAATTGACAAGAAGGATGTCATTGCGAGCGCAGCGAAGCAATCTTATGGGATTGCCACGTCGCTATCGCTCGCAATGACTACTTATTAAGGTCGTTCACTATAGTTATTATTTATTATGTCTCCAAAGTACTTTTCTGTAAGCATACCCCATTTATCTTGGGCTTTCAAGATCAATTCACATACCTCTCTGACCGCCCCGTTTCCACCATTCTTCATGGTAACGTAGTCAACCACCTCTTTGAGATATTCAGACCCATCAACCACTGCCACAGAAAAACCGACTCTTTTTAACAAGGGCATATCAACCAGATCGTCACCAATGAAACATACCTGGTTATCAGCCAACCCTTTCTCTTCCAATATCTTTTCATATACCCTTACTTTATCGAATATCCTTTGATATAAAATAGAAATACCTAACTCTCTAGCACGATGCCCAACAGCTCTGGATTCTCTTCCACTGATAATTCCCAGCTCAATCCCTGCTCGCATTAGCAGTTTTATGCCATGTCCATCTTTGACATCAAAGCATTTTAACTCCCCACCTTTATCATCATATATTATCCTTCCATCGGTCAAAACGCCGTCCACATCCAGAATAAGGAGTTTTATTGCCTTTGCCTTCTCAATTATTTTATCTTGAGTTCTATTCCCCATGATTATTTTAACCCTTCCTTTCAACTAAATTCAGGGGTCAGGTGCCCTTTAACAATATCGTCAATCTTTCTGATTTGCATTAGTAATTTGGGCAGAGAATCCAGGCTTATAGAATTGGGACCGTCGCATAACGCTTGATCAGGGTCTTCATGAACCTCCATGAATATGGCATCTATCCCAACTGCAACAGCAGCCCTGGAGATATTGGGGACAAACTCTCTCTGTCCGTCAGAAGCTGTACCTTTTCCTCCCGGTAGTTGGATACTGTGAGTAGCATCGAAAATCACAGGGTATCCAAACCCTCTCATAATAGGTAGAGAACGCATATCGGCTACAAGGTTATTGTATCCGAATGAAGTACCCCTTTCAGTTAGTAATATCTTTTCATTGCCAACTGATTCTACCTTTTCAATAATATTCTTCATATCCCAGGGAGCCAGGAACTGTCCCTTCTTCAGGTTTATTACCTTTCCAGTTTTGGCAGTCTCGATAATAAAATCTGTCTGCCGGCAAAGAAAAGCAGGTATCTGAAGAATATCCAGAACCTGTGCAGCCTGATCAATCTCTTCAAAGCGATGAATATCAGATAAGATGGGAATCCCCACTTTCATCTTGACGTCGTTAAGTATACTCAGACCTTCTAAGATACCAGGGCCGCGGTAAGAATGAAGGGAAGTCCTGTTTGCTTTATCATAAGAAGACTTGAATATCAATGAAACAGATGATTCGGAGGCTATATCTTTTAGCCGTTCTGCTATGCGTATTGTCTTCTCATGACCTTCGATTACACAAGGCCCTGCGACTAAAATTAAAGGATTACCGCCTCCTATTTCGATGGTATCCTTGCCGAGAGGGATATCGATATTAATTACCTTTGTCAAGCTTAAATTCCCTTGTGAGTTGAAGAGTTGATGAGTAGAGGGAAACAAACCACTCTTCCAATTTTCTACTCTTCTACTTTTCTGTTATTCTTCATTTATTTAGAGTCCGGAGCTTCCCACCTATTGATCCGACGAAAGAGATGCCTTAATAAATTCCCTGAATAGAGGATGTGGGGTCATAGGACGTGATTTGAACTCCGGATGAAATTGGCAGCCCAAAAACCAGGGGTGAGACTCGATTTCTATTATCTCAACAAGTTCTCCATCAGGGGAAACACCACTTGTCCTAAGCCCTTTCTTAATCAACTCTTCTCTGTATTTATTATTAAATTCATATCTATGTCTATGCCTTTCGGAAATGAGTTCCTGCTGGTACGCTCTATAGGCAAAGCTATCCTTTGTTAATCTGCAGGGATATGCCCCTAATCTCATTGTGCCGCCTAAATCCGTATTTTCATCTCTTTGCTGGATTGTGTTGTCCTTATAGTCAATCCACTCTTTCAACAGATCTATTATTGGGTGCGGGGTTTCTTTGTCGAACTCTGAACTATGGGCATCTTTCAATCCACAAACATTTCTTGCAAACTCAACTGTAGCCAGTTGCATACCCAGACAGATTCCAAAGAATGGGATCTTCCGCTCTCTAGCATATCTAATAGCCTTGATTTTTCCTTCAATCCCTCGATCACCGAATCCACCTGGTACGAGAATTCCACGTACATTGGCCAAAAGTTTATCCGGGTTCTCTTTCGCTATATCTTCTGAATCCACATATTTCAGGTTTACCTTGCAGTAATTGGCAATTCCACCGTGGACAAGGGCTTCGTTTAGGCTCTTATAGGAGTCTTGCAGCGTTACATATTTTCCCACTATAGCAATCTCTGTTTGCCTTTTGGGGTCCTTTATCTTTTTTACCATCTTTTCCCATTCATCTAAAACAGGAGCCCTGGTCCACATATGAAGCATCTCAACAATTTTCTCGTCTAATCCTTCACTATGAAAAACCACAGGCACTTCATAGATACTGTCCACATCCTTAGCAGTAATCACTGCATCCTTCTCCACATTACAGAAAAGGGCTATCTTAGACTTTATCTCAGGGGGTAGAAGTCGATCGGTACGACACAGGAGAATATCCGGTTGAATACCTATTTCCTGTAACATCTTTACGCTGTGCTGGGTTGGTTTGGTCTTTAATTGACCGGCGGTAGGGATAAACGGAACCAGGGTCAGGTGAATATAAAGGACATTGTCCCTTCCCAGATCAGTTTTGAATTGCCTTATGGCCTCCATAAACGGGAGACTCTCGATGTCTCCTACCGTGCCTCCTATCTCGATGATGGCGACATCAACGTCATTGGCAACTTTCAGTATGTTTTCCTTTATTTCATCAGTAATGTGGGGTATTACCTGTACTGTCTTGCCAAGATAATCTCCCCTTCTCTCTTTGGAAATCACAGAATCGTATATCTGTCCGGTCGTGAAGTTGTTCTTTTTGCTCAATTTGGCGGTAGTAAATCTTTCATAGTGACCTAAATCCAAATCAGTTTCAGTGCCGTCATCAGTCACAAATACTTCGCCATGTTGAAAAGGATTCATAGTCCCAGGGTCTACATTTATGTAAGGATCTAGTTTCTGGATAGTAACCCTTAATCCCCTGCATTCCAGCAATGCCCCAATTGAAGCCGATGCTAAACCTTTCCCCAAAGATGAGAGTACTCCACCTGTCACAAAGATCAATTTCGTCTTCATCTAAGAACTCCTGCTGATTGCATTTCCCAGTCTTTTTGTCATTCTCTTCAGTTTTTTTATCCTGTTTTTAAGGCTCTTTAATGCTTTTTTATCCTTATTATCTAAAGCCTTTTGTTTCTGAGCTTTAAGACTCCTTAACTCTCTCTTTATATCCGTCTTTGATTTTAAAGGTTTTTCTTTTGTTGCTTTTTTATCCTTCTCAGGCTCTACCTTTTTGGGTTTTTCCTTCTTGGGTTCTCCTGAGGCCTCTCTAATGGCTTCAATCAATTCAGCTTTTTTCATTGCATGAACACCGGTTATTTCTGGATACTTTTTTGCTTCTTCTCGTAATTCTGTGACGGTCAATTTTTCAATGTCCTTTTCCATATTTCCCCCCCCTTAACATAAAGTTATTGAGTATTTATATCATACTCAGTCCCTTACTGCAATTCAAAAATCCTGACTAGTGGAATGTTCCGTTAAAACAGCGCATTTTTATATTCCATTTACTCTGAGAATCTGTTATTCTTAACACTATGAAGTCCATAAGATATGACCGCCATGCAAAAAGGAGGATGAAAGAGCGTGAGGTTACAGAAAAAGAGGCGGAGATAACAGTTAAAGAACCCGATTATATAGAGCCAAGCATAAAAGGACGACAAAATGCTTATAAATTTACAGGAGGCAGATTTTTGAGGGTTACATTTAAAGAAGAACAGGATAACATTCTGGTTGTTACAGTTACAGTAAGGAAGAGGTCATTTAAGGGGTGATGCGATGAAAATAGAATACAGCAAAGATGTTGATGCCTTATATATCAAGCTCAGAGAGGCAAAAATTGCTGACTCGATGGATATAGAGGAAGGGGTGACAGTTGACCTTGATAAGAATGGGCATATCGTTGGGATTGAGATCCTTGATGCCAGCGAGAAACTTGAACTCTCCGAGCTTGTCAATATCTCCATTGAAAACCTTCCGCTTGAAAAAGTAGCTGCCACATAAGCTGGAAAACTACCATCTCCAACTTATCCCTTAAGAATAGAGTTTTTATAGTCATAAAGTGTGATGTTGTAGGAGTTCCTCCTGCGAGAATGAAGGATGAGGGGGAAAAGTGATAACTCTGGACAACGTTCCTTTCCTGCCAATATTCCCATCTATCCTCCTCAAGTAAGGTCCCAGGGTATCCCGGAAAAAGATTTGACAGGGATAGATTATTTGTAGTATTTAAGGATATGATTATACACAGGAATTTTCTTTTATCTGTTGATAAAGCAAAAGGAGGCTAAAATCATGCATGAAAAGGAAATTGAGGTAAAAATGCGGAAGCTTTCTGAGGATTTGAGGAGAGAGGTTTTAGATTATGTGGACTTTCTGCTAAGCAAATACCAAGACAGAGAAACTGCCAGGAGGAAATTCAAGTTCGACTGGGAAGGGGGACTCTCAGAGATAAGAGAGAACTTCACTTCTGTTGAGTCACAGCACAAGGCTTTGGAGTGGAGATAATGCAACTCCTCTCATTACCGACGAAGCTATATAGAGAGATTGTAAATGTCAAGAAAAGCCTGAATCTAGATTTTGATGATGCTTATCAATACAGCATAGCTAAATACCATGAATTGAAGGTGGTTACAATGGATAGGGATTTTGGGAGGATTAAAGATGTGAATATTTTGTTCCTGTAGAAAGTCGTCTGACGGGTTAAATAAAATATGGAATTATGGTGGTTGTCCCGTGATGTCCTGATTTGGAGACGAGCCGAAAAACAAAAGGCCGTATCCCAGCTTGAAAAGGATACGGTCTTCTTCGGGACGTTAAATAATGAAAAGTTTTAATATCAGATGATTTAAGCCGTGGTGTGGAGATAGTAGAACGTGGCAAGAAAGTTCAAACCGGTACCAATCACCCTTTCTTCTGGGCACCTTTCATATTAATCGGTGAATGGGAGTGAAAGTAAGAATATTTTTCCTTACTAACTTTAATTTTGTTCACCTTCCCTTTTCAATGATATTTTATATTCTGGCTTGACGTTATAACATTAAAATGTTATAGTGCTGTAAAAATGGAGGTGATTATTGTGAGTATATTGACAAAAAGAGCAACTATATATTTAGATCCGATGTTGCACAGAGCATTGCGGCTTAAATCGGTAGAAACATCTCGGTCAATATCCGATCTTGTAAACGAAGCAGTAAAATCCATTATGGCAGAAGATGCAGAAGATCTTGCAGCCTTCAAAGAGCGTGAAAACGAGCCTCTGATAGCTTTTGAAGACGTATTAAAAGAACTTAAAGAGCATGGCCGAATATAATATCCTTTTACGTAGTTCAGTCACCAAAGAACTTGATCGCATTCCAAAGAAAGACCTTAGACGCATAATCAATCGCATTAAATCTCTCGCACATGACCCACGTCCTTCCGGTTGCGAAAAGCTTTCCGGACATGAACGGTACCGAATCCGTCAAGGAAATTATCGTATCGTCTACTCCATCCAGGACAAGGGGCTTACTATTTGGGTTGTAAAGATAGGACACAGACGTGATATCTATCGGAAGTTAACAGCAGGTTCAACCTAATCGTCAACAGCGGGGCGGTACATACATCTTGACTTTATCGTAAGTGCCGGCATATCCCATCCTTTTCAGTCGCTCAAAAATCCTTATTAATCATAAAGCGTTTGTAAAATGAACTCTAGGTTTGTGAGCCACGCTAATTTTCTGTCATGGAAAAGGAGTTCTATTAATATCTTCTTATGAATGACGGACTCTCTAACCTCTTTAAAAAACAAAAGACCATATCCCAACTTGAAAGGGATACGGCCTTCATCAGGAGGTTAAATAATGCGGCAGTTAAGCGCCGCATTCTCCCCAGCGTAGCGAGGGGAGCAGTATGTTTATTTCAGGACATAACAATAATGTCAGGAATTAAGTATACTGTCCCCTGAACTAGGCAGGACATAACAATAATGTCAGGAATTAAGTATACTGTCCCCTGAACTAGGTCCTGTCCCCTGAACTAGGTCCCCTGAACTAGGAATTAAGTATACTGTCCCCTGAACTTCCCGTCCCCTGAACTTCCCTGAACTTCCCCCAGAAATACAATCGGTGGCATAATAAAACTGGCCACATATTCCAAGGACGATATAAATCTATTTTGGTGGACAAAGATAACTACCTGCTCGAACTTTGTCGGTATGTGGTTTTAAACCCCGTGCGGGCTAATATGGTTAAAAAGCCGGATGAATGGAAATGGAGCAGCTATAGAGCCACGGCAGGTCTCAAGAATATACAGGATTATCTTACTGTAAACTGGATTCTTAGTCTATTCAGCGACAATAAACAAGAAGCACAAAAGCGATATCGTAAGTTCGTGAGTGAGGGGATACAAAAGGGATCGCCGTGGGAAGACCTTCAAGGACAGATATTGCTGGGCGAAGAGGGGTTTATAGACAAGTTCAAGGAGCATTTATTCGACAAGGAGAAGATAAAAGAGATACCGAGGGCACAGCGATATGTGAGCAGGCCCGGTTTGTCCAGGCTGTTTCCCAAAGGAGAGAAAGCAACCGAACGAAACAGGCATGTATATGCTGCCCATGTTAAATACGGATATACTCTGAAAGAGATTGCTGATCATCTAGGAATACACTATACTACGGTTAGCAAAGCTCTGAAGGGTTTCGAAGAAAAATGATATTTCAAGACCTGACCCTACCGCTACCGCTACCGTGCTCAACGGGTTAAGCTGGAAAATTTTTTCATCTCATGCCATCTGTTAAAAGCATTCTCTGTTTTTCCTTTGGCATAATCAATTGTGGCGCCTGTTCGTTGTTGTAAATTTTTCTTGCAATCTTTTCCACATTTGGTTTGATATATTCAAACAATTCTCCGATTTCTACTTTTCCGTCTCCATTTGTATCGCCCTCGCCCTTTATACCTTTAAGCATGAAATATGTGAATAATCCATGTCCTTTCTCTTTATATGTTGAGCTTATCTGGTCGCCTGATGCAGCAGAGAGGACTACTATTTTTGAAGGGATTGCTAAAGTTTCCATTGTCATAACCAATGGCCTTGAACCTTTTGCGATAACAGATCTTCCTCCTGCCCCTGAAAAACATGAATCAAGTGCAACAATAATCTCTTTCGCCTGAAGTTTTCCAAGAGAATCGTAAAGCCTTTTTAGAGAATAGCCAGTCTGGTCAATAAAAGATGGGTCTCCATCATAAGGCACAAGATAGGCATCTCCTGTTTTTGGGTTCGGTGCGCCGTGGCCTGAATAGTAAACAAATACTCTGCTATCTTTTTCAACATTGTTTGAGAGCCATTTTTCAAAGTATTTTTCTAAATCACTCTTTGCGGCATTATCATTTACAAGTGTAACCACATTTTGTTCAGGATACCCCATGACCTTTGTAAGATAATCCGTTATAGTTCGTGCATCATGTACTGCAAAATCAGCCTTCGGGAGTTTTTGACGGTAATTTTCGATGCCGATTACGACAGCATAGGCGTTACTCCTGGTACTGACTTGGATTGCTGGAGGTGTGTCAACATCGGAGATGCTGACGTCTGTAGCAGACTTGGATCCGCTGATCCTGGCCTTTTCCTGATCTTTCCAGCTTTCACGGGGCGGATTCATCGCATCTATCATATAAATGCAGCCTGAAAGAAAGGCGATGGGCAATACCGCCATGACCTTTATCCATACTATTACTACGCTATGTTTTGAAGTCAACAGCCTCATATTGCCCCTTAGTGAAAGGATGTTCTGAACGGTTTTTTGCACATTCACAGATGTATTCCAGGATGATGGCCAGTCAGAGCCAGATATTTCCTTCGGCAAGGTCTTTGCAATGTCCCCTTGCCGATTCAACACACCTGTTTACTTATCACGGTTGCTGTCCGCCTGTGCTTTCTGGAGGTGCTCCGTGAATTCCTTTGAAGAAACGACTTCAATAAGCTGATTCATGTTTTTAGTCAAGTCATCTTTTACACGGGTTGTGAATCCGCTCATGTAGAAGAGGGACGGCATGATTCCACCGCCTCCTGCTAGATTGGCTTTCCACAACTCCCCGGCATCCGGAGACATCAGGTGCAGGCTCAATTCCATTTTTCCCCAAGTAATCCCAATGGGATAAAGCCAGCTGAATAGGTAATTTTTTAGGCTGTCAATCTGAATAACGAGGACAGGCTCCTTGGACTGTTCCAGTTTGTCAACCAACTTAACCTTGAATCCTAATGACGCCAATGTCTCCATTGTACGGTTGACGATGGCCTCTTCGAGGTCTTCTTGTCCTGACATGACCCTAAAGCCTGGAATCATTAACACGGTGATGGTATGTCGGCCAACCTGATTTCTGTCCTGACTCCGCATGTCTTTAGCCTTGGACAGTAGGGTTAAATTCGTGTTCACTGGAGACGCCGGCTTGACCAGTTTATCCTTCTGTACCGCAATCGGGATGCTTGTTTGACAACTGACCAGGAGAAACAGTGGAACTACAAGGTATAACAGACGAATTTTGGACATGATACACCTCCATTTTTAATGATTTGAAATATCAATGACCTTTCTTTTGGTCTGGGGTCTATCACCTTTTCCCCAAAACTTTTGCCCCCCTCTTAAAAGGGGATATATCTTGCTCTCACACTTTGGTTGTAAGATTATACCTACATACAACCATAAGTTGTGCATGTCAAGAGAAAAAGCAACCTCTGGTTTGTAGAATTTGGTAACTTAAGGTTGTAGCATAGTAACCTCATTAGAGGGAAATACTATGGATACAATAAAAGACAGCAAATACATAGGGATGAAGATCAAACTCAGGAGGGAAGTGCTGGGTATATCCCAGGAAAAACTGGGTGAAATGGTGGGGGTAACCTATCAGCAGATCCAGAAATATGAAAAGGGGATAAATAAGGTTAATTCAGAGATGTTGCAAAAGGTCGCTAACTCGTTAGATGTTAATGTTGATTTTTTCTTTAAAGATAGAGATGAGGAGATATATAAGGAGGCAAAGGAAAGTACAGGCGTGAAAGAGGTCATTGAAGGGGTATCATCTGCCTATCAATATAGTAGCGATCTCTCATCAGAGGAGCGAGAGTTGATAGAATGTTTCAGGGCAATTGCAGACAAGGAATACAGGAAGTGTTTTCTTTCTTTGTTAAGGCTATCAGTAAAACCAGGCACATAGGGGCAAAGGCACAGAGGCACAAAGTCGTCTTGTCTATCTGCCTGTGCACGTTGCCTGTCTGCCGTGCTGGCACAGGCAGGCACGCAAACAGGTTTGCCGCTTAACTTTAGGCACTTTTTGGGGCTTCTGACTCCTGAGCAGCTACATCACCTTTTGAAAAATAACTCCAATATGGCTATCAGTGAGGCTAATTGACCAATCCAAAACAAAAACATCCATTTGATGATATCCGCTCGTGTTTTTTCCAACTTGATTTCTAAATTGGCAATATCCTGCTTTAAATATGCAATATCCTGTTTAGTTGCCAGAACATCTTTCTTTTCCTCCAATTTTCTATCAACTTTAGTCTCAATGTACTCAACTAAAGTTCTGGCTTCTTTTTCACCAATCTTCGGTTTTAATATCTCATAGAGTTCTATTTCGGCAACTTGCATAAAAAATTACCTGATGCGTTTGGGATGGTCTCAAAAGTGTAAATTTGGGTCTACCTGAACAGTTACCGAAAGTCAAGGGAAAATTTTTAGCATTGTCAGAAGCAAGTAAACTTTCTTTGCCCCTCTGTGCCTTTGCCTCTACAGTTTATACCCAATCTTTCTCAGGAGTTCTTTTCTGGCTGTTTTATCGGTCTCTCCCTCCACACCTTTTGATTTAAAGCCATCTATTACCCCCATTATCCCTCTTCCTTGTTCGGTTTCCATGACTATTACCTCTATGGGATTGGCTGTGGCACAGTAGATAGAACAGACCTCCGGGCACATCTTAATAGCATTTAAAACATTGATAGGATACGCGTCCCTCATTACCACTGTAAAGGTATGCCCGCAATCAATATTAGCGGAGATATCCAGGGCAGTCTTTTTAAGTAGCTCATCATTTCCTTCTGACCTTATCAGGCAGGGGCCAGATGCCTCTGAGAAGGCTATCCCGAACCTGGCAGATGGCACTGTGTTTACCATTACCTCATAAAGGTCCTCGGTTGTTTTGATAAAATGGGTTTGTCCCAGGATTACATTCCACCCTTCCGGTATGTCTATCTTTATCTTTTTTATATCCATTTTGCCCTCCAAAGTAATGTTTGGTCATTAAGCGTAAAGATCACTTCGCCAAATATACCAGAGAACCAGCCGCTGTCAAGGGTTTTCCTAACGGATTAACCGTTGGAATGAACCATTTTTTCTTGACAAAGATATTTACATTTTCCTGCTGTTTTGTTATGTTTAAAAACATGGAGGATTTTGGATGAAAAGGGCAATACCCCCCTGTAATATCAGAATCGATAAAGAAGGGGACTGGTATTACAAAGGGGCTCAAGTTATACGCAGAGACATCTATCTTTATTTTAATAAACACCTTGTAAAGGAGTCCGACGGGAGGTACTTGCTTCATATAGATAATGAGAGGTGCTATCTTGATGTTGAAGATACTCCCTTTGTCGTGAAGGAAGTGGGCTTTCAGGATGTTTTCAAAATAGTCCTGAATGATGAAAGTGAAGAAACCTT
>QZJR01000033.1 GCA_003599365.1 Deltaproteobacteria bacterium | reverse complement strand
AGTTCTTTACCGTCACGAGAAGACCTTTTTTAATCCAACGGGACTGGCCGCTCTATTGACTACCGATATGGATGCAGCCACTGTTGATATGAAACTGAGGAAATGGGATACCTTTCAGTATGAAAGGGTAGGGCTAAACCTTAGACCAGAGCTTGTAGCCGTCAAAGATACCGGTGGCGATGCAGGAAAATTCGAGACCCTGACAAAGCAAGTTGCAGAGACCAGCAATTTCAGCTATATTCTCATGAGTGAGGACCCCAGCGTAATGGCCGCGGGTCTCAAGGCAAAGAATGGAACGAATCCCCTCTTATATGCTGCCACCAATGACAACTTTGAGAAGATGGCAAAATTGGCAGAGGAAAGCAAATGCCCTCTGGCGATTAAAGGCACTAACATTGACAATTTAATCGAGTTGTCAGATAAGGCAACCGCCCTGGGGCTTAAAGATTTGGTGCTTGACTCAGGAGCAAGGTCGATAAAACAGGTTTATGAAGATCAAATTGCCATCAGGAGGGCGGCGCTTCTTGCTAAGAACAAGTCCCTGGGATTCCCTACAATTTCCTTCCCCTTTGAAATGGCAGAGACCCTGGAACAGGAAACACTTATTGCCTCGATGCTGATTGCAAAGTATGGCAGTATAGCAGTGATGTCGGATTTCGATGGTGCGAGCCTTTTCCCGCTTCTACTGGAACGTTTGAATATTTACACCGATCCTCAGCGTCCCATGGTGGTGACACAGGGGATCTACGAGATCAATAATCCGGATGAAAACTCGCCGATTTGTATTACGTCTAATTTTGCCCTTACTTACTTTATTGTTTCCGGAGAGATTGAGGGCAGCAAGGTCCCTACATGGCTTTTGATTATTGATACCGAAGGACTTTCAGTTATGACCGCCTGGGCAGCAGGCAAATTCGTAGGCGATGCACTGGGGATCTTTATTAAGAAGTGCGGTATCATGGATAAGGCTAAGACAAGAAAGATAATTATTCCAGGGTATGCAGCGTCCATAAGTGGTGATCTGGAAGAGGAATTGGGAGATTGGGAAGTGGCAATCGGCCCAAGAGAGGCTGCCCATATACCTGCCTACTTGAGGCAGCTGGCTGCATAAGAAACTCTAGATAAAAAGAGAGGGGTAAGTATGTTACGGATCGGAGAGAATTTAAATGTAATGGTGACGAAGATCGGCACTGCCATGAAGGAGAGAAATCCTGGTCCCATCAGAGAGCTGGCTAAAGCAGAAGCGGAGAAAGGAGTGAACTGGATTGACATTAATCTGGGACCGGCGAGAAAAGGCGGGCCTGAATTGATGGAGTGGATTGTAAAGACCGTTCAGGAGGTGGTGCCGGATATACCTCTGGCTTTGGACACATCTAATATAGAGGCTATTGAGGCGGGTTTGAAGGTGCATAAAGGAAAAGCGATGATAAACTCGATCATGGCAAGACCTGAGAGGATGGAGGCCATGATCCCGCTGGCGGCAAAATACAATGCCCAGGTTATAGGCTTGCTCTGGGGACCTTCGGGAATGCCTCGAGATGAAAATGAAAGATCGGAACTCGCTGTAACTCTGGTTTCCGCCATGCTGGAAGCCGGCATAGCCCCGGAGGATATCTTCGTGGATCCCATTATGACACCGGTCAACGTCCAGCAAGACCAGATAAAGAGTATGATAAATTTTATGATGATGTTTTCCGATATAGCAGAAGCCCTGGCACCGGGGCTAAAATCCACCTGTGGTTTATCGAATGTCTCTAATGGGGCACCTGAACACTTACGACCCATACTGAACCAGACATTTATAGTAATTTTAGAAAAGTATGGGATGTACTCAGCAATCGTTGATGCCTTTGATGAAGAAATGACCGCCTTCTGCAAGGGCGAGAGACCGAAGATCAAGAAAATAATCGAGGATGTTTGTGACGGCAATGAACCGAATCCGGCATCATTGACAAAAGAAGAACTCGATTATGTAAAAACGGCCAAGGTTCTTCTGGGACATTCCCTATATTCGGATTCGTGGCTTGAACTCTAATCGTTTTTAAACGACTGAAAGAATTATTCCCTGTTAACAAAGCTTTCCTGATACCAAAATCGGGATTATCGAAGAAGCCTGAATCAATTAATCGGAGGGCGAATCTCGTGAAGCAGGATTAACCGCGGGACGCCCTTTTTTAACGTGGGTGAATAAATTATGGAAGCTAAAGTGCTGTTAGAAAGAAATAACAGGTCATCTTTTCTTCAAGAAATAGAGGGCAAAAGAGAGGTTGAGATATCTTCCTGCTTTCAGTGTAAGAAATGTTCCAATGGTTGCCCGGTAAACTTTGCTATGGATATTATGCCTCATAAGATAATACATATGATTCGTTTAGGGTTAAAGGATGAGGCATTAAAGAGTTCTACAATATGGGCATGTGCTTCATGCGAAACGTGCACTACCAGATGCCCGAATAATATAGATATTGCTAAATTGATGGATGCCTTAAGACAGATGGCCACTGATTCAGGGTTTGATACGGCACAAAAAGATGTTCCTGTATTCCACTCAGCCTTTCTTTCATCAATTAAGAAGAGGGGAAGAATTCATGAATTGGGCATGATAGGAGAATATAAATTAAAGACCGGGGACTTTATGAAGGATTCAAGGCTGGGGTGGGAGATGTTCAAAAGAGGAAAGTTAAAAATCCTGCCTTCTGGAGTTAGGGGAAGAAAAGAGATTAGAGGTATCTTTGATGAAGCTGGGAGGAGAAAGAGATCATGAGGGTTTCCTATTACCCGGGTTGCTCACTGGAAGGCAGTGCTCGGGATTACGACGAATCCCTTAGGGCGGTATTTGATGTGTTGGGCATTGAACTGAGGGAGGTAGAGGATTGGAATTGCTGTGGAGCAAGCTCGGCGCATATAACCGATGATTTTCTGTCAGCGGCACTGCCTATGAGGAATCTGGAAATTGCAGAAAAAGAGAATAATGATTTGCTCATTCCCTGCATGGCATGTTTTAACAGGTTAAAAAGCGCAGAAAAGGCGGCGATCGGTGAAATAAAAACGGATGTAAAGACATCCTATAAGGGTAAGATAAAGATTAAACATATTCTGGACTTTTTAAGCGAGGATTCAAACCTGGCCAGTATAGGAAGGTTTGTTAAAAAGCCTTTAACAGGCATTAAGGTTGTATCTTACTATGGGTGTTTGTATGCGCGTCCTCCAAAGATTACGGATGTAACTGATTATGAAGACCCCAGGAGCATGGATAAATTGATAAATATTTTAGGGGCAGAGAGCAAACCGTGGTCATTTAAGACAGATTGCTGTGGCGGCAATCTGGCATTGACCAGGATTGATATCGTAAGGAGATTGAGCAATAATCTTTTCGATATGGCAGTTGAAGCCGGAGCTGATTGCATTGCGGTAGCATGCCCTCTGTGCCATGCCAACCTGGATACAAGGCAGAAGGAGATATCCGATGAATATGGAAAGGGATATTATCTGCCTGTATTCTATATAACTGAATTAATAGGGTTGTCTATGGGGCATAGTGATGTTGAAAAGTGGCTCCGAAGACACCTGGTTGATCCAATGGGGCTGTTAAGGTCTGTGGGGCTTATGTAGATTTAAATTCTAAACTCTAATTTCTAAATTCTAAACAATCTCAAAATCCAAAATCACAATATCAAAACTCACATTTCCTGAGTATTGTTTTGAATTTTTGTCATTTGTGCTTAGAGTTTGTTTAGAGTTTAGGATTTAGTGCTTAGAGTTTCCTAAATGTTTAGGGTTTTCCACATTTTATTGAGCATGTTCAGAGGTGGTTTAGATGTCGGATAGTAATCAACTAAAGATAGGTTCAGTGATGGTCATCGGCGCCGGCATTGCCGGAATGCAGGCATCTCTGGACCTGGCAAATTCCGGTTTTAAGGTATATCTGGTGGATGAATCAACGTCTATTGGTGGAAGAATGGCCCAACTGGATAAGACATTTCCCACCAATGACTGTTCTATGTGTACAATTTCTCCCAAGCTTATTGAATGCGATAAGCATCTCAATATCGACATAGTGACAAATGCTAAGGTAGAGGACGTCCAGGGGGAGTTGGGGAACTTCAAGGTAACAGTATTAAAACGCCCCAGGTTTATAGATGTTGAGAAGTGTAATGCTTGCGGTGATTGTATAGAGGTTTGTCCGGTAGATGTCTTTGCCGAATTTGAAGAGGGACTGACAGACCGAAAGGCCATTTATAAAAACTTTCCCCAGGCTATACCCAGTGCATACGCTATAGATAAAAAAGGCACCTCTCCATGCAAGGCTGCGTGTCCGGCTCATATCCATGTTCAGGGATATATAGCCCTTATCGCAAAGGGCAGATATGAAGAGGCACTGGCGCTTATCAAAAAGGATAATCCCCTGCCGGCAATCTGCGGAAGAGTATGTCATCATCCCTGTGAGGCAAGGTGTACAAGAGGTAAAGTGGATGAACCGGTAGCCATTGATTTTCTGAAGCGCTTTGTTGCAGATATGGAACTTATATCAAAAGAGAAGAAACTGCCGGAGATAGAAGAAAAAAGGGAAGAGAGGATAGCCATCATAGGTTCAGGACCCGCAGGGTTAACTTCTGCCTATTATTTGGCATTGAAAGGCTATAATGTGACGATCTTTGAGTCACTTCCTGTGGCAGGTGGGATGCTCGCTGTGGGAATCCCGGAGTACCGTCTGCCAAAGGATATACTCAATGCAGAGATAGATTATATAAGAGAGCTTGGGGTTGAAATAAGAACAAATACTAAAATAGGGGTGGACCTGACAATCCAGGACCTGAAGAAAGAGGGGTACAGCGCTATATTCTTAGCGGTTGGATCTCATATCAGCAGAAAACTGGGTATAGAAGGAGAAGACCTGCAGGGGGTTGTGCACGGTGTCCACTTTTTAAGGGATATAAGTCTTGAAAAGAAGGTTCCCCTTGGGGAAAGAGTGGCTGTAATAGGGGGAGGTAATGTTGCCATCGATTCTGTTAGAACAGCCTTAAGATTGGGGGCTAAGGAGGCATTTATAGTATATAGAAGGTCTATAGAAGAGATGCCTGCCAATGAGGAGGAGATAGAGGAAGCAGAAGAGGAGGGTATCAAAATTCATTGTCTGGTAGCCCCTGTCAGGATTTTGGGCAAGGATGGCAGGGTTGTCGGACTCGAATGTATAAGAATGAAATTGGGTGAGCCGGATGAGAGTGGGAGAAAGAGACCTGTCCCTATTGAAGGTTCAGGATTCGTTATGGACGTGGATGCGGTTATCCCTGCTATAGGTCAGTCTCTTGATACGGCATTTATGTCGCCGGAGATTGGATTAAAACTGGCCAAAGGAGATATTATTGAGATAGATTCGGTTACTTATGCTACAAATATACCAGGGATATTTGCAGGGGGAGATGCTGCTTCAGGCCCGGCTACTGTTATAGAAGCTATAGCTGCCGGTAAGGAAGCCGCTGTTTCTATTGACAGGTATTTAAAGGGAGAGGATCTGCACGAAGGTAGGGGCGATGTGCGGGAGGAGATAGAGGTAGATACCCACGGAATCGAGAGATCAGCCCGTCAGAGAATGCCAAGACTCCCGGTGAAAGAGAGGATAGGCAGTTTTAATGAGGTTCAGTTGGGGTTTTCTGAGTCTCAAGCCCTTGAAGAAGCAAATAGATGCTTGAATTGTGGTATCTGCAGTGAGTGTTTACGTTGTGTTGAGGCATGCACTGCAAAGGCCATAAACCACCAGATGAAGGAGGAGCTTGTTGATATAGGTGTAGGCTCTATAATATTAACCCCAGGATATGAAGAGTTCCATGCGGATTTAAAAGGGGAATACGGTTACGGCAGGATGAAGAATGTGGTTACAAGCCTTGAGTTTGAGAGAATCCTGTCGGCTTCGGGGCCTTACCATGGGCACGTTTTAAGGCCATCGGATCAAACTACACCCAAGAAAGTCGCATGGATTCAATGTGTGGGTTCGCGTGATGCCTCTTGCGGCAAAGAGTACTGTTCTTCGGTCTGCTGCATGTATGCAACAAAGGAAGCAATCATGGCAATAGACCATGTAGAAGGTCTTGAAGCGACTGTTTTCTATAACGATATACGTGCATTTGGAAAGGGTTTCGAGTCCTACTATGAGACGGCAAAGAAAAAATACGGGGTGAGATATATAAAGAGTATCGTCTCAAGTGTAAAAGAGTTTCAAAAGACCAATAGCCTTCTTATGAAGTACACCACTGATGACGACCGGATCAAAGAAGAAGAGTTTGACATGGTGGTCTTATCCGTTGGTCTGGTACCGTCACCCGGTACGAGGGAATTGGCTGAAAAGCTCTCAGTACAACTGAATCAGTATGGTTTCTGCGAGACTAAAACCCTTGCACCCAATGTAACATCGAAGCCAGGGGTTTATGTTGCCGGTGCCTTTGAAGCGCCTATGGATATTCCGGAAGCAGTGATGACGGCAAGCAGCGCTGCATGTCTATCTTCAGAGCTCCTTTCCAGTCAAAGGGGAAGTATGGTCAAAGAGAAAACCTATCCCCCTGAAAGGGAAATCGCTTCCGAGGAAGAAAGAGTAGGGGTTTTTGTCTGTAGATGCGGGACAAATATAGCAAGGGTTGTAGATGTCCCTGAGGTAGCCGAATATGCCAAAATGCTCCCCGGGGTTGTTCATGCTGAAGAGAATCTCTTTACGTGTTCTACCGATACCACCAGTAATATGATAGATATTATAAAGGAAAAGGGTATAAACAGAGTGGTGGTGGCATCATGCACTCCAAGAACCCACGAACCCCTTTTCCAGGATACCCTGAGAGAGGCGGGACTTAACAAGTACTTGTTTGAAATGGCAAATATCAGGGATCAATGTTCCTGGGTTCATGCGAATCACCCCGCCGAGGCTACTGAGAAGGCAAAGGATTTAATCCGGATGGCGGTGTCCAGAGCCAATACATTGGAGCCTTTGCAGGAACTCCCTTTCAACGTTATTCCCCGTGGTCTTGTCGTGGGAGGGGGGGTAACCGGTATGACCGCTGCCCTTTCTTTGGCTTCTCAAGGGTACGAGACCTACCTTGTTGAAAAGACGAGTGAGCTTGGTGGTAATGCCAGGGATATTCATTACACTCTGGATGGAATGGAGCCCGGCAAGTATGTTGAAGACTTGATTCAACAGGTAGAGAACCAGGATAGGATAAAGGTCTTTAAAGATTCCCATATAGTTGAATTCTCCGGTCATGTAGGAAACTTTAAGACCAGGGTTTCCACTGGCGGGGACTTAAATGAGTTGGAGCACGGTGTGGTAATAATTGCTACAGGGGGAGTTGAGTACACGCCAACAGAGTACCTCTATGGGCAAGATGAAAGGGTATTGACCCAGCGGGAACTGGAAAAGAAGATAGTCGCATCTAAAGAGGGGTTTAAGGACATAAAAGATGTTGTCATGATTCAATGCGTGGGTTCCAGAGACGATGCACACCAGTTCTGCAGCAGGGTGTGTTGCTCAGAGGCAGTAAAGAACGCCATCAAGCTTAAGGAGATTAACCCGGATATTAATGTTTATGTCCTTTACAGGGATATAAGGACATATGCCTTCAAGGAACTTTACTATAAAAAAGCAAGAGAAGCCGGTGTAGTATTTATCCGATACGATGCAGATAGAAAACCGAAGGTTACCTCTTCCAACGGCCGGCTTGAGCTGGAGGTATTCGATGAAACCCTGGGAGCAGAGATTACTTTAAAACCGGATTGCCTTGTGTTAAGCACAGGAATCCATCCCCGTCCTGATGCTCCCGACCTGGCCACCACATTTAAACTGCCCCTCAATATGGACGGCTATTTTCTGGAAGCCCATATGAAGTTGCGACCATTGGATTTCTCCAATGATGGCATCTATCTGTGTGGATTAGCCCATTCACCGAAATTCATAGAGGAAAGCATATCTCAAGCCAGGGGAGCGGTTGCCAGAGCCTGTACGGTTCTCTCTAAAGATCGGATGTATGTGAGCGGGATGATATCAGTGGTTGATCAGGAGAGGTGCGCTGCGTGTCTTACCTGTGTCAGGGTATGTCCCTTTGATGTTCCGTCTATAAATGAAGAAGGAGTGGCAATAATAGAAGCAGCATCATGCCAGGGATGTGGTATCTGTGCTTCGGCCTGTCCGAGGAAGGCCATAAGCTTGCAGAACTACAAAGACAATCAGGTTATAGCAAAGTGTCAGGTTTTGTGTTAGTTCGCTCCAAAGGAAATTTTTCTTTTTTCAAGATGTGCTAATTTTAGTAAAAAAGGAAGACGATACATGAATGAATTTGAGCCGAAAGTTGTTGCCTTTTGCTGTCAGTACTGTGCCTATTCTGCTGCAGATTTAGCAGGTTCCATGAGGCTCCAGTACTCCCCAAACGTCAGGATTGTAAAGCTCATGTGTACCGGTAAGGTAGACGTAATACATTTGTTAAAGGCGTTTGAAGGTGGGGCGGATGCTGTCTTTGTTGCCGGGTGAGAGGAAGGAGAATGTCATTTCCTGGAAGGAAATCTGAGGGCAAAGAAACAGGTGCAATACGCCAAAAAGCTGCTGGATGAGGTTGGCATTGACAGTAGAAGGGTAGAAATGTTCAATATGGGTGCATCGGATGCCCAAAAATTTACAGGTGCGGCAGACGAGATGACAGAAAGGGCAAGAGAACTTGGTCCGAATCCTATAAGGGCAAAAAAACGTGAATCGTAAGTCGTGAATGGTAAATGGTTTACGATTCACGACTTACGATTCACGATTTACGAAGTTGAGAGGTGAAGGGATGATAGTTGCAGATAGAAAGCCTTTTGATGATATCAAGGCCATGCTTGAGGGTTTTGAGAAGATTTTAATAGTAGGTTGCGGTGAATGTGTTTCAGTCTGTATGGTTGGGGGAGAGAAAGAGGTTGAGATACTTGCTTCTCAGCTCCGAATGGCGGCAGGAAAAGAAGGAAAGAAAATAGAGATTGGAGAAATAACCTTAGAAAGACAGTGCGATAGAGAATACCTGGAACTCCTGAAGGACAGGATAAACAATTATGATGTGGTTGTGTCTATGGCATGCGGTGCAGGAGTTCAATTTCTGGCTGAGATGTATGACCATAAGATAGTCCTTCCCGCAACTAACACCAGATTTATAGGTGTTACAGAAGGGGAAGGTGTATGGGCTGAAAGATGCAGGGCATGCAGCGATTGTGTGCTGGCTGAGACAGGTGGTATATGCCCTGTTACAATATGCGCCAAGGGACTTTTAAACGGGCCATGTGGCGGCACAAATGATGGGAAATGTGAGGTAGATAAAAATAAAGACTGTGCATGGACCCTCATATATAACAGGCTGGATAAACTCGGCAGACTGGACAGTATCCGAGAGATATTCCCAGCCAAGAGATACAGTGTTCAAACCAGACCTGGGCGGAGAATCCACGAAGCTTTCAAAGAAAAGGAGTAATTCATGGCAAAGTCATTTAAAGAAGCCCTTGAATCCGGAAAATTTGTTATAACTGCAGAGGTAGGTCCTCCTAAGGGAGTTGACATAGAAGAGATGAAGCACCATATCGAGTTACTCAAGGATAAGGTTGATGGACTCAATGTGACTGACAATCAAAGCTCTGTTATGCGAATCAGTACCCTTCCTGTCTGTAGGCTTATTCAGGAAGCAGGGGGAGAGCCGATCCTGCAAATGACTTGCAGGGACAAAAATCGTATTGCCCTTCAAGCGGAACTTCTCGGTGCGTATATACTGGGGATAAAGAATGTTCTTTGTTTGACGGGTGATTATGTAACGGTCGGTGATCATGTTGATGCGAAACCGGTCTTTGATCTTGATTCGGTACTTTTGCTAAAGGCAATTAGTGGATTAGAACAGGGAAAAGACTTTGCAGGTAATGAGTTAAAGGGGTCACCTGCTTTTTGCAAAGGGGCCATCGTAACCCCCGAGGCGAACCCCATTGAACCTCAGTTAATTAAGTTCGAAAAGAAAATCAAGGCAGGGGCGGAGTTTATACAGACCCAGGCCATTTATGATCTTGACAACTTTAAGAAATTCATGAAATATGCCCGTAAATTCGATGTAAAGATAATGGCTGGCATAGTCCTTCTCGTGTCTGCTGGTATGGCGAGATACATGAATGCCAACGTGCCCGGGATATTTGTTCCAAAGGATTTGATAGACGAAATGGCAGGCGCTGAAAAGGGAAAGGCGCTGGAAAAGGGTATTGAAATAGCAGGGCGTATGATTAAAACCCTCAAAGATGAGAAGATTTGTGATGGGGTACATATAATGGCTATAGGGAAAGAAGGGAAAGTACCCGACATCCTGGCTGCTGCCGGTCTTATTTAAAAGATTGTAGGACTAGAGAATACATTATGCCCGATGAATCCGAATCGCAGTTATCGACCCAACGGGCGGAAAAACCCAAATTTCTGACCCAGACCAGGTTCGATGAACTCAACCTTCCCTCAGAGGTTCTTGCCGGCCTGCATGATGCAGGATTGACTTACTGCACCCCGATTCAGGCTCATGTCCTGCCCGTATCTCTGACCGGCCGAGATGTGGCAGGTCAGGCACAGACCGGTACCGGCAAGACGGCAGTCTTTCTGGTAACCATCTTCACCAAGCTCTTAGCCCTGCCCAAGCGAAAAACCAACCTGCCTTCAGCCCTTATCGTTGCTCCTACCCGGGAATTGGCAATCCAGATATATGAGGACGCAAAGTTTTTTTGCCATCATACGGGTTTGAGCATAGCCCAGGTAATCGGAGGCATTGACTATCAGAAACAGGCTGAAACTCTCCGTCAGGGAGCAGATATTGTCATCTGTACCCCCGGACGGATCATAGATTATTTAAAGCAGGGCATCTTCAAAACCACCGGCATTAAAGTTGTAGTTATAGATGAGGCGGACCGCCTCTTTGATCTTGGTTTTACCAAAGATATGCGCTACATCCTGCGTAACCTTCCCCATTATGAGAAGAGACAGTCCATGCTCTTCTCCGCCACCCTCTCCTACCGCGTAATGGAACTGACCTACGATTACATGAACCTGCCCGAGTTTATCTCCGTTACGCCGGAAGAGGTGACTGTGGAAGGGATTGAACAATCGCTGTTCCACGTTGGCAAAAAAGAGAAACTCCCTTTACTCCTGGGTTTGCTAAAGAGGGAAGACCTG
>QZJR01000025.1 GCA_003599365.1 Deltaproteobacteria bacterium | reverse complement strand
AATAACTGGCGAGGAAAGCGAACATCCGCCGCTCACCTCCTGTTCTCAAATAGCACTCCTTGAAGAACAGAAAAAGCGGACAATTCATTTGCTACAAAAGCGGACATTTCTATTTACTCTTGACAAACGGGCAAAATTCCTTGATATGTTTAGCTTCATATTATATAATTTTTCTGAGGTATTAAATAAGGAATTTCACATGGCAAGGTGAACAGGATATAAAAACACCAATAACAGGAGTTATTATGAAAATTAAGACAGTCTATGCTATTCCAAAATTACCTGAGAATCTTGAAAAACTCCGTAAACTTGCTATGAATTACTGGTTCTGTTGGAATTGGGAAGCGGTTTATTTGTTTATGAGACTTGGGTTTGTCCCTCAATTTGGGCAACAGAAAAACTTCTGGGAAGATTACTATCATGATCCCATCTTGATGTTGGGTCGACTTCCCCAAGACATTCTGGACCAGGCAAGCAAAGATGAAAGCTTTTTGGCAAATCTTGAGGATGTCTATGAAAAATTTTCTGACTATCTAAAGGCGCCAACCTGGTTTAAGGAAACACACTGCAAAGAAGAGAATTTTCTAGCCGCTTATTTTTCCAGTGAATATGGTATTGACGAAGGACTGACAATTTATTCCGGGGGACTCGGAATTCTGTCTGGTGATCACCTAAAGGCAGCAAGTGACCTTGGCATCCCTCTGGTGGGCGTGGGTATCCTCTATCAGGAAGGATATTTTAAGCAATACCTTAATATGGATGGTTGGCAGCAGGAATCTTACCCGAAAAATGACTGGTATAATATGCCTGTAATCCTTGAAAGAGAC
The DNA here is from genome assembly GCA_003599365.1 of Deltaproteobacteria bacterium. Lineage (GTDB taxonomy): Bacteria > Desulfobacterota > UBA8473 > UBA8473 > UBA8473 > UBA8473. The sequence continues at coordinate 10,414 of QZJR01000025.1, read as the reverse complement.
GAAAACGGGGAACCAATATTCATCAGTATAGATTATGAAAATACCCCTGTTAAGGCACAAATCTGGAGGGTAGAGGTTGGAAGGGTTAAATTGTATCTTCTTGACACCAATATCCCTGAAAATTCTCCCAATCATCGGATTATTACAAGCCAGTTATACAGTGGAGACAGAGATATCAGGATAAGACAGGAGATGCTTCTGGGAATAGGGGGAGTTAGGGCACTGGAAGCACTTGGCCTTAAACCAACTGTTTATCATATGAATGAAGGACACTCGGCTTTTTTGGCTTTGGAACGAATTCGCAGCCTTATGTCAAAATATAATCTTACATTTTCTGAAGCCGGAGAGATTGTTTGGGCATCCAATGTATTTTCTACACATACTCCGGTTCCAGCAGGTCACGAGCATTTCGACATAAATTTAGTGAAAAAGTATTTCAACAAATTTGCATCTGACCTTGGGCTAAGCTGGAAAAGCTTCTTATTATTTGGTCAGGAGGAACCTGGCAAGTCCACAACTTTTTGTATGACAGTGCTCGCCCTCAATCTCGCCGCCTCTTGCAATGGTGTAAGCAAACTACATGGCGAAATCTCAAGAAATATGTGGAAAAAACTATGGCCTACACTTCCTGCAGAGGAGGTTCCAATTACCTCCATCACAAACGGTATCCATCCCAGATCATGGATAAGCCATGATCTGGGAGATCTTTTTGACCGCTACCTGGGTCCGCGATTTGTTGAGAGACCTCAGGATTTCGAAACCTGGGAAGGCGTTGAACAGATTCCTGATGGAGAATTATGGAAAATTCATCAAATAAGAAAGGAAAGACTGGTTTTCTTTGCAAGAAAGCTTCTTAAAAAGCAACTCTTAAACCGGGGGGTAAGTTTCACAGAAGTAAAAACCGCTGAAGAAGCTTTAAATCCCCAGGCACTCACAATTGGGTTTGCCCGTCGATTTGCTGCTTATAAAAGGGCACAACTTCTCTTTAAAAACCCCTGTCGGTTAATTCAAATTTTGACGAATCCTGAAATGCCTGTACAAATAATATACTCTGGGAAGGCCCACCCGCAAGATAATGATGGTAAAGAGTTAATAAAATCTATTATTCATTTTATACAGGATCACAATTTAAGGAACCATATAGTTTTTTTGGAGGATTATGATATAAACGTGGCTCGTTACCTGGTGCAGGGGGTAGATGTATGGCTTAATACTCCAAGAAGGCCCTTTGAGGCATCTGGAACAAGTGGAATGAAGGCAGCGGTAAATGGAGTAATCAATCTCAGCGTCCTTGATGGTTGGTGGTGTGAAGGGTATCAGCAGGATACGGGATGGGCAATCGGGAGTGGAGAGATTTATGCAAATCCCGAGGAGCAAGACTGCATTGAAAGCGAAGCTCTCTATAATCTTTTAGAAAAAGAGGTAGTACCTCTTTATTATAAAATAGACAGGGTTGGTTTGCCCAGGGAGTGGATAGTAAAAATGAAAAGTTCAATAAAAAAAATAGGGGCAACATTTAATACCCATAGGATGTTAATTGAATATACGGAAAAGTTTTATCTGTCTGCAACTAGAGAAGGACAGAATCTTTCGAAAGATTCTGCATTAAAAGCTAAAAACCTGGTAGCATGGCGGAAAAAGCTGAAAGAAAGATGGCCTCAAATATACTTGTATGTAGATGAAATAGTCTCAGAAAAAGACATATATGCTGGAGATAAATATCCTGTAAGGGTTAAGGCACATTTGGATACGCTTACCCCTGATGATGTAACTATCCAGATTTACTATGGATTACTGGACATTCACGATCAGATTACAGATGGACAAGTAGTTGACATGAAACCTGTTGAAAATATAGGAGACGAATATATATATCAAACAGAAATCTCTCTTCCTGCAAGTGGAAGATATGGCTTTACAGCAAGAGCACTCCCAAAACATCCCGATCTTATCCATCCTCTTCATCCTTTTGCCCCTCTTATTAAGACTTGGGAATAATTAAAAGGCTATCAGCCTATAGCCTATTAGCCTGGAATTAAGGGTTAATCTGAGAACGGAGGACGATTACCATGGACATTGAGTTTCATTACTTTCTGACTGGGCTTATTGCACATAGGGCAGGGTTTAACACAGGTGATGCTAAAATAATCGCATATGCCTCACAGTATGTAGACGAGAATGATCTCTGTCTTGAGATTGAAGACAGATCAAAAGGTGAAAAATATTGTAATTACATTAGTCAAACTATGGATATTCTCAAGCCTAAAAACGAACTAATGAGAATATACCCTATCTTCCACTTCATACCCGGGGAACCTGGCGCATGGTCAGCCAGACGTCGAGACGGAAAAAGGCATATACTAAATACAACGCCTAATAGCGAAAATGCAAACGAAATAATTGATGACGCATTCAAGGCAGACGAACAAACAAGGGTTTTCAGGATAGGCATTGCATCACACAGTTACGTTGATACATGGGCACATCAAAACTTTGTTGGCTGGTACGACTACTTTAATAACATTGGTCTAAATGTAAAACCGGATATTGGACATGCTGATGCGGAGCATCACCCTGACTGGGTGAGCCATTTGTGGGTGGACACCAGATTGGTAGAAGCGGAAACCAATAATCTGCACCGTTTTCTCTCCGCTGCAAAAGAACTCTTCAGGAAATACTGTGACTACCAGGAAGGTTTGGGGAATAGCAACAATTTTAATAAATGGCCTGCTATTGAAAAAGAAATTACTGCTTTGCAAGGCAGAACCTATACCGGGAATTTAAATAGTTACAAACAAGAACGGTTGAAACGATATAAAGATAAGATTGACTGGCTTCCTGATTTTGATGAGCGAGAATGGTTTGATGAAGCTATAGAAACTGAGATAAGAGGTCTAAAGGATACTCACGATGGTATTATGGCTCATTTTACATTGTTTCAAGACAGGCACTACTGGAAGGAAGGTATCATTAAAGAAGAAACAAAGTGGTTTCGATTTCAAAGGGCTGTAAAACAGCATGAGAAATTTGCCATAAAACAATTATCGCCGGTGTTCGCTGAAATGGGTTATAACCTTGCTGAAGTATAAGAACCCCATGGCCATTAACGCTTGCTCTGGTATCGGGATCAGGCACTCAGCGGGAAATATTTAAAAGAACCGTAAAAAAACGCCCTGAGGATGTCTACTGAGCATTCTCAGGGCGTTTTGCTTTTCAGGTAGTGGTATTTACGCCTTTCCAGCTTCACTCTTGTAGTAAGCCATTAGTATCCTGGCTACTTCCGGACGGGAAAACTCACGCGGCAAATCTTCACCGGCGGCTAACATGTCACGAACTTTTGTACCGGAAAGCATTATGTAATCGTCCTTACCGTGGGGGCAGTCACGCATCATGACTACCTTATCGCACTTCTTGCACCATACAGTGTGATCACCCCTGAAAATCTTAATGTCCATTGCTCCATTAGGAACATCATCGAAGATAGTCTGTGCATCAAAACCACCGTAATAGTCGCCTACTCCGGCATGGTCACGGCCAACGATCAGGACAGTAGCACCCATATTCTGACGGAATATGGCATGCAATACAGCTTCACGAGGACCTGCATATAACATATCAAAACCATAACCCGCTATTTCAACTGAGTTGGGTTCAAAGTAGAGCTCTACCATCTTACGTATAGATGCATCGCGAACATCGGCGGGGATATCACCTGCCTTCAATTTGCCCAACAGCATATGAATAACAGCACCATCTGCATTGTACTCTTTCATAGCCATCTTAACCAGCTCTTCATGGGCCAGGTGCATTGGGTTACGGGTCTGGAAGGCAACTACCTCTTTCCAGCCCCTTTTTGCAATTACGTCCCGAAGCTGGGTAGCGGTACGAAAGGTTTCGGGGAACTCTTTTTCAAAATAGGAATAGCTCAATACCTGAATAGGACCAGAGACCGCGATGTTACCCACTGAATTGAAGGCTGCAACCCCTGGATGCTTCATATCCGTGGTGCGGAAAACCTTCTCTGTCATTAATTTCATCTTATCTGCACTTATCTCTTCGATTGCTTCAACCTCCTGGATCGCCAACACCGGGTTCCCTTCAACATTGGGGTCGCGAAGAGCAATGCGTTTGGCGCCTTTAATGGCAGAGGCATCCTTGAGTACGTTCAAAACAGGCGTGGGCCAGAATAAGCCGGAAGTTGTTTGCATTTTATCAGCCACACTTACAGCATCGGCTACGTTCATGTACCCTTTAAGTGGGTTGAAGTAACCAGAACCTAACATGACAGCATTTCCCGCTGCCGCGGAAGATATTACCACGGAGGGCAGGCCTTCGGCCTCTTTAATTAGTGCTTTTCGTTTTGCATCATCAGCTACATACAACGGATTGAGTTTATCAGATCCAAACGGTTTAATCATTTTACTTCTCTCCTTCTTTTTTGTCCTTGCTACCGACCCCAGGCAACAAGGACATTCTATGGGTGAATTACTTTACCAGTGCTTTCTTATAACATTGGTTTCTTGGGGTGTCAAGATATTATTGTTTCCACCTCTCTCTTTTTACCCTATCTTCTATATGTTGAATCATATCCTTGGTAGGGGTACTCTGTCCAAAGAATCCTGTTATTCCCAATTCCAGAAGTTTAGGTCTGTCTTCCTCTATGATCCTGCCCCCGGCCATTACGCATATATCGCTGCATCCTTTCTCTTTAAGCAATTCTATAACCCTTGGGAAAAATATCATATACAGATGATCATTTAAGTAACTCAGGGCAATAACATCGGCATCTTCTTCCATCGCTGTATTGACTATGTATTCAGGTGTATTGAACTTCCCCAGATAAACCACTTCCATACCTGCTTCTTTAAGCACATGGCTCAAATATATAATCCCTCTATCGTGGCAGTCCAATCCAGGCATAGCCACCACTACTTTTATCTTCCTGTTGGAATCTTTCATCACTTTAATTACTCCTCTTTTACAGATAGTATCCGGTTGATAATTTTAAAGGATTCGAGGAGTCAAGAGGTCAAGGATTCAAGTGAAATGCTAAAAAACTACATGGCACTTATTAAATCCTTAGAAAACAAACACTTGAATCCCCGAACCCTTGAATCCTCGGCCCCTTTTTAATATTAAACAGAGTACTGTAAAACCTTATAAGGATCGTAGCTCGCACCATTCGCCTCACGAATCACCCCTAATATCTCCCCCAGGGTTGCTTTGGCCCTTAATGATTCCATCATTAACGGCACCAGGTTGTGTCCCTCACCCTTACCCGCGACCTCTCTCAAGTTTTCCAATGCATCTTTTGTTTTCCTTTTATCTCTTGTCTCCCTAAGTTTCTTGATCTTATCTTCCCTTTTCTTGGAGGTGGCCATCTGTTCTTCTAGAGGCCTATCTCTACCAACCTCTATTGGCACCTCTTCCTCCTTTGAAACGATAAACTCGTTCATCCCTACTATAATCCTCTTCTTTTCTTCTATCTCTTTCTGCTCCTTGATGAGTTCCTTGTCCATCTCCGAACCGATCCACCCTGACTCTGTAGCCTTAATGGCACCACCCATATCATTTATCTTATTTATAACCTTAAACATCTCATCTTCCATCTTGTTTGTGAGGGATTCAATGAAATAGGAACCTGCCAATGGGTCGGCTACACTTGCCACCCTTGATTCATAGGCAAGTATGTTGTGGATATTCAGAGATGTTAAAGCCGAATGCTCGGTGAGGATATAATAGCCTTCATCGTATCCTGCCGGATCAAAGGATTGAAGACCACCCAGGACACATGCCAGTGATTCCAGGGTAACCCTTGCTACATTGTTCACCGGCTGCTGCACCGTCAGAGAATTACCTGATGTGTGAACCGATAAGTACAGTCTACAAGATTCAGGTTTCTTTGCGCCGTATTTTTCTTTCATCAATTTGGCCCACACCCTTCTGGCAGCCCTGAATTTGCATATCTCCTCAAAGAAATCTATATCACAGGCACATCCGAATACATTTACCCTGGAAGCAAATTCATCTATATCATACCCCCTCTTTATCATCCTCTGAATATATTCCTCCATAATAGCAATGGTAAATGCCATTTCCTGAATTGCATTGGCCCCTTTTTCATGCATATCATAAGCATTGGGGGCTATCGGGTGCCATCTTGGGGTATTTTTTATAGAATACTCTATCACATCAGTGGCCAATTTTGCTGCAAGGTCCAATGGCTTGGCATTGGTCTCAAACATACTATAGACCAGATGAATCGGTTCATTCAGAATGGAGCCGCTGATCTTCTTAAGATCGTATCCCATGTCCTCTGCATACGCAACAAAGGCAGAATATACCACCGTGGCTGCCATACAGGGGTTGTTGAAAGAGACACTCACATCTTCCAGTGATATTCCGTCGAAGAGGTCATACATATCCTGTAAGCAAACTATGGAAACTCCACTGACCCCTGCATACCCCTGAGCCAGCGGATGGTCCGGATCAATCCCCTGATGGGTTATGGTATCCCCAAAACAGTAAAGACCCGAGGCACCCTTCCCCAATAAGTACTTGTATCTCGCATTAGTGTCCGCTGTAGAACCCAGTCCGGTAAATACCCTTCTCGTCCATAGTTTTCCACGATACATATTGTTCCAGATACCCCTTGTGAAAGGATATTCTCCAGGATCTGAAATTTCATTCTTATAATTAACCCCCTCCAAATCCTGAGGACCATAAACCTCCTTTAGGGGGATGCCGGCCGAGGTTTCTGTAACCGGACAAACATCAAACCGCCTCGTTGATTTAATTTTTTCTTTACTACCCATAACTAATCTCCTTTCACAGAACATTATATTCAGATATTAGTAACTATTCAGCCGCTAAGATCATATAATTGAGCTCTTCTACCAAAACATCTAAGCGTAAGCCTTCGTCAAAGACTATCCCATCATATAACAATGGGGACATTTACCTGCCTTTGATATTTTAATCCTCATCTATCCTTCGTGTCTTAGCGCCTTGGTGGCTACCTGAACAGTTGCCAAATATTAAAGATTAACCACTGTTTTTTTCACCAGTAATTTAATCTTATCCTCCAATCCGGGCGACCTCACCCTCCCATGGTAGTATCCAACTTCATCCAGGTCAAATCCCATAGCCAATCCTACCAGCTGGAGATAGTAAAAGACAGGGAGCTGATACTCAAATTTCAATTCCCTCTTTGCAACCAATTGATTCCTGTCAAACTGCTGATAGCAGCTGGGGCACGGAACTACAAAAGCCTCAGCCCCAGACAGGAAAGCAGATTCAACCTTATCTCTAATAATCCTCGATGCAATATCTTTATGCGAACCGAACAAAGTAAATCCACAGCAAAGGGTCTCCTCCGGATAATTTATAATAGTACTCCCAAGCATTTTTACAAGCTCTCCCAGTTTTCTTGGTTGTTCGGGATTATCAAATTGCATTATCCGACTTGGCATTAGCAGGTGACAGCCTGTATGGACTGCCAGTTTTATGCCGTAAAGTGGTATAGTAACCCTTTGGAGAAGTATGTCAATCTGCCGGTGGAGAACTACCAAATGGTGATTGACCTCTGTGGTTCCCTTAAATGTAAGGCCTATTTTCCCCAGTCTTTTATTGATTTCTGCCCTCAAGGAGACATCGTCTTTTAAGACCATATTTGCCTCTCTAAGGGTCTGGGTACAACCAGGGCACAGACCCAGTATCTCTAAACCCTCCTTCTCAGCTAAGGCAAGGTTCCTTGCAGCAACCACCAGCCAGGAATACTCGTCCGTAGATCTGAAATCGGCATTAGGACAGCAGGTAAATGCCAACTCTTTAATCCCTATATCCAGCAAGGGTAAAACCTTCCTGGCTACCATCTCTATATGAGGGAGCGCAGCTTTTATTGTACATCCCGTAAATAAAGCGTATTGTTTCATTCTGTTCATTCTGTTCATTCTGTTCATTCTGTTTCTACTATTTTCTTTAATTCTTCACCTATAGACTCCAATGCCTCCAGCTCCATGCTCTCTCTTTTTCTGTTTACTGCCGACGATATAGGATAAGAAAAACCGGTTGTTATAATTAGCTCTCTTGCATCTATCCTCTCTTTTGGCGCCAGGTTTTGTGAGAATAAAAAATTCTTAAGCTTAAGCAAAACATTATATGGATTAACGCCCTGGGGACACCTTTCATTGCACCTATCGCAGGAAAGGCACTTCCAAAACTCCTTTGACTCAAGGGTATCCTCCGAGCCGTATAGGGCCTTTATAATGAGAATTCGAGGGTTAAAGTCCGGATCATATCTTAACACAGGGCAACTGGCACTACAGGTAGAACACTGATAGCATTTCTTTATATCCTCATTATGTTCCAGTATTTTTCTTCGAAGGTCTGTCTTTATAGTTATCACAGTGGGTTCCTTTGTTAATTCGTTCACCCTGAAAAATGAAAAATTTCCTTTGGAGCGAACATGAGCAGGATTTTTGGGGTACCCATCTTGACGAAGCGGAAGATAAGCGTATACGCTCCTTAATCTCTCCTTGTGACAAAGACAGTATACTTATCCTCAATAAGTCTTTGAGCTTCTTTTTGTGCCGACTCCTCTGATTTAAAGTATCCCAATCTAACCCTATAGTATTTCGTATTCGAGATTATGGTAGCTACAATATAGGCATCCTTATATATCTTATCCAATTTTTTCTTTAAATCTAAAGCATTACTCTCCTCTCTAAAAGAACCTACCTGGAGGGTATATGGTATATCGTAGTATTTCACCCTCTTTGTCACCTCCACTCTAACCATGGCAATTCCACAATCTACCATATCTAAGGCTCTTGCTGCAGCAAAAGAAAGGTCAATGATCCTTCCTTCTACAAATGGCCCTCGATCATTTATCTTTACCTCTACCGCCCTCCTATTGTCCAGGTTTGTAACCATTGCATAGGTACCAAGAGGCGGGAATTTTTTGAGATATTAAACGTTCAGTAAACTGGGGGAAGATAAGAAGCTTGGATATCAGAATACCTACCAGCCTATTAGCACCCTGACAAGTTAATGGGTGAATGTAATCTTTTTAAGATCGCTTACTTCTATCTGGAAGGTACCAAAGGGTACATTCCCATAGAATTTCTGACTTTTATCCATCTCAATCTCTATGGTTTGACCGTCTATTAGTTTGAGCACGGCAATCACTACGCCCTTTCCATTTTGAAATTCTGCTATTTTAACCTTTTCGAAGGAAACGGTAAATGTCCCCTTGCCCTTTTTACCCAAAAAGAAAACATCCCCATCCCTGCTGATCTGTTTGCATTTAGTAACTACATCTTGCTTGTCGATAAGAGTAGCAGAAAAATCCTTTTCTGGGGTTGGAATCTTGCCGGAGGGTGTTCCTCCCAGCCCTCCCATTCCTGTAATTAAAAGAAATCCTGTTAAAAATGCAACAAGGTATAATCCCTTCTTCACTGCCCCCCTCCTTTTCTATAGACTAGATTCTCTTCCATGCTTCATATACGCGTTGTTCGACCTCTGTCATGGTACCATTATTTTCAATGACTACATCAGCATACCCTCTCCTCTCTTCATCTGAGAGTTGAGATGATATCCTGGACCGGGCATGTTCTTTAGTGAACCCACTCCTTAAACAGAGACGATCTATTACCGTATCCTGATCTGCAACCACTACCCATACCCGATCCACTAAAGGCAGCCAGTTTGCCTCGATCAGTATTGCTGCATCCAATACTATCACACCTTTGTTCTTGTTTTTTTTCCTTTTTAGCTCTATCTCTTCTTCAAACCTTTTATACATTCTGGGATGAACAATATCATTCAATTTTTTTAGGGCTGCCTTATCATCGAACACTATACTCCCCAGTTTGGGTCTGTTTACCGTTTTATCCGGGAGTAGAATGTCCTCTCCAAAGGCGGCAATAATATCCTTCCATGCCTCGGTATTTGGGAGATATATCTGATGACCGATCTTATCGGCATCTATAATTTCAGCACCCAGCTTTGAAAGGATATCTGAGACTGTACTCTTACCGGCAGCAATCCCACCTGTAAGTCCAATTACCTTCATCAAATTATTTGTCCTCCTTTCAAGGATTGTAACTGTTCACGGTTCTCAGTTCACGGTAATTACAACAGCAGGCTTAAGCCCGCTGTTATATAAAGCTTGAAGCATATCAACCGTTAACTGCCAACTGTGAACTGTTAACGTTTATTATCCCAGCATGTCCATGAAGTTTTCTATCTGATTCCTAACCTGATCCCTGTTATAATCCCTTACGTCAGAGAGATCGCCTCCTATCAGGAGAGAAGGGATACCAAACTCCTCAGAGATTGCATCCATTACTGCCCTCTGACCTCCACAGAATAGCCTGCATCCACGATGAGAATAGATGATCATCCCATCTAT
>QZJR01000001.1 GCA_003599365.1 Deltaproteobacteria bacterium | reverse complement strand
ATGGTGCGAATCAGGATTCAACAAAATTGAAAAAAATGTCAGTCAAATTCGTACGCTCTCCCGCCTGCGCGACACGCTTCTCCCCAAACTCATATCCGGTGAAGTGAGGGTCAAATCATGACAGAAAATAAGCTGATACCTCAGCATGGCGGATTCCGCAAACTGCGCAGTTTTCAATGCGCTCAGAGTGTTTATGACGGAACTGTTGTTTTCTGTGAGCGTTTTGTGGACAAAAGATCGAGAACACACGACCAGATGGTCCAGGCTGCCCGCAGCGGAGTGCAGAACATAGCCGAAGGAAGCCTTGCTTCAGCAACATCAAAAAAAACGGAACTGAAATTAACCGGTGTTTCCAGAGCAAGTCTTGGTGAATTGCTGCTCGATTTCGAAGATTTCCTGCGGCAGAAAAAAATGCGGCAGTGGGCCAAAGATGATTCTGAAGCGCTGGAAGTCAGGGGGAAGTTTAGGTCTGAAAAGTCTGGCTGGTCGGACAAGGCGGACAGGTCTGACAAGTCGGACTGGTCAGACTCGTCAGACAATTATCATTTTTCTGAGCTGTCGGCAGAGCGACTGGCAAACACGCTCATCTGCCTGATAAACCAGGCAAGTTATTTGCTATGGCAACAGATGAAATTTCTGGAAAAAGAGTTTCTGAATACCGGTGGTTTTACTGAACGCATGTATAAAACCAGAAAAAACCTGAGGAAATTTTAATGATTGCCTTCACCGAGTCCGAAATCGAAAGCTTCTCACTTGACGAACTAACTCAAATCGGTTTTTCCTGCATCCCCGGGCCATCCATTGCGCCTGATGTTGAAGCCCCTCAGGATTTTCTGGTGGCTGAACCTGCAACACCCTACGGTGAACCGGAAAAACGCGCAAGCTATGGCGATGTCGTTTTAAGGCATGCCCTGGAAAAAGCCATAAACCGTTTGAATCCGGCGGTACCGGAAACGGCACGGCAGGAAGCCCTCAAGGCGGCGCTATCCGTGTTTTCTCCCCAGCTTATTGACGCGAATGAAGCCTTTCATAAAATGCTTGCCGAAGGCGTTCCGGTTACAGTGCGGAAAGACGGCCAGGAACGCGGCGAGCGGGTCTGGCTGGTTGATTTTCAAAACCCGGATAACAATGTCTTTTTTGTCATAAATCAGTTTACCGTTATCGAACGCAATCAGAACAAACGGCCTGACGCGATCCTTTTTGTAAACGGTCTGCCGCTGGTGGTGATAGAACTTAAAAACCCGGCGGATGCACATGCTACCATCCGCAAAGCTTTTGACCAGATACAGACCTACAAGACGGTCATCCCGTCACTCTTTTTCTACAACGCTTTTTGTGTCATCTCCGATGGGCTGGAAGCAAAGGCAGGGACCATCTCATCTGCCTTCAGCAGGTTCCAGACATGGAAGACTATAGGCGATGAAAAAGAATCTTCCGCCCACGTAAGCCAACTCGAAGTGCTCATCAAAGGCATGCTGAACAAGGCAACGCTCCTCGATCTGATACGGAACTTCATTGTATTTGAAAAAGACAAGAAAATAGATGCCAAAACCGGTCTTACACAGATTGAGACCGTGAAAAAGATTGCGGCATACCACCAGTACCACGCGGTGAATAAAGCCGTGGAAAGCACCAGTCTTGCCGCAACTGAAAAAGGAAACCGCAAAGCAGGTGTTGTCTGGCACACGCAAGGCTCAGGGAAAAGCCTTTCCATGGTTTTCTATGCGGGAAAACTGATACATAACCTGGATAACCCGACCATTGTTGTCATTACCGACCGAAACGATCTTGACCAACAGCTCTTTGATACCTTTGCCGCATCGTCAAGCCTGCTAGGCCAGCCTCCGGTACAGGCGGAATCACGTGAGCATTTAAAGTCTCTGCTTAAAGTGGCATCCGGCGGGATTGTGTTTACGACCATCCAGAAGTTTTTCCCGGAGAATGACCGCACCGCATACGATCAGCTATCCGAACGCCACAATATTATCGTTATTGCGGACGAAGCGCACCGCACGCAATATGGGTTTCAGGCAAAGCTGATTGACACAAAGGATGATAACGGCAAAATTGTCGGAAAGCGCATTGCCTATGGTTTTGCCAAGTATCTGCGTGACGCCCTTCCTAACGCAACCTTTATCGGGTTTACCGGCACACCGGTAGAAAGCACCGATATTAACACACCGGCGGTGTTCGGCGATTACATTGACATTTACGATATAGCACAGGCCGTGGAAGACGGCGCGACAGTAAAGATATATTACGAAAGCCGTCTGGCAGAAGTCAGCCTTACAGAAGATGGCCGTAAACTGATAGAAGAATTTGACAGGGAAATGACTGATGACGGCGCTTCTGAAACCCGGATGGCTAAAGTCAAATGGACGAAACTTGAAGCCATTGTCGGGCATCCTGAGCGTTTGAAGAATCTGGCACAGGATATCGTTTCGCATTACGAAAAACGCGCGGAAGTTTTTGACGGTAAGGCAATGATTGTCACCATGAGCCGCCGCATAGCCGTCGCTCTTTACCATGAAATCATTGCGCTAAGACCCCAATGGCACACCGAAGACCTGAAGAAGGGAGCTCTGAAAGTCGTCATGACTTCTTCCTCTTCCGACAAAATGGAGTTTGACCCGGAAGACCCTGAGAGTCTTGTAATTCCTGCCTATCACAGGACGAATAAAGAAGACCGCCGCTTGCTTGCAGATCGCATGAAAGACCCACAAGACTCTTTGAAGCTGGTTATTGTGCGGGGTATGTGGTTGACCGGCTTTGATGTCCCCTGTCTGCACACGCTCTACATCGACAAACTGATGCAACGGCACACCTTAATGCAGGCAATTGCAAGGGTAAACCGTGTCTTTATGGACAAACCCGGCGGACTAGTCGTTGATTATATCGGTATTGGTAACGCGCTCAAAGATGCCCTTGCCTTTTATTCCAATTCGGGCGGCAAAGGCGACCCTGCGGAGACACAGGTAAAGGCGCTTGAATTACTGCTTGAAAAGATTGAAATCGTGCGCCAGATGTTTCATGGATTTGATTATATGCGTTTTTTCAGTGTAGGAACTTCTGAGCGTCTTTCTATCATTCTTCAAGCCGAGGAATTCATACTTTCAAGAGAACAAGGCAAGGACCGTTTTATTAGTGAGTCAACTGCGCTTTCAAAGCTTTTTGCGCTGGCCGTCCCACATGAGGACGCACTGGCTCTGACCAATGAAATAGCCTTCTTTCAGTCCGTCCGGGCACGATTGCTCAAATTTGAAAGCGATAGGGATAATGGCGATAAAAAGAATTACGAATCCGCCATCCGGCAAATTGTGAATCAGGCGGTTGAGTCAACCGAAGTTGTCGATATTTTCGATGCGGCAGGAATAAAGAAGCCGGATATTTCTTTGCTTTCTGAGGAATTCCTTAAGGAAGTAAAGGATATGAAGCACAAAAACCTTGGCATTGAACTCTTGAAGAAGATTCTCAATGATGAAATCAAGGTACGGCTGAAATTCAATATTACAGAAGGGAAAAATCTTCTGGATATGCTTGAGGCATCAATAAAGAAGTACCAGAACAACCTCTTGACAACCGCGGAAATTATCGAAGAATTATTGGCAATCGCCAGGCAAATCCGAACCGTAGACGGTTTGGCAGAGAAGCTAAAATTAACTAAAGACGAATTTGCATTCTATACCGCATTGGAAATCAATGACAGCGCGGTAAAGCTTTTAGGCGATGAAACACTGAAAAGCATAGCCCGTGAAATCGCCGATAAAGTCCGCAAGAACGCCACCATAGACTGGGCAATGAAGGAAAGCGCCAGAGCAAAACTCATGGTCATCGTGAGACGTACTTTGAATAAATACGGATACCCGCCGGACAAACAACAAAAAGCCGTTGATACAGTGCTTAAACAGGCTGAGGTGTTGGCAGATTATTGGGTGAATGAGTAAAAATCATGGACGAGAATACCCCTTCCACACCTAAAGGAACATTGTATATCGTTGCAACACCTATAGGCAATCTGGAGGATATTACCTTTAGGGCTTTGCGAACACTAAAAGAAGTTAATCTGATTGCCGCTGAAGACACAAGGAGGACAAGGATTCTACTTAACCATTACAGTATTAAAACCCCTTTGACCAGCTATTACGAATACAATAAACTTATCAAAGGCAAACAACTCATAGACAGACTGGAAACCGGAGAGAATGTAGCTCTTGTTTCAGATGCCGGCACCCCTGGTATTTCAGACCCTGGTTATCACCTCATTAAACTCGCACTCCAAAGTTCAACATCAGTTATCCCTATTCCGGGGGTATCAGCCGTAATTACTGCGCTTAGCATATCAGGGCTCCCTACAGACAGTTTTGTATTCCAGGGCTTTCTGCCAAACAAAATCACGGCAAGAAAGAAGCTTATTGAAAAGATGGCAGAAGAAAAAAGGACTCTTGTCTTCTATGAATCACCCAACAGGTTACGGGCAGCCCTCCGGGACTTACTGGAGATATGCGGCGATAGGGAGATAGTTGTGACCAGGGAACTGACCAAGATATTTGAAGAGGTAATAAGAGGGAAAATAACCCGTGTCTTAACCGTGTTAAATGGGCGACAAATTAAGGGAGAAATCACCCTGTTGGTGTCGGGAAAGAGAGACCCGGACAGTGGAGATGATACGTCCATATCTCAACTATTGCAGGATTATCGGAAGAGATATGACTTGCCTATGAAGGACTTGATCAAGATGATTTCAGAAGAGAAAGGTATCTCCAAAAGAGAAGTCTATCAGGAAAGCCTGAAATTGAAAAAGGAAAAAATGTTTGCCTAACCCGTAATTAACCATTATAATCACCATTGTACCCTTACTCTATATATTTACAGGAGGATAAAAATGGCAAAGATAGATGCCTTCTTTAAGCTTATGAATGAACAGGGGGCCTCTGATTTACACCTGGTATCCGGCTCTCAACCCATACTCCGTATCAGAGGCGATATGGAAAGGGTAAAATACAAGCAGTTTGAGAATGATGAGCTAAAGGCTATGCTTTATGAAATAGCTCCCGAAGAGAAGGTAAAGACTTTTGAGGAAACAGGAGACGTAGACTTTGGGTATGAAATACCCGGCCTGGCTCGGTACAGGGCCAACTTTTTTCAACAGAAATACGGGGTTGGGGCCGTATTCAGAGAAATTCCCAGTGAGATATTAACAGCAGAACAACTCGGCCTTCCACCTGTAATTACCAAACTGGCCCTGCTTCCCAAAGGCCTGGTTTTGGTAACGGGGCCAACAGGGAGTGGTAAGTCCACAACACTGGCAGCCATAGTAGACTACGCAAATAAAAACAGGAAAGATCACATTATTACCGTTGAGGATCCCATTGAATTTGTCCATAAGAGTCAAGGCTGTATAGTAAACCATAGGGAAGTAGGATCTCATACAAAATCATTTTCAGCGGCTTTGAGAGGGGCATTACGAGAAGACCCGGATATCATCCTGGTAGGAGAAATGAGAGATCTAGAAACTATTGCGCTGGCAATAGAGGCTGCCGCCACCGGACATTTGGTATTCGGCACCCTTCATACTACCAGTGCTGCTAAAACAGTTGACAGGGTTATAGAAGTTTTCCCTGCTAATCAACAGGACCAGATCAGGTCTACTTTAGCTGATGGTATTAAGGCTGTGATAGCCCAGACCCTGTTCAAGAGGATAGATAAAAAGGGAAGATGCGCTGCCCTTGAAATACTTATCTGTACAGCAGCCGTACGCAATCTGATTAGAGAGGGTAAAACTTTTCAGATACCCTCTACTATTCAAACAGGGAAGAAATACGGGATGCAGTCCCTGGACGATGCTATTATGCAATATTTGCAAAAAGGACAGATTGACCCGGATGAGGCATATAATAAATGTATTGACAAGTCTAAATTCCTGCCTTTCTTAAAAAAGTCTCCTGGTGATTTTACTGACGTATGACACAATAGAGAATCCGGGGACAGAGCTTACATCCCTGCCGGCTTCTGGCAGGGGGAAACGCTACAACTCTAGAGATTGGGAGAAACGCTATGAGAAAGCCTGAAACTGACCGCATATTGGATATCATGTTACAAACACATGGCAATGTTTCCGATTTAAATTTTACTGCAGACAAACCCTTACAGGTCGAATCATCCGGACAACTGGTCTCTGTCCCAATGAATCCACCGATAGATAAACTGACTCCCTTCCAGACAGAGATATTTGCCCTCAACCTCATTAACCAGGACCGGCGTCTTCTACATACACTATTAAAAGAGGGATCCTGTGACTCATCCTATTACCTGGCTGGAAAGGCCAGATTCCGGGTAAATATCTTTTCCCAGAGAGGCTCTTATTCCATAGTAATGAGAAAATTGGAGACTAAAATCCCTACCATCAAAGGGCTAGGCGTTCCGGAGGTCTTCCTCAAGATAGCCCAGGAGAAAAACGGTCTTATCCTGGTGACAGGTGCAACGGGTAGCGGAAAGACTACCTCTCTGGCTGCTATGTTAAACGACATGAATGAATCGAAATCTATCCACATAATTACCCTGGAAGACCCTGTAGAATTTGTACATCCTCACAAACAGGCCACCTTTAACCAGAGAGAGCTGGGCAGTGACTTTGATTCATTTGCCAACGGCCTTAGGGCAGCCCTTCGTCAGGCCCCTAAAGTCATTCTGGTTGGTGAAATGAGGGATAGAGAAACGGTAGAGATAGGGTTAAGTGCGGCGGAAACAGGACATTTGGTTATGAGTACTCTTCATACGGTGGATGCAGGGCAGACAATCAATAGGATTATTGGCATGTTCGATCAGGAAGAAGAAAGACAGATCAGGATCCGTCTGGCAGACACTATAAGGTGGATAGTCTGCCAGAGGCTTTTGCCCAAAGTTGGTGGGGGTAGAGTAGCTGTATTCGAGATTATGGGCACGAACCTTAGGGTTAAGGAGTCTATTTTAAATGGAGAATCGGAGGGAAAGACCTTCTATGATATAATCTCAGCAGGGGATGCCTACGGTATGCAGACATTCGACACAGACATCATCAAAAAGTACGAAGCAGGTCTGATCACAGAGGAAACAGCCATGGCATATGCTTCAAGAAAGGCCATAGTGGGGAGAGGGATAGACATGATTAAGAGTGGAAAGGGAGAGAAAACTACCGACATCGAAGGGTTAGACATAGATGAAGACTACGGCAAAGAAGACCCTTATGGGAAAAAACACTAGGGAGGAGACAAATGGAGATCTTATGTGAAACGTGTAAAACCAGATTAAAGATTCCGGATGAAAAGTTACCTAAAGATAAGGTAGTAAACATCCCATGCCCTAAATGTAATGCTAATATCTCCGTTGATACCAGAACACTATCAGAGGAGACTTCTGATGAAACAATGGTCGACTCCTTTCAAGATGATGAAAAAACAGCCTTAATCTGTGATGATAATCAATCCAATCAAGAAATACTGATATCGGCATTGAAAGAGCTGGGATACAGGGTGAGTGCAGGAACAGATCCGAAAGATGTGCTGGAGAAAATGAGGTTTACCCATTATGATGCTATAGTTCTCAATGAGGAGTTCGGCGGAGGGCCTCCGTCTGAGAATCCTGTTTTAAATCACATCCAACCTATGCCTATAGTCACCAGAAGAAATATCTTTTTCGCACTAATCGGGAAGCAATACACCACCCTTGATAATATGATGGCCTTTTCAAAGAGTGCAAACGTGGTTATCAACCAGAAAGATTTGTCCCAGATAAAGAATATACTCAGAAAGTCTATTCCCGACAATGATAGATTTTACAAGGTCTTTAAGGAGACATTAAAGGCTTTAGGAAAGGGGTAGAAATTCTAGCATAAGGAGAGGAGAATAACATGCCAGAGCAAGACGAAAAACCTGAGGTTAAAGAGATAAAAGAAAAGCTGATGCTGAAGAGGGACATGGTCTGGGATCGACTGGACAGCAAAGAAAAAGAGGGGGTCTTTCTCTTTGCAGAAGGATATAAAGAATTTCTTAATAGAGCCAAGACAGAACGGCAAGCGGTTAAGGAAATCATCAAATTTGCAGAAGAAAAGGGGTTTAAAAGGATTGAAGAGCCTTCAGGAAAGGCAAAAAAGGTCTATAGGGTACTTCATAACAAAGCCATAGCCATGGGCATCCTCGGAGAAAAACCAATAGAAAAGGGAATAAAAATAATTGCTTCCCACATAGATTCGCCTCGCCTGGATTTAAAGCAAAATCCACTGTATGAAGATGTTGATCTTGCCCTACTTAAAACCCATTATTACGGGGGGATAAAGAAATACCAGTGGGTCTCACGCCCATTGTCCTTACATGGAAAGATCATTAAAAAGGATGGAAGCGAACTGGATTTAAGCCTAGGGGAAAAAGAGACTGAACCGATCTTTACCATAGTTGATCTGCTTCCCCACCTTGCCCATAAGGCTCAATACGAAAAGAAACTGGAGGATGCGGTTATTGGTGAAAAACTAAACATACTTGCTGGAAGCATACCCTTTCCTGATAAGGATACCAAGGATAGAATAAAGCTACAGGTTCTTAAATACCTCAATGATAATTTTGGCTTAATCGAAGAGGATTTTGTCAGTGCCGAACTGGAACTGGTACCATCTGAAAAGGCCAGGGACATAGGATGGGATAGGAGCCTGATAGGTTCCTACGGGCAGGATGACAGATCATGCGCATATACCAGCATGCGGGCGGCAGGAGACTTAAAAAATCCAAAAGAGACTGTTTTAGTATTATTCCTTGATAAGGAAGAGATAGGCAGCGAAGGAAATACAGGGGCGAAATCCAGATTTTTAGAGGCCGTGGTTGCCGATCTGTTATCCTTTGAGGGAGTTACGGCAGACGATGGGGCTGTGAGAAGGACACTGATGAACTCCCGGGCTATCTCAGCAGATGTTAATGGCGCACTTGATCCGGATTATCAGGACGTCCATGAAAAGAGGAACGCCGCAAAGTTGGGGTATGGAATCTGTATTACAAAGTTTACCGGCTCCAGAGGAAAATCCGGTTCCAGTGATGCCAGCGCAGAATATGTTGGATGGCTCAGGGATGTTTTTAACCGTAACAGTATTGTCTGGCAAACCGGTGAACTGGGCAAGGTGGATGAAGGTGGCGGGGGAACCATAGCCAAATATCTTGCAAGCTACGGAATGGATATAGTGGACTGCGGGGTAGCTCTCCTTGGTATGCACTCGCCCTTTGAGGTGTCCAGCAAAGCTGATATTTATATGACCTATAAGGGATACAGAGTATTCCTTAGTGAAGAATGAGGGCAAAATAAATACGATACAAGGAGGGTTGTGACTATGCCGAGGGATTGCATGAAACAGTAGACTTCTTGGCCACCCATGGCGAATACCTGTATGTATATAGTGGCATCCTGCATGGAAATAGGGGGAACGCTCCTTACAGGAGACAGACATTTCAAGGTTGTAGAACAGATAGCGATGGTTATCATGGGACAGGAAACCACCCCTCTATGAATGGTAAAGCAATATCCCTAATTTTATGAGAATCGGGCAACCCAAACGAACGAAAAGAAGCAGCTTTATGGTATTTTTATACAAAAACTGATAGAGAAAAACAAGGTATTTCAATTTCATTAAGAGGTAGATACGATGATCGAAAATGATAAACGAATAGCCGAGGAACTGAAAAAAAGATTGTCAGAAGTTGTCCAAATTGTTGATGTAAAGGTGTTCGGTTCCAGGGCACGGGGGGGGGTGCCGATGAATTTTCTGATCTTGATGTTTTTTTAGAGGTTGAATCGCTTGACAGAAGCCTGAAGGAGCAAGTTTTCGATATTGTCTGGGAAGTTGGTTTTGAAAACCATCTGGTAATTTCTCCCCTCATTTTTACCAGGGATGAAATCGAAAACACACCGTTGAGATACTCTCCCATTGTTAAGAATATTGCATAAGAAGGCGTAGGAATATGACCGACAAGGAGACCTTGTTGATTTGTGTTCCCCATATGCGTGGGGATGAACCGTAGCTGTTGGGCAAAACAAGATAAATGCTTGGAAAACAATCGGGGAAAAAGTTTCGTCCCAATAGCAATAGGATAATGTTTCGGGATTAGAAGAAACCGCTAAACTAAAAGAGAAAGGCTGAGGAAAAAGGAGTGTCCCATGGCAATAGTCGAGGTAAGCATAGTACCCATTGGTGTCCCTAATACCAGCCTTAGCGAATATGTGGCAAATGCCTTAAAGGTACTTAAAAATTCCGGCCTCAAATACGATTTGACCTCCATGGGCACCATCATCGAAGGAGAGCTTGACGGGATTTTCGGTATAATCAGAGAGATGCACGAAACCCCTTTTAAAAAGGGGGTTATGCGCGTAGTCACAACAGTAAAGATCGACGACAGAAGGGACAAGCCCGCCACCTCCGAGACAAAGGTGGAATCTGTAGTTAAGAAGATGGGATGATCAAGGGAACATAATCAATGAAAGAAGCGATGCTGTACGATAAATCAGGAGACGGAAAGGTTAAGTGCAGCCTGTGCAATCATAGATGCACTATCGCTCCCTTAAAGAGGGGGGTCTGTGGTGTGCGGGAGAACAGGGAAGGAATCCTCTATTCTATGGTTTACAATAAGGCTATTTCAAGAAACATAGACCCCATAGAAAAGAAGCCTATCTTTCATTTCTTTCCCGGCTCGGAATCCTTCTCTATAGCCACTGCAGGATGTAATTTTAAATGCCTACACTGTCAGAACTCGGATATCTCCCAGATGCCCAAAGATCAGGATTGGATACCAGGCAGGGATTTTGAGCCCAAAGAGATTGTATCCCAGGCCCTACAGCATAAATGCAAAAGCATATCTTATACTTACACAGAACCCACAATATTCTTTGAATACGCCTATGATACTGCAGAGTTGGCTCATAAAAAGGGGATAAAAAACGTGTTTGTTACCAATGGTTATATGACCAAAGAGGCGCTTCATACTATAAGACCATATCTGGATGCGGCGAATGTGGACCTCAAGTCGTTTTCTGACGATTTCTATAAAGAGATATGTGGCGCCAAACTGAACTTTGTGCTCGATTCCATAAGGACGTTGAAAGAGATAGGGGTCTGGATCGAGATAACCACCCTGATAATACCCACAATCAATGATGGTGAAGAGGAACTTGAAAGGATTGCAGAATTTATCAGGGAAGTAGGGGAAGAGATACCCTGGCATGTGAGTGCCTTCCACCCCACCTATAAGTTGGTTGACCGCCCAAGAACA
>QZJR01000040.1 GCA_003599365.1 Deltaproteobacteria bacterium | reverse complement strand
CGCCTATTCTCCGGAAGCACGGGGTCGGAGCGAACGGTTTTTTCAAACCCATCAGGATCGGCTTGTAAAGGAATTGGCTGCTCATGGGATCGTCACGATCTGTAATTCAGACGCTAGACCATAGATATCAGACATTAGACTGAAGGGGAGAAAGTGGCCAGAGATTACACAAAGATAAAGGGTATCCGTTCGCAGTTTACGGTTTGCAGTTAACAGTCGGCAAAAATGCTTCAAGCTTTATATAACAGCAAGCTTAAGCTTGCTGTTGTAATGCTTGCTGTTGTAATGCCTGCTGTTGTAATTAAACCGTGAACTGTAAACTGTGAACCGTGAACGGGTACCATAGTCTTCAGCCTTCAGTCTATCCACCTGAGTAGTCACTATTTGAAAAGTCTGGTATCTAAAACCTGAAGTCCTGTGTCTGAATTGCAGATTCAGAGTCTTATTATCTTGACAACCAGAGAAAAAATGGGTAAGTGAATAAGTAGCCTGATAGAAATTTAATAAACAAGGAGGATGGGATATGGATTTCAAGTTTACTGAAGAGCAGGAGATACTGAAAAAGTCTGTACGTAATTTTATGGATAAGGAATGTCCGCGAGAATACGTTAGAGAGCTGGATGAGAAAGAGGAATTTCCATTTGAACTGTACAAGAAGATGGCGAAATTGGGTTGGTATGGTCTACCTTTCCCTGAAGAGTACGGCGGCAGTGGCTGTGGTCCTTTAGATTTTATAATGGTGGGTGAGGAACTATGTAGATTTTCTTATGAGATAGGAGCAGGATACGGAGTGCCTATCTTCAACGCATTGACCCTCTTACACCATGGTTCGGAAGAACAGAAAAATCGGTATATACCTAAAGTAGTTAATGGAGAGATGATGTGGTCAATTGCCTTGACTGAGCCCAATGCAGGATCTGACGTAGCTTCCCTGGTTACATCAGCCGTTCCTGAAGGGGATGAATTTGTTGTAAATGGCCAAAAGGTCTTCATTACTGGCGCAGATGTAGCGAATATCATGACCATGGCTGTAAGAACAGATAAAGATCTTCCCAGGCACAAAGGGATCAGCATGCTCCTCGTTGACCCAAAATCCCCTGGAATAGATATTCGTATAATCAAGACCCTTGGAAGAAAAATCATTCATGCTACCGAGCTGTTTCTTGAAGACGTTAGGGTTCCTAAGGGGAACCTTATCGGTGAATTAAACGGGGGCTGGGATGTCCTCATGTCAGGTCTGGAGTTAGAAAGGCTCTTTGCCTGTGCGGGATATGTTGGAAATGCCCAGACTGTAGTGGATGATGCTCTGGATCATGCAAAACAGAGAGTACAGTTTGGTCGTCCCATTGGAACGTTTCAGGCCATTGGCCATATGCTTGCGGATATGCAGACAGAGGTGGATGCTGCCAGACTTTTGACCTATCGTGCTGCATGGATGGTTGAACAGGGGATTCCTTGTATTAGGGAAGTATCTATGGCAAAGCTTTTTGGCTCTGAATCCCTGGCCCGACTGACCAACCAGGGTATGCAGATAATGGGCGGGTACGGCTATTCAATGGAGTATGACATGCAGAGATACTTCAGGGATGCCAGGATAATCACTGTAAGCGCCGGATCTTCTCAGATGCAGCGGACTATAATTGCCAAACAGATGGGGCTAAAGGTAGTCTAATTGATCCTTAGACTCTTAAAGGAAATTGTCTAGTGAATTATGTAACTTTAATAAAGGGTGGGTTCTCAAATTGTTATCTTATATCAGAGGAAAATGTTTTAATCTTTGTTGACGTAGGATCTTCTGAAGAGGTAAAAAATATAGTTAGATACGTTGACGGGCTCTCTCCTAAAGAAGGATGCTCGATTCTTATATTCTCAACCCATTTTCATATAGACCATGTGGCAGGGATATCCTATCTGTTAGGTAAATTACCTGGTGCTGAAGTGGCCTTCTATAAAAAGGTTAAAGATTTTTTTAGCCGAAAAGAAAAGTTATGCATTCCCCCTGTTGGGGCCTGGTTTGGAAACCTTCCTCCTGTCTATCTGAGATTGGGCCGTCACATCCCCTCTCTTCTCGAAATTAAATTGGATGATAAAGTGGGGATACCTTTGCCATTCTTGAGAGAAAAGGTATCGGTGAGATATGATGTCCATCATTGGCTTGGGGATGGCGATACTATACCCTATGCCCCGGATTGGAGAGTTATCTCAACCCCTGGACACACCACTGACAGTACCTGTCTGTGGCATGAAAAGAAAAATATTCTTATTTCGGGTGACACTATCCTCAATATGGATGGAAAGGGGGAATTGAACCTTTTCTGCTGTAACTACACCCAAATAAAGGAATCTTTCAATGATTTAAGGGGGGCTTATCTGAACGTGAAAAGTCTTTACCCCGGGCATGGGGATCCTATTGTGTACGGTGACGACCTTTTATCAAAGGTAAGGGTTCTGAAATAGGCATGTAATGTAAGGTATATCATAGACTGCTTTTCTTTCTTTTCTTCCAAAGGTAATATGCTACAGTTAAACCTATCGCTAAAGAAAGAGAGATGATAATCAGGAAATCGGCTCTCTTAACTACTTTGACTACTACGTCGAGATTGGCACCAAATATATACCCTATAAACACCCATATTGGGACACTTATTATAGAGGCTATTGTATTTATGGTAATAAAATGGGAAGCCTTCATCTTTAGAATTCCTGCAGTAGTAAAGGCAACGACACGGAATCCCAGGATGAATCGTGCCAGGAAAACTGTTTTGCTACCATGCTCTCTAAAAAATTTTTTTGCCCGATTTAGCTTTTTCTCAGAGATTAACCTCACAAAATGGCGATGTTTTGTTATGCTATCACCCCATCTTCTCCCCAAAGAGAACACTACGAGATCTCCCAGTATAACACCGAAAAAACAGACTATAACGGTGACAGTCAAGTTGCTGAATCCTGCATATGCTAAGAATCCACCCGCAATAAGAGCTATATCTTCTGGAATAGGTACTCCCAATCCTGCTATCATCAGGACAGAAAATAAGGCAAGATATATGAAAAGTTCAGAATGGGTTGCCAGAAACAGGATCAAAATATCTAATACCGCTAACTTACTGACCATGAAGTCTATCCTTATTAGTTTTTATGGAAGAGAAGGTTAATACTTAACTAAATTTAGATCAAATTGGCAAGCATTTTTGTCAATTTTGCCAAATTATTTTTACTTTAATCCCTGTATCTGTCTAGACAAACAAGGGGTCCCAAACGGGCTTTAGATCTCAATCTCAGGGCATCCTTTGGAGGCTAGTGAAAATAATCAAGAGTCCCCTTAACGTCTCCTGTATCAAATATAACAGCATGTAATCTGTCTGGTTCTTGTCCCGGGTTGATAGAGATGGTATCTCCTATCTCTTCCATAAATATCCCTGAAACCATAGGTGATTCATGGATATGACCGTGAAGGGTGAGATATGGCTGGTGCCTCTCAATGAAATTT
Source organism: Deltaproteobacteria bacterium (assembly GCA_003599365.1). GTDB lineage: Bacteria > Desulfobacterota > UBA8473 > UBA8473 > UBA8473 > UBA8473. Next base: position 7,821 of record QZJR01000040.1, on the reverse strand, counting down.
CTTATTGATTTGCTTCCACACGGGGTTCCGTTGAAAAGCCTATCTAAAGCGGTATTATAAGGGGGGGCGTGCATAACATATATGGTCTTTTTTGAATCACTTATTTGAGCTAAATATTTCATGTCTTCTTCTATGGTTTTTTCCTTCCCTAATACCTCATAGAGGTCTATTTGGTGCATACCCTGTTTGGTACTGAGTAAAGATCTTCGAGGACTTTCAATAACAACCTTCTCATCAGTGTCAAATCTTTCCCAATCCTTCAAGGAAAAAGGTGTAATAGGCACATATCCGTATCCCACAAGGTGAATTTCTGCATCTAAGACATGGTGCCTTTTGTGAAGAAGGTTTATTATCCCTTCCTTTTCCATTCCTTCAAGAATATCCATATTGGCTGCCGTATCGTCATTCCCCATCATTAGATAAATACCCAGGTTTGGTTTAGTGGTTTTTAGTTTTGAAATATAGGGATAAAGAAACTGTTTTATAAAGTCCCTTTGGTTATGAATGCGGTCATGAAAAGCAGGTCTATTTGGAATTAAGTCTCCACCAATAATGAGGCAGTCTATCCTCTTATTTTTCTGTAATTCCAAAAGTCTTTGGTAGTGTCTCTCATTTACATGGAGATCGGATGTGTAAAGTATCTTCATAACCTTCTCAAATTAAAGAGTTCAATAGTCTACCCGTTCCAATTACCTTCTCCTTTTTGCTGCATAACGACTCTGTAGAAAAAGCCATTTGGCAGAGAATTAGTTTTCCGATCAGTATGGATTTTTTCAGGTTGTTAATTTGATTCAGGGAATACTCAAAAGAGGAAACCTTTGAGGACGCTGTTTCTATTTATGAAAATATGGCTTTATTGATCCCCGTACCACGATGTGATGCAAAGCGCCTGGAATATCGAATCGTGCTTGTCGCGGTATGATACGATTCTATAGAAAAACCGACTGCCTGTCAAATAATTTATTAGAAACAATGTTCCCTAGTCCCTCGTACCGATTTTATCCATTGTACCCGGTTTTTTTCAAATGCCAGGAGCAGCCCTTCTTAGTGTTTTCAGTACATCTCGTATTTAACCAACCTGCCGTCAAGCCCGCCGGCTTTGATCGGCTTTTTCCATGATGTTTTCAGTCCGATCTCTTTGATGTATTTACGTTCTCCGAAATAAACAAAAGCGGCCGAGCCTTTGCATTTCTGTTTCAGAAAATCGCCGAGATTTTCATAAAACATTGCAAGGTTCTCGTCTCCCCCCATCCGAATGCCATAAGGCGGATTGGTTACAATTACATGCTCTTCAAGGGCAGGCAGGTTTCTGAAGTCAACCCTTTCAACACTTACATTATTTCCGAAATGAAGCCCCATCAGGTTTGTCCGCGCTGCGCTGACAGCCTCCGCGGACACATCACTGCCCGCAATCAGCCCTTTCGTCAGTTCCCGGATCTGTCCGTCGGCCTCTTTTTTTACCTGCTTCCAGAGAGCGCTGTCAAAGTCGGGCAGAAATTCAAAACCGAAACGATTCCTGAAAACACCCGCAGGAATATTGCTATACCGCATGAGCGCTTCACACAAAAGGGTTCCCGAACCGCAAAAAGGATCATATAAAGGAACAGAACCGTCCCATTCGCTGAATCGGATAATCGCGGCGGCGACGGTTTCCTGCATCGGCGCCGAAACGGTCTCTTCTCTGTACCCTCTCCGGTGAAGTGCGCCGCCTGAGGTGTCAAGGCTTATCACTGCCTCATTGTTCCTGATATGAAGGTTCAGCAGGATATCCGGATCCCTTACCGACACATCGGGACGCTGACCGGTTTTTTCTTTAAAATAGTCCGCAACCGCATCTTTAAGGCGGAGGGCAGCGTACTTTGAATGCGAAATCGAACTGTCGGAAACATTCCCCGATACGGCAAAGGTATTGCCTTCGGCAAAAAAATCTTCCCAGGAGATTTGTTTGGCCTTCTGATACAGAGTATGGGTATCATGACAAGCGAATGATATTAACGGTGCAAGGCACCGTGAAAGAAGCCTGGTCAGATAATTAATTCGATACAGGGTTGATTTCTCCGCCCTGAAATGAATTCCGCTGAATTCCGGACTGACATCTTCAGCGCCTAGTTCAGCCAGTTCCTCCGCTCCTGCTTCTTTTAAACCGTCTGCTATCTGGGCAAAATAACGGCAATCCTTCTGATACTGATATTCCGCCACTTGCCTCTTTTCTCTTCTAAGGTGTTTGACCCAATCGTCTGATGCCATTTATCACCTCTTTCGCTTCAATCGGAGCCGGAAAGAACGGTCGAGATATTGCTTGACCATTTCAAACCTTTTGCAGTATTACTTGTTATGAGCCTGAATAAACTCTTTCGTTTCCGCATCAGGGTATATTGCAAGAGTTTGGGTGCAAAATCAACTGAATTGTGAGTAAGTCCGTTCTTCGATTGGAAGACCGCGACCGCGCCGCCTGAGATTTTTATGGGTATTGATGTTAGGTAAACCGGAAGGGGGATGCCTGCAAATGGATACGGATTATAAAAGCAGAACCCGGAGAAAAAATGAAGACAAGGCACTACAACGTCTGGGCGAAGAGTTGGTCGCACTGCCGTTCAGCCAGCTTGAAACCATGGGGCTGCCGGATGAGCTTCTGACTGCCATCGAATTCGCGCGCAGAATAAGAAGCCATGGCGCCCGCCGCAGGCAGCTTCAGTACATCGGCGTCCTCATGCGGCATATAGACCCGCAGCCCATCGAAAACGCCCTCGATCGCATCCGGTCAGGAAACCTACGGGAATAACCTGACGCCTGCCGGAAACGCGCAATTTTAACCCCTTGCCCTTCAATATTCAGATTAACTCCGTATTCAGTGGGTCAACATCCGAGTCTCGGGATCGGATACAATTCCCGGATCAATCCGTGCTTTACGGAGTTTTTTTCGGTTGATTATCCGACTTCTTTTTATCCTTTTGATCCTGTTTGCTTTTTTTCTGTTTCTGACTCTTGTCCTTATCCTTCTTTCCGCCTTTGTCTCCCATTGTGTACCTCCTTTCCTGTTATCAATCCCTATCGGTTAGGGGGGATTAGGTATCGTCCACGGAATTCGGCCCTGAATTCGGCCGATAGCCATGTCTATGCCACCAAACTAACTAAATGGTCGTGCTCTCCGGGCTTGATCTTAAAGCTCTTGGGATATTTTTTAAGTAACTCTGAGAATGTTTTACATTCGTAATTTGATTCATCAAATGTAGGATCAAGTCGCTTCACTATGGGCCTTATTGCTGCCTTAACAACCCATTCGTCTCCGGTTCTCTTAGAAATTTGTTTAATCGCTTTTGATAAAAGTTCAACAGGATCTTTTACCTGTATTATATCTGATCCAACATCTTCATTTCCAACATCTTCCTCTGCTTGACTATCAACTACCAGAGCATCGTAATATTTAAAGTCCGAACAGCTGTTAGCCCAGTGCTGATTTGTCGATGATTTACAACCAATACCGATTAGGTCTTTCCCGGCAGCCTTAATTTTTTGTGCCAGGGGAATAAAGTCACTATCGCCACCTATGACAATAATTGAGGAAATATGTGGGAACCTCAACACATCCTCAATTGCATCAAGAGATAACTTAATATCAGCTCCGTTTTTGGCTGATGCACCTGGAGGGAATATTTGGATTAGTTCTACAGCACATTTAAGCAAGGAATGTCTATATTTTGAAAACCATTGCCAATTGCAATATGCCTTATTGATTGCCACATTTCCGTATGTTGTTGCAAAATCATATAGCGCTTGCACATTAACCAGCAGGTCTTGGTGTTTGTTCCTATTTTGAGTTCGCCCATAGCCACCACTGCCGTTGACCGAGTCATATAAACTGGCATGAATATTTTCAAAGTCCCAATAGACCGCTACGGTTTCTTTTCCCATATATTTCTCCTGTTTCAGATGGCTGACGGTACGCGCTTCAGCAGCACGCGGAGCGAGAGAAGCGTGTCGGCTGAAATCGATTGTTGGGCGGCCTCTTAGTCAATGGCAGATGATTCAAACCATTGAAACGACAGATCCTAAAACCAGTAAAGCCGTACCGACAAGCTTTTGCAAAGTTATTGGATTTTTAGTGCATTTAATCAATTGCACTGCCTATCCTCACTTATTTGTTATTTATTTTTCTACATAATGAGATGTATAAGTTCACAACTTTTTTCCTAGCCCAAGGGGTCTTTCGCAGAAAGTTTAGGCTGGACTTCACTGACGGGTCACTGTTGAAACATCGGATATTGATGCGTTTCCCCAACTCGCTCCAACCGTAATGATTAACCAGGCTATTTACGATCTGCTCCAAGGTAATGCCATGAAGTGGGTCATTTGATTGTTGTTCATTCATAAACTGATATTTGTCATTCCTTTGGCAATTTGCGTTTGGGCATAATGCGGCATGGATCACTCGCTGGAAATAGCGCAAAGCGAAGCGGCACACTATTTTACGTCGAGTATCTCCAATTGTTCGGCTTCTTTTAATTTGTCGATATCGATTTTGTCTTGTGGCCTTCCGCTAGCTTCTTTTGCCCGAATCAAGTCAGATCTCGAAATAAATGGAATCTTAAAGTCGTCCAATTCAACGAATTCAAGGTTTTTCCATGCATCTTCAAAGTCGACTCCTGGTATCGACATCATAATATCAACCCGTAGAGGCAGTCTTCCCATCTGATAGAAATAATCCTTGCGGGTGAAGTCATATGCGTTAATATCTGCTAACGGTGCCCCAAACTCTTATGCCGCATAAGCCACGCCAGCCAAGTGTCTTGCCGCTCAGTGCCTCGGCCAGCTTCCCGGCGTCGGTCTTGATGCGGTTGCTAGCTTAGTCTTTCTCCCAGTAGAAGCCCACGCCGACCTTGATGCTACAATCAGATCAGGTCGAAGCGGTCAAGGTTCATAACCTTGTTCCAGGCCGCGACGAAGTCACGCACGAATTTTTCCTTCGCATCGTCCTGCGCATAGACCTCCGCCAGAGCGCGCAACTGAGAGTTGGAGCCGAAGACAAGGTCAACTCGGGTGGCGGTCCATTTGAGCACACCTGTCTTACGGTCGCTCCCTTCAAACGTGTCCCTGACATCGGACGTGGGTTTCCATACGGTGTCCATGTCTAGCAGGTTGGTGAAGAAGTCGTTGGTCAGTGTCCCAGGCCGTTTCGTGAACACGCCATGCTGCGACTGGCCTACGTTTGCGCCCAGTACGCGCAGGCCACCAACGAGAACCGTCATCTCGGGCGCGCTCAGGGTCAGGAGGTGCGCCTTGTCCACCAGCATTTCCTCGGCCGATACGGTGAAAGCATCCCTCTGGTAATTGCGGAAGCCATCGGCCTCGGGCTTTAGCACATCGAACGATTTCATGTCGGTCTGGTCCTGGGAGGCGTCGGTGCGACCCGGGGTAAAGGGCACCTTCACCGAGTGACCGGCAGCCTTAGCCGCCGCCTCGACCGCTGCGCAGCCGGCCAGTACGATCAGGTCCGCCATGGAGACCTTCTTGCCGCCGGTCTGGGTGCTATTGAATGTTTGTTGGATAGTTTCAAGCACGCTCAGCACTTTGGCAAGCTGCGCCGGATGGTTGACTTCCCAGTCCTTTTGCGGTGCCAGGCGAATGCGTGCTCCGTTGGCACCGCCTCGCTTGTCCGAGCCACGGAAGGTGGAGGCCGAGGCCCAGGCTGTCGAAATTAGCTTAGAGACGGACAGACCTGAAGCCAGTATCTTGGCTTTGAGGTCGGCAACGTCCTTTGCATCGATCAGCTTGTGGTTGACAGCGGGGAGCGGGTCTTGCCAGATCAGGTCTTCGGCCGGGACTTCAGAGCCGAGGTAGCGGACTTTGGGACCCATGTCGCGGTGGGTGAGCTTGAACCAGGCGCGGGAAAAGGCGTCGGCAAAGGCCTGCGGATCCTGGTGGAAGCGGCGCGCGATGGGCTCATAGATGGGGTCGAAGCGTAGCGACAGGTCGGCCGTGGTCATCATGGGCCGATGCTTCTTCGATGGGTCATGGGCGTCCGGAATCATGTTTTCAGGCTTCACGTCCTTGGCCAGCCATTGATTAGCGCCGGCCGGACTCTTCGTCAGCTCCCACTCGTAGCCGAACAGCATGTCGAAGTAGCCCATGTCCCATTTTGTCGGGTTGGGTTTCCATGCGCCTTCGATACCGCTGGTGGTGGTGTGCACACCTTTGCCGGTGCCGAAACTGTTCTTCCAACCAAGGCCCATTTCTTCCAGAGGAGCGGCCTCAGGCGCGGGGCCGACTAGTTTTGGGTCACCCGCGCCGTGCGCCTTGCCGAAGGTGTGGCCGCCGGCGACGAGCGCGACCGTTTCTTCGTCGTTCATGCCCATACGGCCAAAGGTCTCACGCACATCGCGGCCTGAAGCGACAGGGTCGGGATTGCCGTTGGGGCCTTCCGGGTTTACATAGATCAGCCCCATTTGCACGGCAGCCAGAGGATTCTCCAACTTACGGTCACCGTTATAGCGCTTGTCGCCAAGCCATTCTGCCTCGGAGCCCCAGTAGATGTCTTCCTCGGGCTGCCAGATGTCCACGCGACCACCGCCGAAGCCAAAGATTTTGAGACCCATGGACTCCAGCGCCACGTTGCCGGTCAGAATTATCAGGTCAGCCCAGGAGATTTTGTTGCCATATTTCTTTTTGATAGGCCAGAGCAGTCGGCGCGCTTTGTCCAGGTTGGCATTGTCGGGCCAGCTGTTGACCGGCGCAAAACGCTGGTTGCCGGTACCGCCGCCACCTCGGCCATCACCGGTGCGGTAGGTGCCGGCGCTGTGCCAGGCCATGCGGATGAACAGCCCGCCGTAGTGTCCCCAGTCGGCGGGCCACCACTCCTGCGAGTCGGTCATCAGTGCTGACAGGTCTTTCTTCAGTGCGGCCAGATCAAGCTTTGTAAATTCTTCTGCATAGTTGAAATCCGGGCTCATCGGGTTGGAAGCTGGCGAGTGCTGGTGAAGAATGCCCAGGTTCAGTTGGTTGGGCCACCAGTCGCGGTTCGATGTGCCTCCACCGGCAGTGGTTTTACCAGATTTGCCTGTTATCGGACACTTGCTGTTTTCGCCCATTTTCGTCCTCCTTTGTGGTTGGTGGTTGCAAAGCTAATGCCAAACTCACCTGCCGTCAACACTGCGGGGCACTGAACCTTGAAAAACCACCGAGTTGTTGTCGGTCAGGTGGAGTGATTGGTTATGTGCCTAATCGTCAAGTCTTTTCGATATATTTTCGAGTAGCCTTTTACCATGTATAGCAGCTACGATAAGAATCTTCTGTTCTTCTATTTTGTAGATCAGTCTATAACCATACACAAAACGCTCCCTGATTTCTTCTTGCCCTAACTCTGGAACAACCCTTCCAATGAATGGAAAATCCTTAACACTTCTCGCTACATCAAGAATTTTCGTAACAACTGCACGTGCATAAAATTCAGAATCCCTTGCAATATAATCTGAAATTGATTCAATATCTTCAATAGCTTATGGGGACCATACTACTTTATAGGTCATCTGCTGAATCTCTTCTCTACTTCTTCTTGGCTCATCGTTCCCTCTTTCTCTGCCCTATCGATTCCACGTTGAATCTTCTCGATTACATATAGGTGGTATTGGATATCTTCAAACGTGCAACTATCTGGCAGCTTATCTATTAATGACAAGGCTTCTTCTTTCGCGGTGTTCATACCTGCCTCCTTTCTATGATTTTACACATAACGAGTCTGTAGAAAAAGCCCTTTGGCAAAGAATTAGTTTTCCGATCAGCTTAGATTTTTTCAGACCGTTAATGTAACTGGGCCGGTTTTCTCTC
>QZJR01000032.1 GCA_003599365.1 Deltaproteobacteria bacterium | reverse complement strand
AGTCGTAAAAAGTCAAAAATCAGACGGCACAGTAAAAAGCTCCAGATGCAAGGCACGCAAATCACGAGGAGTGAAGCGTACTTATAGTTACGCTGCAACGACGAGGGATGCAGCGGAACGCCGCAGATGGACTTTTTACGAAGCCGTCAATTTTATTATGAATTATAAGATGATATACTATACACGTCAAGTGTATATATTACTATACACCTAAAAACAATCTGTATCCTGTTCCGGTTGATCTTCAGACCGCAGCGGGTATCCGGATTGAAGCCGCATCTCATACCTCCCCACCCCAAAACTCATGCCTTTGCCCACGTGCAGAATCTCTATTGCTCCAATCAGGGGAAAGAAAGGCGCCGTGTTTCCTTTGTATGCGATGTCGTCCACACATGAATAAAAAAACAGATATTACTTGTCTTTTAAGTATTGATAGACTATAATCATGGTCAAAATGAAGAATGAAAAGGAGCAGTGTGATGACTAAGGTTATTCCGTTGGCAGAAGCCAAAAAGCAGCTTTCCGCTATTGTCAAAGATGCGGATGAGAAGTTTGACAGATTTACCATTACCAGAAACGGCGTCAGTAAGGCCATAATTATGAGTAGCGATGAGTATGAAGGTCTTCTGGAAACGTTGGACATCCTTTCCTGCAAGGAAGAACGGGAGGCAATTGCACGGGCGAAGGCGGAGGTGAGGAAAGGCAAAACCGTTTCTCTGGACCATGTCAAAAAGAAGTATGATTTGTCATGAGCTATTCTATCGAGTTTTCCCAAGAGGCCGCTTCTGACCTCGATTTTCTCAACAAAGCCGACCGATGTCTTTTTGTGCGGATCATCAACAAGATAGAATCCCTTCAGGAAAATCCAGGGGCAGGCAAGCCCCTTGTGGGCAACCATAAAGGGGAATTTTCCTTGCGAGTCGCCGCTTATCGGATCGTCTATGAAATTTCCGTTCATAACATCTATATCCTCACCATAAAACACCGTAGACACGTCTATTGAATCAACATCTCATACCTCCCCAACCCAAAACTCGTGCCTTTGCCCACGTGCAGAATCTCTCCTGCCCTGATCAGGGGAAGGAAGAGCGCTAGATTGCCGACAAAGGTGATCTCGCCTACGAACCCGCCCATACCAATTTTAGTCTCCTGCCGCGAAGAATACCGCTTCCAATCATACCACCTGAACTGAGTTTCTTTTGTCTTTATCCCCTTTGCCATTTCGATTATCCCCTTGAAATCCCACGCAGAGGTATCAACCCCGCAGTGGAAATATGAAAGAAGCGAGATCCTGCGCAGCAGGTGCCGGATAAGGATATGAAATTCAAGCTCAGAGGTTATATGTCCATTAACTTTTCCATCTCAGACAGCTTCATTGCCCCGATCTTCATCGGCAGGAAAACAGCAAGGACGTTTATAACACCTACTGCAAAGAATGACAGCCATATTGTTATCCATTGCGAAAGTTGAAGTGGGTTATGGGTTATCTGGGACATAAATATTGTGTATACCGGCCATGCCTCCAGTATAACTATCAGACCGATAAAGATCATACTGCATATCATGTAAACCGCTCCGCCAAAGCTGGTTGCCATTTTTGCCACATTTTCCACATTGAATCTTGGATAAGATGCCCCGATTCCAATGCCCAGGCCGATTATACCAAAGGTCATGAAGAATACGGTAAGCGATGACAGAAGCATCATAAAGCTGCTGACATTCAGAAGGTAATTTGACAGGATTATAATGGTCTCCGCTAGTACCAGCAAAGGCAGGAGGCTGGTGAAAAACTTGCTCCAGAGAAAACCCCTTATGGTTATAGGTGCGGTGCCGATTATCCAGAATGATGGCCCCTCCAGGCTCACAGCCGGAAATGCAAACCTGGCTGCTACGGCAGAAAGGACAAATCCAGCCAGCCCCATGTTTAAGAAGGAAATCAGATTCTGCAGATAAAAGGTAGGGATAGGTGACCTGTCCAGGGGGAGAACACTGAAGTTGTATAGATACACCACAACCAGGGCGGCCAATAAGAACAACTGTGACCATTGTGTAGTATCTCTTAAGAAGGTTTTTATGTCCTTTATCATTAAAGCCCTGGTTTGGGGAGAGAAGTGCCTGGTAAAAAGGGTTATGAGTCTCTCGATTACCCTGGTCTTTGATATGGTGGATTTTTTAGCCTCTTGCGACTTTGACCATCCGTCATAGTACAGATAAGATGAAATTTGGTCTCCGATTACAATCAATGCCAATCCTGTACTTAAAAGGAGGAGTAAAAAGAAGATAGGAGTGCCCGGATAGTTTTGAAGCAGGGGGAGAATAGCCTCAGTTGCCCAGAAGCTTGGGAGAAAGGGAGCCGAAGGTGTCTTTAATGCAGTAAGGTATGCTGCCACAGCGGAAAATGTCTCCGGATTAACAAGCTTTTCCGGTCTAAGGAAGCGGAAAAGGAGGTAGAGTATTATTACAGCTACAATAGAGAGCAGCAGAAATATATCCTTTGTCCTCTTCGCAGGGAATACGTTTACCAAAACCATTGTCAGGGTTATGCCCAATCCTGCCGGAATGACAAGGAATGGGATTATTACAACCATTAGCCACAAGTAGTATGTAAAGGATGCGCTGTATACAAATCCATAGGCGATAAACACCGGGAGTCCAAAGAGGAGTACCATCCATGAACTGTCAACAATCGTCTCAATAAATCTTGCCAGGTATATCCTGCCGAGGGGGACAGGGGCTGAATGGATCAGATTGAGGTCATCTGAAAGGTAGAAGGTAGATAAGGAGGTTATTATATTGCTGAATAATAGGATGGAAAAGAAGGTAAGGAAAATCATGGAAAGCAGCCTTCCTGCCAGCAGATCCCCTATGACCTCAATGCCCTGAAAGTATGTTAAGACCCTGTAAACCCCTATGAATATCCCGATCCAGAAACAGCCGGCCAGCAGCAGAAGCATAATTGCCTTTGTCGTTTCCCATTTGTCCCGGCTGCGTACCCGGTTCTTCAAAGAGATTAGCCTTGGGGTTAATAGTAGAGTGACATTTCCCATTTTTCCTCTAGCTATTTCAAACCTAAATTGAGCGATTTTTGATGTCATTGCGAGGCGAAGCCGAAGCAATCTCATTATTTCAGGAGATTGCCGCGCACCCTTCGGGTGCTCGCAATGACGGGAAACATGTTGGTTTTGATGAAAAATCGCTCAAGCTTATGCTTTTTAAATTCTCTACCTCTTAAGAACATCAATGATTTCTCTCATCTCTTCGCCACCGGTAAGAGCCAGGAAAACCGATTCCAGCCCCTGGTCTTTAGCATAGTCTGCTTTATTTCTAAGCTCATCCATTGTTCCCATGGCAATTACCTTACCCTCCTGAATGATTGCTATCCTGTTACACACCTCTTCAGCAATCTCCAGAGTGTGGGTAGACATAAAAATGGTAGTGCCCTGAGAGGACAGCATCCTGAAAATCTCTTTAACCAATCTGGCGCCTTTAGGGTCTAACCCCACCATAGGTTCATCTACTATTATTACTTTAGGGTTGTGAATCAAGGCTGCTGACATTACAAGTCGCTGCTGCATCCCATGAGAATACCCCTCTATCAGTTCGTTACCCCAGGGAGTAAGTTCAAAGAGTTCCAGAAGTTCAGAGATTTTACTTTCATAGCTGTTTGTATCAATACTGTATAGACCTGCCATAAAGCGAAGGAATTCTTTGCCTGTCAGTTTTTCATAGAGGAAGGGACGATCCGGGATAAAACCAACTACTTTCTTTGCTTCCATTGGGTTTGTGATAATGTCGTAACCGTCGATTATAACTCTCCCGGAGGTTGGTTTAAGCAGTCCTGCCATTATCTTAATGGTAGTGGTTTTTCCGGCGCCATTGGGCCCAAGAAACCCGAATATTTCTCCCTGTTTTATCTCCAGATTGATGCCGTCTATTGCTTTTACCTTGCTGTATTTTTTTGTAAGATCGATGAGTTGTATCATTTATGCCCCAGGATTTCTGCCTTTATATGTCCGATCACCTTCATCATCTCAACCTGTTTGTCCAATCCACCCTCTACAAATCCTATATGGGTGGCATCTGAAGGGAGTTGGTTCATAGTTGGATCAATGGACACCCACTTCCCTACGTACACTTCTGCCCATGCGTGATAATAAAAATTATTATCGGATAAGACAATGCCTGTAATGATTCTGGTTGGTATCCCCACTGCTCTGGTCAATGCCGTGAAAAGGGTTGTGTGTTCGTTGCAATCTCCAACCTTTGATTCCAGTACCTCAAGAGCGCTCGGGATACTTATGGTAGGTTTCTTATCTATGCTTTGATAGACCCACTCCATTATCCTTTTCGCTGCCTTTAAGGCATCCCTCTCATCTCCAACGATTCTCCTTGCTTCTTCTATTATCTTTGCATCGTTGCTCTGAACTAAAGGGGATGGTTTAAGATACTCCTCAAATCCCTTTTCCTTTAGGGGTAAAAGATATGTGTTGATGGTCCTGGTCTCTTCCCGGGTTATCTCCAGGATATCCCCTTTCAATACCTGTCTGCCACTTGCAAGGTTGAAATCACTCAGGGGAATACCCCTGAGTCTTACCTTCAGGTACTTAACAAGTTTGGGATTTTTGATACGGATGTTTACAGGAACGGCAGTAGACAGGATAATATCAGTACCGGTGCCTCTACCCCAGTTCTTTGTTAATGCCTCTTCTTTCGTCTCCCTTACCATTACCATTCCCATAGGGCTTTCCTCTTTCAGTGTCTTGCCTTCTTCACTGATCCAGGAATTAACCACCACACCTCTGAAAGACTCTTTCATGCGATATGCTGAAAGGCTCTCATTGCCAATTTTGAGCTTTTCTTTTCCCTCAATCTTAACAACTATATCTTCATTACTCATCGTTGAAGGGTCGAATATCGGGACTCTAAACTCCTTTCCGACAGTCAGTCCCTGTTGTAATAACATGAGCCTTAAGCTGCCAGGCAAATAGGGGGTTGTTTTTAAGGGAATTGTCTCTTTAGTCTTCCGTCCTCCCGAAGTGATATCCAGTTCCATCTCGCCTTTAGATACCTTTGCCTGGGACTGGAACTTAATTACGCCGGACTGGAGATCGAAACGAAATGATTTTACAGAAAAATCCCTGCCAAGGATAGCGTTTGTAAGAATTGTTATCTCCTGAGGAGTACCCATCACATTTAGTCTCATTAAAGTCTTCTCTGATGCCAGATAGATATCGTTCCCCTTCTGGATATTTGTGACACTATATCCAATCTTATCCTTACCCATATATATCCCCATCCATTCTTCCCCTAAGATCAGATCGGCTTTATCAGTATCTGCAAGAGCCGGGGGCTGGGAGAATTCCGGGATATTAAAGTATGTCCTTTTGACCAACAGCCCCATCATTACCAACCAGAAGGCAATGATGGAGATAGCCAGTATCTTAGAGTATCCTTTTGATAGTTTCATTTTTCAAATTGAAAGGATTCAAGGATTCGAGGATTCAAGGGGTCAAGTGAAAACCTAGTCTTTCTTCTCTTCTTGAACCCTAGAATCCTTGACCCCTCGAATCCTAAATTCTTAGAGACAAATTCTCAAATTGAATGTGTAAGTGTAAGAATCTAAATATATCTAAACGGCATGGGAGTGAAGGTTAAAACAAATGTAATGAGGGTTATCCACCCGATAATTTTCCTTCTTCTGTCCAGTGGTGTCCACTGGTCAAGTGGACGGGGGTGTCTTATCCCCATTAACAGGAGCAAACCCCCCCAGATAAACCATCCCTTCCAGCCAAAGAAACCCAGGGCAAAGAGGAAGAAAACGGTAATTATGGAAAGCCTTTTGTGTTTTTCTCCCAGGACTGCGTATGCCACATGCCCTCCATCAAGCTGTCCTACAGGCAGAAGGTTCAAAGAAGTAACCAATAACCCTATCCATCCGGCAAACCCTATGGGATGTAAGATAATATCGTGAGTTTCCGGGAGAGAGCCCAGCGTAAGTTTGGCAAGAAGGGAGAAAAGGAGGGAAGAACCCAGGGCTGCGCCACCAGGCTCTATCGCTATCCTCACTTCAGACAGCTTCAAGCCTATGATGAGAAAGGGAATTGAGACTATAGTCCCAACCAGTGGGCCACTGGCGCCTACATCCAATAGGGTCTTTCTGTCCAGTAAGGGCGATTTCATCTTTATAAATGCCCCGAAGGTTCCGATAAACGATGGGGCTGGGATAAAGTAGGGGAGGGTAACATTGATGTTGTGTTTTTTGGACATAATATAGTGACCCAATTCATGGGACAGTAGAATAAATATTAATGTCAAAGCAAAGGGTAACCCTTTTACGATTTGAAAAGGGGTTTCTATGGGATTTACCCCCTGCTGAAACGCCCCTGCAATTATTGTTGTGGCTAAAGTTGCAACAAAAAGCAGGATGCTTATCTTGAATTTAGGCTTTGTTTCCTGATCCATAAATTTCTTTTTATGTTTTTTAGACTACTCTTCAGTAAGCCCCTTTAACGAGGGATAAAAGCTTTCCTCCCGGAAATTACCACCCGTATAAATTCCGTGAATTTCCCCGAAGTACGTCTTGAGGGCTTTTTCGAGTTTACCTTTTTTCGTTTTGTTCATTTATTTTCCTTTAACGTTCTCGGGCATTGCGAAGTCCCTCTAATCTCCACCACTCCTCCATTGATCAAATTAAACAAATATTATTTACGGACAAGTTCTTAATATGATCCACCAGCCTCTTATTGCGGTTGTCGATTATGTCGTGTAAGAGCTTTTATCCCTCTAAAACTTTCTGCACCTCTTTTTTGAGTAATTCTGCCGACGGAATTGCCAGCTTAAAACGCCCGGCAAGAATGAGATTGTCCATTCCCGCGGTAGCATACTTTACATATAACTCATTGCGGTCTAGGCAAAGAAGAATCCCAATGGGTGGATTATCATCCGGTTCGCTCTGATTTTCCTTCATGTAATTTATGTAAAAGTTCATCTGTCCTGCATCGGCTGGTTTGAAAGCCTCCATCTTAAGATCAATGAGAACGTAGCATTTTAAGATACGGTGGTAGAACACCAGATCAATGTAGAAATGGTCTGTCCCCACGGTAATCCGCTTCTGTCTGGCGACAAAACAGAATCCTCTGCCTAATTCTAAGAGAAAATGTTGGAGATGATTAATTAGTCTCTGCTCCAGATCGGTCTCGGAAAGCCTGTAATCTTCAGGCAAATTTAGGAACTCAAATACATAAGGATCTTTCAGCAGGTCTTCCGGTTTTGATACCTGCTGTCCTTTTTCTGCCATTTCGAATACACCTTTTTTGTCTTTGGATAAAGCAATCCTTTCAAAAAGCATCGAATTAATCTGCCGTTCCAGTTCTCTTGTTGACCATTGTTCCAACTGGCATTGTTTGATGTAAAATCGTCTGGCAAGAGGTTCTTTGACCCAAAGTATGAGAAGGAGATGCGTCCAGGATAGATTTGCAGGTAATGCCTTCAAATTAATATTAGAGTCGGATTCGGCAACCACTGATTGCCGTTTATCAATGGTTTTTAATTCAAGAGCCTGTGATGTGCTCTTTTTATCATGGGAAGATTCGGCAGGCACTGCCTGCCGAATTGGAAAGGCTTGATACAGTGAACGAAAATTCCTTATATTGCGGAGAGAAAAACCCTTACCAAACTGCTTGGTTAAATCCTCGGATAGGTGTTCCAGGAGTTTTTCTCCATACCTTGCCCGATCACTGCCCCCTTGCTCATACTCAACAATATGCCGGCCAATCTCCCAGTAAAGATTCACCATCTCTGTGTTAATGGCTTGAACGGTCCGGGAACGAGCCGAATGGATTAACCCGCCTATGGCTTCGACCAAATTAGGGTAGCTGGGCTTTTGTTTGTTGGGTAATCTATTTGAGCCTTTATTTGTCATTTATGATCCTTTAATATACTCACCTACTGATCTTTTTATACTCAGGCAGCAGCTTTTGGTAACCATTGACACCTTTTTTTATCCATGCTATGTCAGAGTCTTCCAACTTTCTGACGACTTTAGCAGGTACCCCCATAACGAGAGACCGAGGTGGCACTTTGGTCCCGGCAGTTACCATAGAACCTGCTGCAACAATAGATTCACTCCCTATAACCACATCATGGAGGATTATTGATCCGGCTCCTATAAAGGAGTTCTTCTCAATTGTTCCCCCATGTATTATACAACCATATCCTATGATAGATTCCCCCTCTATTATTATCGGTTCATCCGGCATAGGATTTAAAACAACGTTTTCCTGAACGCATGAGCCAGGACCTATGAAGATGCGGTTAAAATCGGCCCTGCAAATAGCCCCATAGAGTATCAATGTGTTTTCAGAAATAACGATGTCTCCAATTAAGGTCGAGTTTGGGGCAACAAAAGAACTGTCGTCTATCCGGGGTTTCTTCCCATTAAATTCTATAATCATCTTGCCTCCTTTGATTTTACTACGCCATTTCTCCCACTCCACAGAGAATCTGGTAGTCGCAGTATCTGCAGTTTTGATAATCCGGTTTCGGTTCAAAATTTTCAGCCAGGATACCCTCAGCCAGCTCCAATATCTTTTTCCCGGCTTCCTCTAACTGCTCATCCCGGTGGCTGATAGAGAGCCTCTTATTCTCAATCAAAAAGTAGTAACTTGCCTTTTCCGGTTTAATATCCCATGCCTCGATTGCTCCAAGGCTGTAAACAGAAAGCTGGAGGTCTTTCTCTAACTCCCTTTGAGTACGTGTTCTGCCGGTTTTGTAGTCTATCAATTCATAACCGCCGGTTGGAGTAATGTCTACCCTGTCCACCCGGCCTTTTACCCTGTGTTTTTCCACCTTCAAGGTAAATGGCCTTTCAAAATACGCCGGTTTATTGCTGTCCAGCTTAAAGTCATCAAAATAGTCGGTTAACCCTGTTGTTGCCTTTTCCTTGAATTGTCTCCATTGAATCGAATCAGGCAGCCTGGACATCTTCCATGCGTCTTCAAACAGTCTCAAGAGATCTTCCACAGAAGCCTCTTTTCTAGTATAGTTTTTATGAAAATGCTCTAAAACCCTATGCAACAGGCTGCCAACCCTCATATTGATGGTAGATTTTCGAGGGATTTTGTAAATAAATGAATACTTAAACTTTAGGGGACATTTGTCGTAGGTATCCAGGGCAGAGAAGGTAATATCCAAACCCCCATCTGTTATGGGCAAGAATTCCAGATAAGACTCCTGGTCTTTGGGGGTGGGCTTTTTTTTGCCCTTATCCTCTTTGTCCAGAAAGCTGCCCCCCAATTTATCATCCTTATTCAATACATGCTCTGTTTCAGGGTTTTTCCCCATTGCCTCTCCCATAAACTGGGAGGGTTTACTTTCCTTTTGATCTTCTTTATACCTTTCTACATGAAAGAGGCGAAGCTTCTCCTTAGCCCTGGTCATTCCAACATAAAACAGGCGTCTCTCTTCATTCAGATGGAGTTCTCTCCCTGAAGCGTCAGGCAGATCTTCTTTAAGAAGTTCATCGGGAAGGTCTATGGGTAAGGAACGCCTTCTGCCGGGGAATCTGGACTGGGCAAGATCTGTCACAAATACAACCCTGAACTCAAGACCCTTGGCCTGGTGAATGGTCATCACGTTGACTGCATCGAATAGAGGGAGATCGGGAGGCTTTTCACTTGAAAGCATGATATAGGTTAGATGCCTTAGAAAAGACCTCAGATTAGAATAACCCTCAATAGAAGAATAGTCCTCTGCCATACTTTCCAGTTTCTGGAGATTGGTCAACCCGGTCATATATACCCTGGCACCTGTCTGGAGCAGTCCCTCCCTGTACCCAATCTTATCGATTATCTGCCTGACCATTTCTCCTGCTGTCAAATCCTCTTTTTGATCTATCAAACCCTGAAGCAGGCGTTGAAAGGAGTGAACCTCTTCGGTTACTCCATTCTCCAGATTTGCAACAGAACCCACCTCCTTTAATGCATCATAGAGGTTTATGTCCGAATTGCTTCTTGCCCAATTTGATATGCGGCATACATGGATGGGGGCTATCTTGAATGGTGAGGTGTGGATAGCCCTTATAAGGTTTTCTGTGTCAAAGGGGTTATCTATGGCCTTCATCCAGGAGAGAATATCCCTTATCTCTTTTCTTTCAAAGAACCCTGAACCGCCAATGAGGTTATAGGGGATTCCTGCCCTTTCCAGAGCGGTAATTACAGGTTTTGATTGGGTCTTGATACTTCTCATAAGGACTGCTATGTCAGAGAGACCGAGGGTTTGATCCTGTGCTAAAAGGTTTTGTATCTCCCATACGAGATAATCTGCCTGCTCTTTATCATTATCAAAAGAGAGGCATTTAATGGGATCGGTATTGTGCAGGCTCTTATCAGCAGCAGCCTTTAATCTTTTATCCAGTCTGGAAAGGTTATGGGCTATCAGGGCGTGGGAAGCATCCAGTATCTCCTGGGGCGATCTGTAATTCTCATCCAGGGTTACAATCCTGGCATCGGGGTACCTTGTCTCAAAATCCAGGATGTTCTTTATGGAGGCTCCCCGGAATCTGTAAATACTCTGGTCATCGTCGCCCACCACACAGATGTTCCTGTGGGATGCCGACAGGATATCCAACAACTGACCCTGGGCAAAATTGGTATCCTGAAATTCATCCACCAGTAGATACTTAAATCTCTGCTGATATTGAAGAAGGAGATGGGGCTTTTCCTTGAAACCCTGAAAGGTATATAGTATGAGGTCGCCAAAATCCACAAAGTCTTGCTCCAGCAGGAGTTTTTGATAGAGGGAATAAACACCGGCCACTTCACTGATCTTCAGTGTGTTCAAGTCCTTTTTTCCATCTGAACGGACTAATCTTTTGGCAAACCGGGTATAATCATCTGCCGTTATCATCTCATCTTTGGCACGGGAGATAATGTCCAGCATCTGTTTCATAAAGCCATGAGGGGTTCCTTTGATTTCATAATACTTCAGATACAACCTATTGATATTTGTAACCATAAGGGAGAGCTGCTCTGCTTCGGTGATGAGTTTGAAAAAAGGACTTAAGCCGAATTCCAGGGCATTTTCCCTCAAAACCTCTGCACAGAAGGAGTGGAAGGTGCTGATCCATATATCGTCATGACTTGATGCAAGAAGTCCCTCAACCCTGTTCCTCATCTCTTCAGCCGCCTTATTGGAAAAGGTCAGGGCTAATATGTTCGCTGGATTTATGCCTTTGTTTTCGATCAAGTAGGCTATCCGATGAGCAATTACACTGGTCTTGCCTGTGCCTGCCCCGGCAATAATCAAGAGCGGGCCGTTCACATGGGTAACTGCCTTAAGCTGATTTTCGTTTAGTTTCACTTAAAAATACTTTCCCCCTCACCCCCGTATCAAGTACGGGGCAGGCTCCAGCCCTCTCTCACAAGGGGAGAGGGAACTTTCCTCCCTTGACGTAATACCACTCCCATTCCCCTCCCTTGAGAGGCTGTGTCATAATTCAGGAAATGTGCAATTTGCCGATTTTTTACTCCACTTTAACCTAAAATTCGTACTTATTATGGGATAATCAATGCAAATAT
>QZJR01000071.1 GCA_003599365.1 Deltaproteobacteria bacterium | reverse complement strand
CCATACCCCTGCGATAGATGCCTCGGGTATAGTAAAGGCTGTGATGGATGAGCTGTACGACGATTTCCAGGATATGAGATTCCCCGCACATGTTCGCATTTCCCTTGCCTGCTGCCTCAATATGTGCGGTGCAGTACACTGCTCTGACATTGCTATTCTCGGCATTCATCGCATGCCGCCCATGCTCGACCACGAGCATCTTGGCAATATGTGTGAGATCCCCCTGGCCATCGCTGCATGTCCTACCGGAGCTATTAAACCGGCCACGGTGGATGGCAAAAAGAGCGTTGCGGTTAACAACGAGAGATGCATGTTCTGTGGCAATTGCTATACCATGTGTCCCAGCATGCCGTTGGCTGATGAAGTGGGCAGTGGCGTTGCCCTGCTGGTGGGTGGTAAGATATCGAACAGGATAAGTGAACCCAAGTTTTCCAAGGTTGTGGTTCCCTTCATTCCTAATGAACCCCCCCGTTGGCCCTCAACAGTAGATGCGATCAAAAAGATACTGTATGCCTATGTGGAAGACGCAAAGAAATATGAGCGCCTGGGTGATTGGGCAGAAAGGATTGGCTGGGAGAGGTTCTTTGAGAAGACAGGTTTGCCTTTTACAGGGCATCTTATAGATGATTACCGCTTCGCGTATACGACGTGGAGGCAGAGTACACAATTTAAATTTTAGAGGAAAGAGCTAACTGCTCAGGCGGATAGCCTGTAGGCAGTGACTAATAGCCTTAGGCCTACAGCCTAAAAACCTGAGTAGTAAAGAAAAGAGGTGCTAAATGGGTATCGAAGAGGATAAGAAACTTATACTCGATACATTAAAGGGCAAGACAGGCAAGACAAAGTTCTATCTGAAAGACTTCAATGGTATGTTTCCAGACTGGAAGCCAAGAGACGTAAAGAAGCTTGTAAACTCAATGGTGAGTGAGGGAACCCTTGAGTACTGGTCAAGTGGCAGTACTACACTCATCGGACTCAAGGGTGCCGGCAAGCAACACGATGCTGAGGATGAGGAGTAGAAAAGCAAAGAGATGGTGGTAAACTGTTCAAGGATAGCCTTCTCTGCCCTGCGAGGAAACTCAGGCAAGACTCTCCTGACGGTAGGGATAGCAGCCTGTCTTCGTAAGGCAGGAAAGGCGATTTCTCCTTTTAAAAAGGGTCCTGATTATATAGATGCAGCATGGCTTTCTCTGGCAGCCGGTCTGTCTTGTTACAATCTGGATGCCTTCTTGATGGGAAGAGAGGGCATCTTGTCTTCCTTTTCAGTCCATACTAACCAAACCCATGGTGCCCTGGTGGAGGGCAATAGAGGCCTTTTCGACGGTATGGATTCACAGGGGAGTTATAGCACCGCGGAGCTTGCAAAGATGCTTCATATTCCAGTGGTTCTGGTAGTCGATTGTATTATGACAACACGTACTGTTGCCGCTATGATACTTGGCTGTCAACATTTTGATCCTGAAGTTGCTATAAAAGGAGTTGTCCTGAATCGGATTTCAGGGAACCGTCACGAATCCATTGTGCGTACTGTTATAGAAGAGAAATGTGGAGTTCCTGTATTAGGGGCTATTCCCAAAATAAAGAGAGGGGCTTTTTTCCCAGAGAGGCATATGGGATTGGTTCCGCCTCAGGAGCACCCGGAGGCCAGGAAAGCTGTAGATGAAGCTGCGAGGATCGTTGAACTATACATAGACGTAGAGAGAATATGGAAGATTGCAGTTGATGCCCCTTTTTTGAGTTATAATGATCCCATTGAAGATATGAAAGAAAAGGGATTGCCTGTAAATCCATCAAAAAGGCCACGGATTGGAGTAATTAAGGATTCAGCTTTCTGGTTCTACTATCCTGATAACCTGGAAGCCCTGGAAAAACTTGGGGCTAAAATAGTGGAGTGCAATGCCCTTGTTCATAATGAGCTCCCTTCCATAGATGCACTCTACATAGGGGGGGGGTTTCCTGAGACCCATGCCGAGAAGTTAGCATCCAATCAAGATTTTAAAAGGTCTCTTCGTGAGGCTGTGGAAAGAGGGCTTCCCGTTTATGCCGAGTGTGGAGGGCTGATGTATTTGGGGGAACAACTTATCGTTGAAAAGAAGACATTTCCAATGGTGGGAGTTTTCCCCCTGACCTTTGCTTTGCAAGGAAGACCTGAGGGTCATGGGTACACTATCCTGGAGGTAGATAAGCCCAATCCTTATTTTGGGGTAGGAGAGAGCTTGTGTGGCCATGAATTTCACTATTCGAAAATCCTCGATTGGGGGAAAGATCGACTTACCTCTGCATTTAGGGTCAAGCGAGGATATGGTATTGATGGGAGAAGGGATGGCCTCTGCTATAAGAATGTCCTGGCTACATACTCTCATTTGCATGCTTTAGGAACAAATAAGTGGGCCAGAGGCCTATTCGATCAGGCCGCTTGTTATATGGGGAAACATGATAAGAATAGAGAAGATGCGTCTTCTTGTGGAAGACAATTTCCCGTTGCTCTGAATTTCTAAGAAGAGTAGATATTGGTTGAAGAATGGAAGATGTGCGAGTTGCTGCCGTGATGATGTGCTCAGTTATGGGGAAAACGTCTGATAACCTTTTGCGGATTGAATCGTTTGTCAGGGAGGCTGCTGATAAAGGGGTTGATGTAATCTGTTTCCCGGAAGCGAGTATAACCGGTTACAGTGTTCAGGAGACAATCGGCTCCTACGCTGAGCCTATCCCCGGTCCTAGCAGTGATGCCTTAGTTAGCATTTCTAAATCTACCGGGGTAACAATATTGAGTGGTCTGATAGAAAGAGGGGATGGAGATAGCCTTTTTATCAGTCATATTGTGACCTCACCCCATGGACTGGGTAATATCTACAGGAAACTCCACCTTGCCCCCAATGAGGGGAATATATACAGCCACGGCAATGAATTTCCCACTTATAGACATGCCAAAATGATCTTTGGCATTGAACTCTGTTATGACACGCATTTTCCTGAATTGACCACTATCCTGGCGTTACGAGGGGCGGAGGTTCTTTTTCTGCCTTATGCCTCTCCACGAGAAACATCTGTGAAAAAGAGGGAACGATGGTTACGATATCTGTCTGCACGTGCTTATGATAACAGCATTTTTGTGGTGGCATGCAATCAGGTAGGCAACTATGATGAAGGCGGAGCGTTTCCTGGAGTGGCACTGGTATTTGACCCAAAAGGTCATATAATAGTAGATGCCTATGGCGAAGAGGAGAAGATTGTCGTAGCTGATTTGAGGGCAAGTGATCTTACAAAGGTACGAGAGAGTAAAATGGGTTTCTTTTTGAACCGTCGTCGCCCTGAGATATATGGTGAACTTTCGGTTTCATGAGTTGCCCCTACAATTCTGAATTCAGATACATTAGATTTTAGTTGAGGTTACATATAACGATCAAAAAATAACAAAAGGAGGGAAGAAATATGCCACAAATTGAAATTGGAGGAAAGACCTACGAAGTTGATGAAGATGGTTTCCTTCAGGAGCTTGATAAATGGAGTAAAGAATTTGCGCAGGGTTATGCAGCAGTGGAAGGTATTGAAGGAGAACTTACGGAAGACCATTGGAAGCTTATCAATTATATAAGGGATTACTATACCCAGTATGGTATTGCCCCAATGATCAGAAAGCTCTGCAAGGATTGTGACTTTAAACTGAAGTATATATACGAAATGTTTCCATCAGGACCGGCAAAAGGGGCTTGCAAACTGGCAGGGCTTTCTAAGCCTACCGGGTGTGTATAATTGTAATAGTTCACCGTCTACCGTTTTCCGTTCACCGATACCCCTCTTCATGGGCACAGGCGAAGAGTTAAATACGGTCAACGGAGAAACGGATAACGGTCAACAGATAACAAATTTAACGGGAAGTTATGGACCTCGTCAATATCAAGCATGAAGGTGGGCTCTGTTTTTCGGTCAATGTACGGGATCATAGATTCCTGGTGGACATGGCAAAAGATGAAGGTGGGTCTGATAAGGGTGTTTCGCCAGCCGAATTGTTGATTGCGGCCCTGGGATCGTGTGTTGGCGCTCACATCGCCAGGTATTGTCAAACAGCCAATATCTCCCACGAGGGGATGGAGATTAACTTGACGTTCCAGATTGCTGCAGAGGGTAACGAGCGGAGGATTTCTGGTATAGTGGGGGATATATCTCTCCCACAGGACCCAGGCCCCCGCTCTAAGGCTATCTTAAGAGCAGGGAAAAACTGTATTATCAGAAATACCCTGGCCCGGGGCCCGGAGATTGACCTCGACATTTAACACGAAAATAGGGTTCGAGGATTCCAGGATTCGAGGGTTCAAGGGTTTTAATTTCCAGATAGTATATCACTTGAATCCTTTTTCATGCTTCGTGGTGCTGCCCCTTGAGAGGCATGAAAGTTTAAGTTACAAGTTGAATAAATTGTGATGTTAAAGGATCTCTTGATACAAAAGAAGGCCACCATTTTGAAAAGGTGGTTTGACATGATACTGGAGACTTACCCCCCTGATACTTCAAGGTTTTTGAAGCAGGAAAAGAATCAGTTTGCTAATCCGGTTGGAAATACGATATCACTGGAGATAGAGGATATATATGAAGAGCTTCTCCATGGGAGAGACTCTGAGAAACTCTCTCACTTCCTTGACAGGATTATCAAAATCAGGGCGATTCAGGATTTTTCTCCTGCCCAGGCCGTGGTATTTGTTTTTCATTTAAAGAATGCGGTAAGGGAGGAATTGGGGGGTAAAATTCGTAACGATCAGCTCTTTGAGGAGTTATTGGAATTTGAGCGCCGAATAGATAAACTCGCCCTTTTCGCCTTCGACACATATGTGAAATGCCGGGAGAAGGTTTACGAGATCAGGGTAGCTGAAGTTAAAAACAGGGTCTTCAGCTTGCTTAAGAGGGCAGATCTGATAGGTGAGATTTCAGAACAGGAACCGGATATCAGAGAGAAAAACATTGATAGCGTAACATAATGTCCCGGGATTTCTATCCCGATAAAATCGGGACTTGAAATTCCAAGAGAAGTCAGGATTCGGCGGATTTGGGGCTTCGCAACTAACTTGAAATAATGAGGTGGTAGCAAATGGGTCTATGGTTTTCTCTGTTCACAGTTGTAATACTTGTCTTGTTTGTCTTCATGGGAGTAGGGGTGGTAGGTTTGAATTCCCTCTTTGGAATTGTAATACCCTATGCGGCTCTTCTCGTTTTCCTCGTTGGGGTCGTATATCGTGTTGGGAAATGGGCCAGGGCACCTGTCCCTTTCCGAATACCCACCACCTGTGGTCAACAGAAATCACATCCATGGATCAAGGCAAACAATCTTGAGAGTCCTTACAATACGTTAGGTGTTATAGTAAGGATGGCTCTTGAGGTACTTTTATTTCGTTCCCTTTTCAGGAATACAAGAGCCGAATTACGGGATGGCCCAAGGGTTGTATACGGGGGAACCAAGTGGCTTTGGCTGGCAGGACTGGCCTTTCACTGGTCTTTTCTCTTGATTCTGATAAGACATCTGAGGTTCTTTACCGAGCCCATACCTTTCTTTGTGAATCTGTTTGAGAGTATGGACGGATTGTTCGAGATAGGGGTGCCAACACTCTACATGACCGATATCATCATCTTGCTGGCAGTGACGTACCTTTTTCTCAGAAGGGTAGTTATTCCACAGATTCGATACATCTCCCTTGCTGCCGACTATTTTCCTCTATTTCTTATCCTGGGTGTGGTACTTTCCGGCGTCCTTATGAGGCATTTTTATAAGGTGGATATTTTTAAAGTAAAGGAATTGGCTACCGGATTGTTCAGCTTTCATCCTGTGGTCACTGAGGGGATTGGGCTGGCTTTCTATATCCATCTATTCCTTGTATGTACCTTGCTTGCCTACTTTCCCTTCAGCAAACTCATGCATATGGGGGGAGTTTTCCTCAGTCCCACCAGGAACCTGGCGAACAACAACCGTATGCGCAGACATGTCAATCCCTGGAATTACCCTGTGAAGGTTCATACATATGAGGAATATGAGGACGAATTTAGAGAGAAGATGAAAGCAGTCGGACTGCCGGTGGAAAAGGAGTAAGATATGTCAGAAGACCTGTCAAACGTACCGAAACCAGATGAGCTAATGAGGATAGAACATAAGCCTCCTCGAAAGGGGTGGATGGATGTTCCCGTTGATTTTAAACCGGGCACTTATAGCTACCCGGCGAAGGCCAAGAACCTTAAGATCCTTGATATGCCTAATCCGAGGGAATGGTCTCCGACCGACGAAGACTGGAAACTGCCCGAAAACTGGAAAGAGATTGTCCGAGAAGGGTTCAAGGATCGGCTCGACAAGTACCGTTCTTTTCAACTCTTCATGGACATATGTGTGAGATGTGGTGCCTGTGCCGATAAATGCCACTTCTTTATCGGTTCTGGAGATCCCAAGAATATGCCTGTTCTCAGGGCAGAACTCATGAGATCGGTATATCGGAAGGAGTTTACAACATCAGGGAAGATATTTGGAAAACTGGCGGGGGCGAGAGAGCTTACTACAGATGTCATAAAAGAGTGGTTTTACTACTTTTACCAGTGCACCGAATGCCGTCGTTGCTCGGTTTTCTGTCCTTACGGTATTGATACGGCTGAGATCACCATGATGGGCAGGGAACTTCTCCATTTACTTGGCTGTGGCATCAATTGGGCAATGGAGCCTGTGGCAAATTGCTTCAGGACAGGGAATCACCTGGGTATACAGCCTCATGGGTTCAAGGATACGCTGGAATTTTTCGCAGACGACATAGAGGATTTGACAGGGATCAAGATAAATGTCCCCCTTAATAAAAAGGGGGCGGATATCCTCTTTGTCGTGCCTTCCGGTGATTACTTTGGTGATCCCGGTACTTACACCTGCATGGGGTACATGATGCTCTTCCATGAACTGGGACTTAATTATACCTGGAGTACATACGCCTCCGAAGGTGGAAACTT
Source organism: Deltaproteobacteria bacterium (assembly GCA_003599365.1). Lineage (GTDB taxonomy): Bacteria > Desulfobacterota > UBA8473 > UBA8473 > UBA8473 > UBA8473. The sequence continues at coordinate 4,643 of QZJR01000071.1, read as the reverse complement.
TGGCTTGTTTACATCACATGAGATGATAAAGAGGCTCAATGCCAAGATATATGCTGAAGCAAAGAGATTAGGGGTAAAATGGATACTTGGAGGAGAATGTGGCCACATGTGGAGGGTAATGCATCAGTATATGGACACAATGAATGGGCCTGCGGACTTCCTTGAGGTGCCGACTTCGCCGATTACCGGAACGAGGTTCGAGAACGCCAAATCCACAAAGATGGTCCATATCACGGAATTTACCTCTGATCTTATGAAGCACAATAAATTGAGATTGGATCCCGGCAGGAATGACAACCTGATAGTAACCTTTCATGATTCCTGTAACCCCGCGAGGGCTATGGGACTCATTGAGGAACCGCGCTATGTAATCAGGAAGGTCTGCAACCATTTTCACGAAATGCCGGAGAATACTATCAAGGAGCAGACATTCTGCTGTGGGGGTGGTGCCGGATTGGGCAACGACGAAAACATGGAGATGAGGTTAAGGGGAGGCTTCCCAAGAGGAAATGCTGTCAGGCATGTTCAGGAAAAGTACGGGGTGAACCGTCTTGCATGTGTCTGTGCCATTGACAGGGCTACCCTTGTGCCTGTATGCGACTACTGGGCTCCAGGGGTTGAGGTTACCGGTGTCCATGAGATGGTGGCGAATGCCTTGGTGATGAAGGGGGAGAAAGAAAGAACTACGGATCTCCGGGGTGAACCCCTGCCAGGAAAGGAGGAAGTAGAGGATGAATAACAGAGGTATGATCATAGCCGGAATAATCATCTTCCTCTGCATGATAACTTTTCCTATCTGGTATAATGTAGTTGGTGGGAAAGCTGCATATACACCTGAATTTAAAATTGTCAGCAAGGAAAAGCAGTGTGTAGAGTCCACGAAATACATGAGGGCCAAACACATGCAGCTGTTGAACGACTGGCGAAATTCCGTTGTCCGTGATGGTAAAAGGACTTACACAGCTCTTGATGGAAAGAAGTATGATATGAGTCTTTCCAATACATGCTTGAACTGCCATTCAAATAAGGCTGATTTTTGCGACAAGTGTCACAATTATGTTGAAGTGACACCTACCTGTTGGAATTGCCATGTCGTGCCGGAGGGGAACAAGTTATGAAAATCGACAGAAGAGGATTCTTGAAGATAGGTGGGTTAGGCATATTGGGGGTTGCGGCTAAACCCGTTATCGATGTGGTTTCAAAAGTCAAGCTGGCAGAGGCTTCGGCTAAAAAAAGGGTCTTGGTAGAAAAAAGATTGGCTATGGTTGTGAACCTGAAGAACTGTAAGGAGGGATGCACAGATTGCATCGATGCCTGTCATAGACTTCACAACGTCCCGAACATTACCAATCCAAAGGATGAGGTCAAATGGATCTGGACTGAGTCTTACGAAAATGCCTTCCCAGATCAGGAGCACCGATTCATCGGAGGTGGGATGAAGGGAAGCCCTGCTATCCTTCTCTGTAATCACTGTGATAACCCCTCATGTGTAAGAGTATGCCCCACGAAGGCTACATTTAAAAGAAAAGATGGTATCGTCATGATGGACTATCATCGTTGTATTGGATGCAGATTCTGTATGGCTGCTTGTCCTTATGGATCGAGGAGTTTTAATTGGAGAGACCCAAGGCCTTTTATCAAAAAGATTAATCCGGACTTCCCAACGAGGACCAAGGGGGTTGTGGAAAAATGCAATTTCTGTGAGGAAAGGCTTGCCAAGGGTCTTATCCCTGCATGTGTTGAATCGTGCAAGAACAAGGCATTGGTTTTTGGTAACGTGGAAGATCCCAACTCGGAGATAAGGGAAATTCTTCGCTCCAATTACACCATTCGACGTAAACCCGGCCTTGGTACAGGGCCTCAAATCTATTATATAGTGTGAGGAGTTATGTTTGAAAAGGCTTTAATTGGAAGTAAAAAGTACTGGGGGTTAGTAATTGGTCTGCTTGCTATCATGGGGGTAGGCGCGATTTTCTATCTCCAGCAGTGGAATTATGGCTTAGGGATAACAGGTATGAGCAGGGATGTTTCATGGGGGCTTTATATCGCTCAGTTTACATTCCTTGTAGGTGTTGCAGCTTCGGCGGTTATGGTGGTCCTGCCTTACTACCTGCATAACTACAAGGCATTCGGAAGGATTACGATCCTGGGGGAGTTTGTGGCTGTGGCTTCCGTCATTATGTGTCTGGTATTTATTATTGCAGATCTCGGTCAACCGACCAGGGCACTCAACATAGTACTGTACCCAACCCCTAGTTCGATCCTCTTCTGGGATATGATTGTCCTGAACGGTTACCTCCTCCTCAATATTCTTATCGGCTGGAATGTCCTGGCTTCTGAAAGAAAGTCGGTGCCGCCGCCTGCCTGGGTAAAACCCTTGATATACATTTCAATACCCTGGGCAGTAAGTATTCACACAGTAACAGCCTTCATTTACGCCGGTCTTCCTGGAAGGGGATTCTGGCTTACGGCTATTATGGCGCCCCGTTTTCTGGCCTCGGCGTTTGCCGGGGGGCCTGCCCTCCTAATCTTATTGAGTCTGATCTTAAGAAAATTTACAAAGTTCGACCCGGGAAAGGATGCCATTCAAAATCTTGGGAAGATTGTTGCCTATGCCATGTCAATTAATGTGTTTTTTATACTACTTGAAATCTTTACTGTCTTTTACAGTCAGATACCGGAACACATGCATCACTTCGAGTATATCTTTGCCGGTTTGGGTGAGCATGGAAAACTGGTACCATGGATGTGGACTTCTGTTACATTAGCGGTACTGTCTCTTATCCTTTTGATTAATCCTGTCACACGCAGGCGAGAGGGTATCTTGGCATTGGCCTGTGTTATAGTGTTCTTTTCTCTGTGGATAGAGAAGGGGTTTGTCTTAGTTGTAACCGGATTTATACCATCGCCTCTAGGTAGAGTGTTTGAATATTCACCTACAGTCCCTGAGATATTTATTACCCTGGGGGTTTGGGCAATGGGATTTCTGATACTTGCTGTTCTTTACAAGATAGCCGTAGCGGTTAAGGAAGAGATAGAGACATAAAAGCAAATTCTTCAGTTTGAGCTAACTGGTTAAGTTGAAATAAAACTATAAAGGGGGGGGTGATATAAAGCATGGGTTACGTGGTAAAAGTTGATAAAAGTAAGTGTGACGGAGACGGTGCTTGTATAGAGAATTGTCCCGTGGATGTCTTTGAGATGGGCGAAGATGGCAAATCAAATCCAGTCAACCAGGATGAATGCCTGGGTTGTGAAAGCTGTATGGAAGTATGTGAAACCGGGGCAGTGACCGTGGAGGAGGATTAAAGCCAGTTTTTATTCCATTGAGGATATTTACTGTACTGAAGGCACGAAAGGTTAATAAATAAAGATCTGAGGATTGAATATTTAAGATGCGGGGACAATGGAGGGAGGTGGTAGAGGGAGATATATGTGACTGTAAGTAGAAAGAGGCTTAGTATGAACAACGAATCTTTAGAAATTTAAACTATGTAAGGAGGTAAAATTATGCCAAGTTATGTCATTACGGAAAAATGTGACGGCTGTAAAGGGCAGGATAAGACGGCCTGTATGCATATATGCCCGAACGACTTGATGGTCTTGAACAAGGAGAAGATGAAGGCATACAACCAGGAGCCTACATACTGTTGGGAGTGTTACTGTTGTGTAAAGATATGTCCACAGCAGGCTATGGATGTAAGAGGATATGCAGACTTTATGCCCCTTGGTGCCGCATCAACCCCCCTGAGAGGAACAGAGGACATCATGTGGACAATCACATTCAGGGACGGAAGAATAAAGAGGTTTAAGTATCCAATAAGGACAACAACAGAGGGTTCAATAGCGCCATTCGCAGGATTTCCAGAGGCAAATGCAGCAGATATAAACAATCTTATGCTCCTTGGAGAACCTGACATAATGGGAGTAACAGCGCTTCCAACAAAGAAATAAATAGGAAAGGAGGAGTAACTATGAGAGAGTTTGCAACGGAAGTTGTAGAAACTGATGTATTGATACTCGGTGGAGGGATGTCCGGCTGTGGTGCTGCAGTAGAGGCTGCATACTGGGCAAAGCCACTGGGATTAAAAGTGACACTCGTGGATAAGGCTGCCATTGACAGAAGTGGCCCTGTTGCGATGGGACTTTCTGCCATTAATACCTATATGGGAATGGACGGAAAAGTAACATCAAATCCTCGTATGCCTGAAAGATTTGCTGAGTATGTGACAAATGATCAGTGTGGGCTGGCAAGACAGGACCTGGTTTTTGATGTTGCAAGACATGTGGATTCAACTGTAAAACATTTCGATAAATGGGGCCTTCCTATATGGAAGGATGAGGCAGGAAACTATCGAAAATCAGGTGAATGGCAGGTAATGATATCCGGTGAGAGTTACAAGGTTATCGTGGCAGAGGCGGCAAAGAACGCCATGGCCACCCTTGGTGATAAAGGCCAGATAATTGAAAGGGTTATGATTACGCATCTACTCAAGGATGATAAAGAACCCGACAGAGTCTGCGGTGCAATTGGTTTTAGCGTCAGGGAAGAAAAGATCTATGTGTTTAAGGCTAAGGCAACTATCGCTCTGATGGGTGGTGCAGTCCATGTATTCAGGCCAAGGTCTCAGGGTGAAGGTTTT
>QZJR01000073.1 GCA_003599365.1 Deltaproteobacteria bacterium | reverse complement strand
ATACCTTCTCAGGGGTCTTATATTAACCTATTTCTTCCAGAAGTATCTTGTGGTCAATTAAGGAAATCTTCTTAATCCTGCTGCTCAGTACTTTCTGTTCCCCAAAGATATTTCTGATAAATACCTTGCCGTCTTCAGGCTCTATAATATCCACACTTTCCATGATCAGTTCTTCCCTGCCGTTTCGTTCTAAATAGGCATTAGCTTCACACATTTTTTATTAACTCCTTAAGTTTTTCAGTTATCAGGCACTCTACCAAATGTGGTAAGGGTTCGGGGGCAACTCCTATAATCTCTACCTTTTCTTGCAACAGAGGCAGGAGTAATTTTTTTGCCGGGCTGGAAGAAACAGCCTCAGCCATCTTTGGCGTAAGTTCTCCCATCATTGAATTGGCAATGACTATTCCCAGGGAACCTATGATTATATCGGCTGAAGGGACTGTCCTAACTATTGCATTCTCACCTGTTGCTCCCCTGTTAGCCTTCGCTCTCATCATGGCAGAGGTGGCGATTGAATTGGTCCCCAGGGCTATTATTTCAATCTTCTCCTGAAATTCCTCTTTCAATCTCTTGATAAGGGCGCTGCCAATACCGCCCCCTTGTCCGTCAATAACACATATACGCATTATATGGGTTCCCCCAAAAATTTATGCTGAAGCGAAAAGGGATTCTTTTTTAAAGCATTCAATCTTCATCGCTCTCTAACCTTGAACCTTGAACCTTGAACCTTGAACCTTGAACCGTGAACCGTGAACCTTGGAACTTTGAACCTGAGTAGTTACGTTTTTCTGAACATAACACCGTAACTTACGGATGTCAAACAATTAGTTGGCTCTTAAAAAAGGCAAGTGTTCGTTTAAGCCCCTCCTTCAACGAAACCTCCGGATTCCACCCAAGCCCTCTTTTTGCCTTTGACCAGTCTAAGACACTGCGAAATTGCTCTCCCTTCTTAGCCTTTCTATACACGCTTTTAACTTCAGATTCAGCAAGGGTCTTTATCTCTCTAAATAGACCATTAACGGTGGTTTCTATCCCTGTCCCAATATTGAACTCTCCAATAACATCCCCCTCTAAAGTGAGTGCATTTGCCCTGGCCACGTCCTCCACAAAAACATAGTCACGGGTCTGCTCTCCACTTCCGTTTATAATAGGCTGATCCCCGGCCAGCATTTTCTGGGAAAATATGGCAACAACCCCTGCTTCCCCATACGGGTCCTGCCTTGGCCCATAGACATTACTGTACCTCAGGGAGACATAATTTAGGCCATAGGTTTCATGATAATAATAGAGATACTTTTCACAAGTCAATTTGGTAATACCATAAGGGCTTAGAGGTTTGGTGGGGTGGTTTTCATCTGCAGGAAAACAACTCTGTTCACCGTAAATTGCCCCTCCTGTGGAAGCAAAGATAAACTTTTTAACCCCATTTTTAACAGAATTTTCCAGTAGATTTAAGGTTCCGCCAATATTTACATCCATATCATAAAGAGGATCTTCAACAGAATCTCTGACATTTACCCGGGCTGCATGATGGATTACTGCTTCCGGTCTTTCCATTTCCATGATTTCTTTTATAACAGAACCTCTTATGTCTTCCCTGTATAATACAGCCTTTGGATTCAGGTTTTCCTCTTTTCCTGATGAAAGATTGTCTATTACAATCACTTCATGGTCGTTATTAATCAACATATCAGATACATGTGAACCGATAAACCCCGCGCCACCTGTCAGCAAAACCCTCATCTTTTGATTCCTCCAATACTGACGGCTTCGTAAAAAGTCCATGCCGGTCATTGCGAGGAGCAAAGCGAGGAAGCAATCTCAAATAATATCAATAAGTTATAGATTGCTTCGCTTCGCTCGCAATGACAAAAATGGCACTTTCAGACTTTTTACAAGTCCATCAATACTCACTTTAGCATTTTCCCCCTATAACCCAAGGATACCTTTAAGCTCCGGATGGGTCATTATCTTCAAAGGAGTACTCATGCTATTTTTATACGCAATAAAGGCTACCCCTCCATTTTTAGCTGTTTCCAGGTCTATCTCAGAATCTCCTATATACAAAGCTGCCTCTTTAGATAATTTAAAATGCTCCAGGATTTTCAAAAGACATTCAGGGTCGGGTTTGGGCATCTTCACATCCAGGGATGTAACCGAATAGTGGAAATACTTCTCAAGGTCAAAACGATGGAGGATGGTCTGTAAAGTGCTGCCCCTGTTGGTAGCAATAGCTACATAATAGTTGTCTTTTAACAACTCCAGCATTTCAATAAGCCCTGGTTCTATTTCCATGTACTGTAAATAAGGGGTATAGTCAAGACGGCCGGTAAATTTATGCACCTCATCCAGTCTTGTATCTTCTTTAAAAAGAATGTCTATTACCTGTTTACCGGTATGGGTATGGGCAATATGGGTCAATAGGGGATCTTTTTCATCTATAGGGGGTTTCCCAAATTTATCAAGTATAAAATTGTAATATGCCAGGTTTGCCCTTCTGCTCTCAAACATAACCCCGTCACAATCATAGATAACAAGCTTTACTTCTCTGTAGGCTCTCAATTGGTCCTGCCTCCCGATCTATAATTAACTAAAGATTATGGTAAATTATATAATTTGTCAAGCAGCTTATCGCTTTGAGATTTACCCTGTTCAGCCAGGTTATATTTATTTGAGCGCAGTCTTAACCTATTGAAGAAATTAGATTTTTCTTGACAAAGCGAGGAATAGACATCTAAAATGTTTTATTATCCTTACTATAAATACATTTGATCTCTGGCTGGTGAAAGGATTCTTTACCGGTATGGTTGATATAATAGATGAAAAGTATGAAAGGCTGAAAGAGATAGTCAGGGATATGGACTCTGTACTGGTGGCCTTCTCCGGAGGGGTTGACAGCACCTTCTTATTAAAGGTTGCTCATGACGAATTGGGAGACAAAGTCTTAGCCCTGACCGGACTTTCTGCTACCTACCCGGAGCATGAATTCAAAGATGCCAAGAGGCTGACTTCAGAGATAGGGGTCAGGCACTTGATTGTTCCAACCAACGAACTGGATATACCGGATTTTTATAAAAATACCAGGAGGAGATGCTACTACTGCAAAAAAGAACTGTTCGGAATATGCAAAAAGAAAGCAAAGGATTTTCAATTAGACTGGGTAGCGGATGGAACAAATTATGCTGATCGGGAAGATTTCCGACCTGGTATGGAAGCCGCAAGAGAGATGGGAATTCGCAGCCCCCTTTTAGAAGCCATGTTTACAAAGGATGAAATTAGAAGATTAAGCAGAAGACTAAATCTTTCTGTCTGGGACAAGCCTTCTTTTGCCTGTCTGTCGTCTCGCTTCCCTTATGGAACAGAGATTACATACGAGCTGTTAAGCAGGGTCGGTGAGTGTGAAAGATTCTTAAGGGAAATGGGTTTTAAACAGTTTCGCGTAAGATACCACAAAGAGATTGCCAGAATTGAGGCTGATCTCCGGGAGATGCCCGGGTTCTATGATAAAAACACCATGCTCAAGATAGTAACCAAATTTAAGGAATCAGGATTTACGTATATTACTTTGGACTTAGAAGGATATAGAACAGGGAAAATGAATGAGGCATAAAAAGAAGATAGTTAAGAAATACCTGCTTATTTTACTATTATTAATCCTTGTCATTATATTCTTCACCACCTTCAGGGAACAGGGAATTATCCATATTTACCGTTTGTCGAAAGAGAGGGATGAGATAAAGGCACTTAATAATAAGATTGAGGAACAAAACCGTAATTTAAAAACAAAGATTCATTCTCTGAAGAAAGACAGAAGTTACATAGAAGGGATAGCCCGACAGGGGCTGGGGTTAGCCAAAGAAGATGAGATTATCTACCAGTTTAAAAGTCCAAAGAAGCCAGGGAATGAAAACCTTAACAACAAAAAAAAAGTTAAAAAAGAAAGCGGAAATGAATCTTGACACTATTGCCGGGTTATGATAGTTTTTTAGCTAATTTTAAACACTCAGGTGGATAGACTGTAGACAGTTAGCCAGAAGGAAATTATGCGTGACTAACAGAGACCTTTGAAAAATGCCTAATTTGTCATTGCGAACGAAGTGAAGCAATCTCGTAACGAGTTGATTATCAAAGAGATTGCCACGGCGTGTACACGCCTCGCAATGACTGAAAGCGAGTTTTGCAAAGGTCTATAACAGTCTTCAGCCTAAACAACCTGAATAGTAACTTTAACCTGAGAGTCTTTAAGTATGATTTTCTTTCCAAAGAAGGACATTATTGCCATAGATATAGGTTCCAGCTCTGTTAAACTATTGGAACTTCAGCAAACCAAAAATGGCTACCAACTGAAGAATGTGGGGATTGGCTTCCTGCCTCCGGGCACTATTGTCGATGGAGCCTTAAAGGACCAAGGCGCTGTTACTAATATCATCAAAAATTTAGTGTCGAATCTTGACATAAAAACCAAAAATGTAGCTACTTCAATATCCGGACACTCTGTAATCGTTAAAAATATATCTCTTCCCGTTATGGCTGAGAATGAGCTTGAGGAATCAATTAAATGGGAAGCAGAACAGTATATCCCCTTTGAGATTGATGATGTGAATATTGATTTTCATATATGGGGAGAAAACCCCGAAGACAAAAGTCAAATGAATGTACTCCTGGTAGCTGCTAAACAGGACATTATTAACGATTACACTAAGGTAATAAAAGAAGCCGGGTTGAATGCCGTTGTGATGGATGTTGATTCCTTTGCCTTAGAGAATATGTTTGAGATGAATTACCCATATAATGAAGATGAGGTAATAGCCCTTGTCGATATTGGCGCCAGTATTTTGAATATGAATATTCTTAAAAATGGTATCTCTGTTTTTACACGAGCTATATCTATTGGAGGCAATAAGATTACTGCGGAGATTCAAACGAGAAAGGATATTAGCTACGAGGAAGCGGAGACTCTGAAGATAGGCGGACAGGTCAAGGAGATCGACTATAGTGAGATAGAAGATATTGTTAAGGAGGTATCCCTCTCATTGGCTACAGAGATTCAAAGATCTATGGACTTCTTCTGGGCAACCTTTACAGATGAACACATCAATAAAATATACCTGAGCGGAGGATGCTCAAAGAGCATTGAATTAAAAAGGCTCATAGAGGATAGGGTATCAGATATTCCTGTAGAGGTGCTAAACCCCTTTGCAGGTATTGATTGTGGTGAAAAGGCATTTGACCCGGAATACCTTGAATACATCGCTCCGCTGATGGCTGTGAGTGTAGGTTTGGCATTAAGACGGACTGGGGACAAATGATAAGGATAAATCTATTACCGGTAAGGGAAGATAGAAAGAAAGAAGGTGCAAGGCAATCAATATCTATAGGTATACTCTCTTTGGTACTGTTGGTACTTGTTCTTGGTTATATTCAGATTAATGCATCAGGGAAAATCAATACGCTAAACTCTGAGATTAAAAGTACCGAAGATGAGATCAATCGCTTGAATAAAGTAGTGGGGGATGTCGAAGAATATAAAAAAAGAAGGAAAGAACTGCAGGAGAAGATTAAGGTCATTGACATGTTGAATCGTAAAAAGACCGGCCCGGTACACATGCTGGACGAACTCAGTAAAAACACCCCAGGCAAATTATGGATTACCTCACTGCAAGAAATAGATTTAAAATTAACCCTGAGTGGTATAGCACTGGATAATGAAACGATTGCCAGCTTTATGAGGAACATGGAAAGGTCAACCTACTTCTCAGATATTGAGCTTATTCAATCACAGCAAGAAATACAGGAAGGTTTGAGACTTAAAAGGTTCGATATCACATGCCGGGTATTACTGCCTGAAAATAAGTGAGCAATTGAAGTGGCTGAAGTACTGGATAAGATAGCAAAATTACCTACTCCAAAAAGGATAATGATACTTATAGGTATCTTGCTTTTGATATCTGGTGGTTACTACTACCTTTTTTATATGCCCAAGCAGACAGAGATAAGCCAGCTTCAATCTAAACTGGACCAATTGCAATCAGATTTGATAAAAAAACAGACTATTGCTAGAAAACTGCCACAATTTAAGAAAGAAGTGGCAAAATTGAATGAGGATTTTACTATAGCATTAGTCCAGCTCCCCAACAAAAAAGAAGTCCCTGCTCTGCTATACAACATATCCAGGCTGGGAAGGGAGGCAGGGCTTGATTTTTTGCTCTTCAAGCCAATGCCGGAGGTTAAACAAGATTTTTATGCCGAAATTCCTGTTGACATTAAGGTGTTGGGGAAATTTCACGATATTGTTGCCTTCTTCAACAGAGTGAGTAAGCTAACCCGTATAGTAAATATTACAAACCTAAACGTGAGTATCACAAAGATTTCTGATACAGAGGATTCATTGACCACCTCTTGTCTGGCAACAACCTTTAGATTTCTTGAGAAAGAAGATAAAAGTGAAACTAAGAATACCAAAGGGAAGTAGTCACTCTAAGACTCATATATTACTCCTTTCCGTTGCCCTGTTTTTTTCATTTATTTTGATAACCTCAGAGACTAAACCTGAATCAACTGATTCCCTTCCAAAAAATACTGGTGGAAATAGAGCCGTCAATGAACCTCAAAGAGCAACCCCTGAGAAAAAAGGGGGGATTAATAATAAAGGGGTCAAGTACAGCCACAACTCTATGAGCAAAAGGGACCCTTTTAAACCGTTTATTTCCAAAGCTGCAGTGGGTAAGGGCAAGACAAGAGGTGAACGGCTCGTCCCACTTCAGAGATATAACTTTAGCCAGTTAAAACTCATCGGAATTATATGGAGGAATGATAAGAACATGGCTATGGTTGAGGACCCTGAAGGCAGAGGATATGTAGTGAAGAAAGGAACCCTTATAGGTGAAAATAATGGAAGGGTTACAAATATACTAAAGGACAGGGTAATAATAGAAGAAGTGTACCGTAATAATTCCGGTAAGATTAAAACCAGAACGGCTTCTCTTAAACTCCATAATGCTGAAGGAGGAGAAACACAATGAAGTATCCAGGGAATTTTGTTTGCAACAAGCGGACAAGAAGGTTCGTGTTTTTCTTCCTGGCAGTATCCACTTTCTCGATTTTTACATGCTCTCCCAGAGTCCTTTATGCCGAACCAGAACCTATTAAGCCAGAAGCAATCTCTGCTGATAAAACACAGGTTAAAAAAGAGGGGACAGTTGAGGGTATAGATTTCAGGCAGACAACAGGAAAGTCTCAGATTATAGTATCCACATCCCGTGAGGCTAAATATGATCTTTCCAGGGTATCCAAGGATAGATTGGTTTTGGAATTGGTTGAAATGGATATCCCCAAAAAACTCCGGGAAGGCATAAACATTAAAGCAACCAACAGTGCAGTAGAACTCATTAACCCTTATCAAACCATAATTTCAGGCAAAAAGGCCGTTAAGATTGATATAAAATTGAGGACTATGGTACCATATCATATTATTCAAGAGAAAAACAAAATATATCTCGACTTCAATCAGCCCCAGGAGGCATTGCATAAAGAGGTCTCTTCACCTCCGCCTCTATCTGCTGTACCAAGGACAAAGGTTGAAGCAACCAAGACCCAGAACTATGAAGAGGGGGTTCAGACAGAAAAAGCTGAAAAGATCAATCCTAACGTCGAGTTAACCCCTGTGGAAGGAGGTTTGAGGGGAAAATATACCGGCAAAAGAATCTCAATGGACTTTAAGGATGCGGACATAAAGAATCTCTTTCGGCTAATAGCCGAGGTTAGCAACCTGAACATAGTTTTCGGAGACGAAGTTAAAGGCAAGGTTACAATCAGAATGGTTGATGTCCCGTGGGATCAGGCGCTGGATGTTATTCTAGAGACCAATAATCTGGGAATGACCAGGGCAGGAAATATTATCAGGATTGTCCCTTCTGAAAAACTCATGAAGGAAGAACAGGTTATGTTAGCAAAAAAGAAAGGAACAGAAGAGGTTGAAGAATTAGTCACAGAGATAATCCCTGTAAACTATGCATTGGCTAAAGATACTTTGCTCCAGATACAGAACAAGTTATCTAAAAGGGGAAAAGCCTCTGCTGATGAAAGGACAAATTCTATACTCATCACCGACATTAAAGGGATTGTAATGGAAGCAAAAAAGATAATAGGGAAGTTGGATACTCCAACCCCCCAGGTACTGATCGAGGCAAGGATAGTACAGAGCAATCCGACATTTACAAGAGAACTTGGCGTTCAATGGGGCGGGCAATATGGTCCAAGAGGTGTTTCGTCGGGCACCTATACCGTTTCAGGAACGGCAGGCAGCAATTATGCAATAAATCTCCCCTCCAGTTTAACTCATGGAGGATTGGGTTTGGGTCTTGTAAATTCTTCAGCAACACTGGATTTAAAGCTGACAGCCATGGAAAAGGACGAAAAGGTAAAGATCATATCGAGACCAAAGATCGTTACCATGGACAATAAAAAGGCGAAGATAGAACAGGGTGTGGCTCTTCCTTATCCCAAACAGAATGAACAAGGAGTCGTATCCACGGAATTCAAGTTGGCTACCCTTTTACTGGAAGTTACCCCCCACATTACACCGGATGGAAGTATTATAATGAAGGTCCTGGCAAAGAAAGATCAGAAGTCTTCTCAAACAGGATATGGCGGAGAACCTGGCATAGATACCAGGAGCGCAGAGACAGAGGTTATTGTGAAAGACGGAGAGACAACGGTAATCGGTGGAATTTATGAAAGTACGCAGACTGATGCAGTAAGCGGCGTACCTTTCTTCTCAAAGATTCCCATCCTCGGGTGGCTGTTTAAGAGTAAATACAAAAAGGACGAAATAACTGAGCTTTTGATATTCCTTACCCCCACTATTGTCAAGCAAAAACCCGTCAGTTAAAAAGATCGTCATACCTCTAAATATGGATCATCTCCAAATTAGTTGGTAAAATCATAACATAAGGATTCAAGGGGTCAAGGGGTCAAGGATTCGAGTTAAATTGGTTAGAAAACAAACACTTGAACCCTGGAATCCTTGAATCCTCGAACCCTTTTAACAATTGCAGCCCCAGGTGACCATTATGATAAGGTATCTTACAGCAGGGGAATCACATGGAAGCTCTCTGACAGCCATCCTCGAAGGCATACCTGCTGGTTTGAGTGTTAAAGAAGATGACATAAATTTCGATCTTGCCCGGAGGCAGATAGGTTACGGCCGGGGACTGAGGATGGGGATAGAAAAGGACATAGTCAATATAACCTCCGGGGTTCGATGGGGCAAGACTATGGGTTCTCCTATAAGTATGGTTATCCAAAACAAAGACTGGGAAAAATGGCAGGCAGAGATGTCTATATCCACTCAACATGAAGGAAAGGGGATTCGTCTTAACAGACCTAGGCCCGGTCATGCCGATCTTGCCGGTGCTATCAAATACAATCAAAGGGATATCAGAAATATTCTTGAACGGGCAAGCGCAAGGGAAACTGCTTGTCGAGTTGCTGTAGGGGCTGTAGCAAAATGTCTTCTTAAAGAATTTGGGATTAAGATAATTAGCCATGTAACTGAAATAGGGGGGATAGGGATCAGTACCCAGAATCTAACCCCTGAGGATGTATACGGAAGGGCTGAGGTTTCGGAGCTGAGATGTATTGATGATAATGCCGAAAGAGAGATGAAAGCTAAAATAGATGAGGCAAAAGTCGGGGGAGATTCACTTGGAGGGGTATTCGAGATAGTGGTCACAGGTGTGCCTGTCGGGTTAGGAACTTATGCCCAATGGGATAAAAAACTCGATGGAAGGATAGCATATGCGCTGATGAGTATACAGGCAATTAAAGGGGTAGAGATTGGTTTGGGATTTGAGTCTGCCAGGAGATGGGGATCTCAGGTTCATGATGAGATATACTATAAATCACCATCCAGAGATGACAAAGGGTTATCTGAAGTGCCTTTTGACACAGAAGCTCAAGGGTCTAAACCAAAGGAGGGTTTTTACAGAAAGACAAATAATGCAGGCGGTATTGAAGGAGGAATCTCTAATGGGGAACATATAATTGCCAGGGCTGCCATGAAACCCATTCCCACTTTACCCAAACCTTTAAAATCAGTAGATATTGATACCAAAGAGAGCTTTAATGCCAGTGTGGAGAGGTCTGACACCTGTGCTGTTGCAGCCGCAGGAGTGATCGGTGAAGCAGTGGTAGCCATTGAAATTGCCAATACTTTCTTAGAAAAGTTTGGAGGGGATTCTGTTGAAGAGATAAGGAGAAATTATGAGGGGTACCTGAACTACATTAAGAATTATTGATCAGAAATTTGAAAACTCATCGATGAGCCGCAAAATGTCGGGGGAGCTATTCGTTTACTTGTTATACGTAAGGCATTGTCACAAATCAATATCGCCTAATGAGCTCGTAATACAACTGAAACGAATCACTTGTGACAAATTGTAGTTTATAAGAAGTAAACGAATAGCTCCCCCCGACAATGGCTGAAAGGCATGATTCAAATGAGTTTTCAAATTTCTGATTGATAGTTTTGGGAAATTTTGTAACGATGGAGAAGATAAAGTTCAACAAGAATATAGTACTGGTAGGATTTATGGGCACAGGAAAAACGGAGGTGGGAAGGATTCTGGCCAGGGATTTTTCCTTTGAATTTATTGATACTGATGATGTAATAGAAAAAAGACTCGGAATTAAAGTGCCCGAGATATTCAAAAAATTTGGGGAAAGTTACTTCAGAGATATAGAGAGGGAGGTTGTTAATGACCTGTCAGACTTGAAGGGGTTGGTTATAGCTACCGGTGGAGGGGTGGTAATTAATCCTGAGAATATCAATGACCTGAAAAAGAATGGCATAGTAATATGTCTAACAGCAACCCCGGAAGTGATCCTCTCCCGGGTAATGGGAAATGATGATCGTCCATTATTAACTGTCTCTGGTAAACTTACCAAAATCAAGGAACTGCTAAAATCAAGAGAAGCATTTTATGCTAAGGCTGATGTGACCATTGACACTACAAATAGAGAGGTTTTAGACGTTGTTAAAGAAGTCAAGGGGGTGTTGTAATACTTTAATATGATCAGAAAAGCAAGAGTGAGAGATGTCAAAGAAATTCAGGATTTAATAGGGATTTATGCTAAAAAGGGCGAGATGTTGCCTCGTTCTTTGAGTGAGCTTTATGATAATGTCAGAGACTTTAGTGTTTATGTGGACGAAAAGGCAGCGAATATCATTGGCACATGTGCCATGCATATCTGCTGGGAAGACCTGGCAGAAATCAGATCTCTCATCGTACGTGAAGACTTCTGGGGCAAGGGTATTGGTGCTAAACTTGTAGAGACCTGCCTATCTGAATGTAAAACTTTAGGCATATATAAAGTCTTTGCTTTGACATACCAGACTGAGTTCTTCAAAAGACTAGGGTTCGAGATAATAGACAAATCTGCTCTCCCACACAAGATATGGGCGGACTGTTTAAAATGTATTAAGTTCCCCGATTGTGATGAAACTGCTATGGTTTTAAATCTTTAAGAAGAACCTTCGCTTCTTCGATAGAATCATCATGGCAAAGCTTTTTTCTCTTGACAACGGGAGGCATTATAAGTGTTGGGCATCGTTCATGCGTATTCGTAAATAGGGGGCTCAATCACCCTGGCTGGCTTCTTCCCCCCCTTGATCAAATCTTGGATATGTTCCACGGTATCAGGGGAAAACAATTGCTCTCCAGTCTCCCTGCATACACGGGCTGGCACATACTCAATAATATAGAATTTCCCTCCGTGGGTCAAAGTGTACGTGGCCTTTGAAAAATGCCTAATTTGTCATTGCGAACGAAGTGAAGCAATCTCATAACGTGTTGATTATCAAAGAGATTGCCACGGCGTGCACACGCCTCGCA
>QZJR01000080.1 GCA_003599365.1 Deltaproteobacteria bacterium | reverse complement strand
CGAAGCGAAGCAATCTATAACTTATTGATATTATTTGAGATTGCTTCGTCGCTTTGCTCCTCGCAATGACTGGCATGGACTTTTTACGAAGCCGTCAAAGTTAAAAAATAAGTACGGGCTTTTTTCAACAAAATCGGTATAGGGTACATTAGTGAAAAACTGCTTTTTGCGAATACTTCTCATATATCATTATAACTGTCAAGTAAATTTTTGCCTTTTTCTGTAAGTCCAGATGCGTCTACTGCCAGCAAATTCATAAACCATACAACTTACCACCTTACCCGCCCTCTCTCTTTAGATCAAAAGTACACAGCTATACAGACATGTTTTTATTATCGACAAATTTCCAGAAGAACTATAGTTTTTCAAAGCTCTCAAAAAAAGGCAGGAAACTTTTTTTGGTTTGACGAATCATATATGAAGTGTATAATGTGTATTAAATACACATGAGGAGGATGGTTGTGAGGACCAATATTGTAATAGACGATGATCTCCTGGAGGACGCATTTTCGGTCAGTCAGGCAAAAACCAAGAAGGACCTTATTCATGAGGCACTGAGGGAATTTGTTCAGTTGAGAAAACGTAAGGATCTGACTGAACTGGCTGGCTCTATCGAATTTTATAAGGGCTTCGACCATAAGAAGTTAAGGAAAACGAGAGTATGATTTTAGTTGATACCTCGGTCTGGATTGAGGTCCTCAGGGACAGAAAAGGTAAGGTATTACACTACTTTCGCGAGAGAGTCAGGGATGATATCTGGGTATTAAGCCGTTTTTCGCAACTGGAGCTCCTCCAGGGTGCCAAGGACGATCACGAATGGAACAGACTTGATGAGTATCTTTCCAACCAGTACTATCTTGAAGCCTCAGAGAATACCTGGAGAGATGCCGCCAGGATATATTTTGAATTGAGGCGAAAAGGAGAGACTATTAACAGCCCTTTAGACTGTTGCATTGCCCAAATCGCTATTGAGGCAGGAGCTCGCCTCTTGCACAGGGATCATGATTTCTCAATTATTGCCAGAATCAGGCCCTTGGTGGCTGAATGGTTCGAAGTGCAGAGATAGTATAGAGATGGAATACAGTTTTAAATTCAACAGGGCACTTAAGTGCGCTGTTATATAGGGGAAAAGATAATGCTCACAAAGCTAATAATCCAAAACTTTAAAAGATTCGATAGGGTAGAGGTGGAGTTAGGAAATCCTGTCGTCCTTATTGGACCAAACAATTCAGGGAAGACTACTGCACTTCAAGCACTAGCTCTTTGGGAAATCGGGCTAAAACGCTGGAATGAAAAGCGAAAGGGCAAAACATCACCGGGAAAACGTCCGGGGGTAACCATCAACCGGAGAGATCTGATAGCCGTACCGGTTCCTAATGCAAAACTTCTCTGGCGTGATCTTGGAGTAAGAGATGTCAAGAGAATTGCGGAAAAACAAGAGACAAAACATATCTTCATTGATGTGACTGTTGAAGGAATAACTGCCGATAAAACATGGAAGTGCGGACTAGAATTTTATTACGCTAACGAGGAATCCTTTTACTGCAGACCTCTTCGCCTGTCTAAAAAAGAGAATCCGGAAAGAATGCCCATTCCTGAGGAAACAGAAAATGTTCAACTGGCATTTCTCCCCCCTATGTCAGGATTGGTAGCAAATGAAGATCGGCTTGATCCCGGTGCCATCAATGTCCGGGTTGGGGAAGGTAGGACTGCTGAAGTTCTACGCAACCTATGCTACATGATTCATCTCAGCCAAAAGGACCGCTGGCAGAAACTTACCGACCAGATCAAAACCCTTTTTGGTACCGAGCTTAATATTCCCAACTATATTACTGAACGAGGCGAAATCGTTGTGGGTTATAGAGAACGGGGCAACCAGCTTGATCTTTCATCTTCGGGAAGGGGTTTACAGCAGACTCTTTTACTTCTCGCCTACATGTATGCTCATCCAGGCTCCGTACTGTTGCTCGACGAGCCTGATGCTCATTTGGAAATCCTCCGCCAAAGACAGGTTTATCAGCTTCTGACGGATGTTGCCCAGGAAAACGGGAATCAGATCATTGCCGCGAGTCATTCCGAGGTTCTGCTCAATGAGGCAGCAGAACGTGATGTTGTCGTTGCTTTTGTGGGAAAACCGCACCGCATCAACGACAGAGGCAGCCAGGTCTTAAAGAGTCTAAGAGATATAGGATTTGAACACTACTATCAGGCAGAGCAAACCGGGTGGGTACTATACCTGGAAGGATCAACCGATCTGGCGATTTTGAGAACCTTTGCCAACATATTGGAACATAATGAAGCTAAAGAGGTATTACAAAGGCCTTTTGTTCACTACGTAGGTAATCAACCGACTGAGGTACGAAAACACTTCTTTGGCCTTCGAGAAGCTGTTCCTCGACTAAAGGGCATTGCCATCTTTGACCGATTGGAACAAGAACTTCCTGATGATCTTGGAGCTCGTGGCCTTATGTGGGCAAGGCGGGAGATCGAAAATTACCTTTGTTATCCCGAGTTCCTCGAAGCCTATGCCATTACCATTGGCAGAGAGGAGCTTCCAGGGCCACTTTTTGAATCCGCCCACGTTGAGTCACGCAAAAAGGCTATGAGAGAAGCCATAGAAGAGGTGGCAAAGGCTATGGAAACTCTTGGAAAGGGGTCTCCCTGGGATAGAGACACAAAAGTAAGCGAGGATTTCCTCACTCCCCTCTTCAAAGCATTTTTCAAAAATCTTAACCTCTACAACATTATGGACAAAAAGAATTTTCACGAAGTGGCTCGTTTTGTCCCCAAAGATAAGATTGATCCTGAGGTGAAGGAGAAGCTGGACGCTATTGTGGCAGTGGCTAGAAAGGCAAGGCCGAGAGAGGATTGAGGGTTGATTGGTGAAAGGGAAAGGCTTGCAGGAGAATTGTCGGAAAAAAGGAATGCCACTGTTAATCAGGATAGCTTATCTGGTGTGCCTTCAGAGCATTGAATAGTAGGCATGTTGAAGGGAAGGAAGTACTCAGTCTATGCACATAAGATAGTATGCAGCTTTAATCTCATTGCTGAAGGGAGCAAAACATGAAGATCTTGTCTCTCAAGGTTCAAAACTTTAAGACGTTTGGTCCAGAGGGGATCTTTTTGAGCATGACGGATCTGTGTGCTCTTATTGGAGAGAATAACACGGGAAAGTCAAATATTCTGGAAGCCCTTGATCTTTTTTTAATTTTAGCAAGGCCAAAATGTCAAAGGCATGTTTCCATCATGATGACTTATCGAAGGACATTATCATTGAAGTTAGTTTTTGCGGTCTATCAGAAGATGAAAAGAAAAAGTTTAGCATTCATCTTGATGAAAAAAACGGAAACCTAACGATAACCCAGAAGATTAGTTTGAAATTGGAGGAAGGGCAGAGTATCGCTGATATTGATGAGGAAGATTACGATTTCGAAGAAAGTAAGCACGGAACAAAATGGGAGGCTACTGTTGAATGGGCTAAGTTAGGAGAGAAGCCTCCAACGAAAACAAGTATCAAAAATTGGTGGAAACAGGGGTTGACAATTGGTGTTTTAAATTTCAAAAGCTTATTTGATGACAATGGCGATGAGCCTTTACCTAATACTTATCAAGAAAAGCTGGGTATATTATGGGACAAACATTTTGATACCATACCAAAGCAAAAGGTCACTGGTGATGAAAAAGTCTTGGGTTGGAAGAATAAGCTCAAGGGAAACCTGCCAAAATTCTTCTATGTGCCGGCGGTAAAACATGTCAATGAAGATTTGAAGGTACTTAAAACAAATCCATTTGGTGAAATGATTAATTGGCTTACACAGAATATTTCTGATGATGTTAAAAAGGACTTTGAGGAGAAAACCAAGACGATTGTGCAAGATGCCTTAAGTAAAATAGACCAAGATGATGAGGGTAAATCTAAAATTGCTTTTATTAACAAACAGTTGAATACAAACTTAGGAGTAAATTTAGACTGTAGGCTTGAGTTGAAATTTGGAATACCGAAGATAAGTGATATTGTCTTTCCCTCTCCACAGCTATATGCTGATGATGGTTATTACTCGGACGTTAATAGCAAAGGTCACGGCCTCCAAAGGTTATGTATTCTCTCTTTGTTAAGAACTTACAATGATCTTAAGAAGATAACGGATAAAGGAGATGATAGAAACATGATTCTGGGGATAGAAGAACCCGAAATTTATTTACATCCCCCGATAAAACGCGCCACATATAAGTTGCTCAGATCATTGTCTAAAAAGGATGACCAGATTATTTACTCGTCTCACGACAGCTGTTTTGTTGATGTGGGGCACTTCGATGAAATAAGGCTATTTAAGAAGGTCAAAAATGGAAAACCAAAAACGTTAATATATGAATTCCCTATCGATAGGCTTGTCCAGTTTTACAAAGATCACTATAATCGGGATGTTGACGAAAAAAGCCTAAGGCATAGATTCGGGCATATCTGTGATGAAACTAAAAATGAAGGTTTTTTTGCTAACAAGGTTATTTTAGTAGAAGGGGATACGGAAAAATATGCATTGCCAATATATTTCGCGAACAGAGATTTTGATTTGGACAATGAACGTATCTCAATAATTTCGACAGGATCAGCTGACAATATCACCTATCTCTATATCATGTTCAATGAGTTCCACATACCCTGTTATGTAATTTTTGATGGCGATAAACCAGAGATTGATCCTGATGAATTGACGGGTAAGAAAAAAGATGACGCCAAAAACAAATCTCAAAGGAATAAGGAACTCTTAGAGTTTGTCGGTGAACAGGCTGACGAGAATGGTGAATTTTTCTTTCCAGAGACTTCAGTAAAAGAGAAGTATACAGTCTGGGAAAAAAGATTTGAGGATGTTTTCCATACGCCTTTGGAAAATTATGAAGAGATTAAAGGAGATGCTAAGAAACTTTATGGCACCGAAAGTAAGCCTTTAACTGGAAGGTATTTTGCAGATATATTGACTTCAAAATTTCCCCAAAAAATAAGCCCATATGTTGACAAATTAATAGAAAAAATAAACAGCTGTTGTTGGGAAGAGTCTTGTTTAGGTGAAGGCTGATTCCTCCTTGTTAATATTGACCACACCTTAGTGGTTCTAGAATGTATTGAAGAAAATTTGCAATTACACCCTAATAATTCATCAGGAAAGGTGAATCGGATGGCAGGAAAGAAGAAACCGATTGAGCAGTATGATCACAGGGGAAAGAAGCGGGTCAACAATCCGCCTGTAGGTCTTGTCACCCCTGATACGGATAAAGATGCAGGCAAGAAGTCATACGCTTATGACCCGCATATTGACCCGAGCCTGCAATGGGCTGGCAAGGCAGAGCATACCTCCTTTGAAGTGCCTACTGTGTCCCTCCATGTCCATGAACGCATTGACCCACGTACCATCATCGAGGCGGTGCGCAAAAGAAATGGACAAAAACAGGAACAGCTTTCACTCTTTGCTGCTCCCGAGGAGAATCCTCCCTTAAGAGAGGCTATCGAGTTCTACAAGCACAGGCATAACTGGTCGAACCGATTCGTTGCAGGGGACAGCCTGCTGGTAATGAATTCCCTTCTGGAAAAGGAGGGCATGGCCGGCAAGGTGCAGATGGTCTATATAGACCCTCCCTACGGCATCAAATACGGCTCCAACTTCCAGCCATTTGTGAACAAGCGGGATGTTAAGGACGGCAACGACGAGGATTTGACCGCCGAGCCGGAGATGATCAAGGCGTTCCGGGATACGTGGGAATTGGGGATTCACTCTTACTTGACTTACCTTCGGGACCGTCTGCTCCTGGCGCGGGAACTGCTCACCGAAAGCGGCAGCATCTTTGTGCAGATAAGCGATGAGAATGTGCATCATGTCAGGGAGTTGATGGATGAGATGTTTGGAGTGGGGAATTTCGTTAGCTTGATAACTTTTAGAAAAACAACTGGTGTACAAAGCTCTTATGTGGCATCGGTTTCGGATTATTTGGTTTGGTATGCAAAAGATAAAACAAAAGGTAAATTTAGAACTTTGTTTCGTGAGAAAACAATAGATGAAAATTACAATTACGTGTTGCTTCCCTCAGGAGAAATAAGAAAATTACTAAAAGAAGAATTTGAAGGACGTAGAGAGATTCAGCAAGGAGCAAAGATATTTCGTTATGACCATTTGCTGTCATCTGGCCCAAGCAGCCAAAGTCAAGAATTTATCTTTGAAAGCAAAAAGTTTTTGCCATCACCAGGAAACCACTGGAAAACTTCTGTCGAAGGCTTAAATCGTTTAGCAGGCAAGAAGAGGATTGTAATTAGAGGTAAAAAGTTAAATTACATTCGTTTCCTTTCAGATTTTGCAGCATTTCCTTTTACCAATTTTTGGGATGATACGACAACAGGAGGTGATTCAGAAAAAATATATGTAGTTCAGACTACCTTTAAAGTCGTCCAGCGTTGCCTCCTTATGACAACCGACCCGGGTGACCTGGTCTTTGATCCCACCTGTGGTTCCGGCACGACTGCCTATGTTGCCGAGCAGTGGGGCCGGCGGTGGATCACATGCGACACATCACGGGTGGCCCTTGCCCTTGCCAAACAACGGCTCATGACCGCACTGTATGATTACTATGAGCTTGCCCACCATGAAGAAGGCGTGGGAAGTGGTTTCAAATACAAGACGGTGCCCCACATTACACTTAAATCCATTGCCAATAACGAACCGGCAGCACAGGAAACCCTGTATGACCAGCCCTTTGTGGATAATTCCAGAGCACGTGTTACCGGACCATTTACCGTGGAGGCGGTACCTGCACCGGTGGTTAGACTGTTGGATGATATAAGTGGATATGGGGAGTCAACTCTCCCTGCTGACGATTCTGTTGCACGCACCGGTGAAACCCTCCGCCATGCCCAGTGGCGTGATGAGATGCTAAAGACCGGCATTCGCGGTAAGAGCGGCCAGTTTATCCTCTTTTCCAGGGTGGAGCCTTTGCCCGGCACCCGCTGGCTCCATGCCGAGGCGGAAACAAGACCGAACGATCTTGGAAAAGATTCCGTTCGGGAACCATCACAAATGTACGGACAACCTGTTAGAGTGGTTATTTCCTTTGGCCCGGAACATGCCCCGCTGGAACAGCGGCAAGTGGCACTGGCTATCGAGGAGGCACAGAAGCTGGTACCCAAACCTAAAATCATAGTCTTTGTCTCTTTCCAGTTTGATCCCGAGGCTGCAAAGGATATTGACGAAACCGAGTGGCCTGGCGTCACGCTGCTCAAGGCCCAGATGAATGCCGACCTTTTGACGGAAGACCTGAAAAAGAAAAGGACCACCAACGAGAGTTTCTGGCTTATGGGTCAGCCGGATGTGAGGTTGGAAGCGATAAATAAAGGAGATGACGAGGGCAAATACCGTGTGGAGATACTGGGGTTTGACTATTACAATACCAAGACCGGAATCATTGAATCCGGCGGAACTGAGAATATCTCCATGTGGATGCTCGATACCGATTATGACGGAAGGAGCCTTTTACCAAGACAGGTATTTTTTCCCATGTCAGGACAAAAGGACGGCTGGTCACGCCTGGCAAAGAACCTCAAGGCGGAGATAGACGATGACCTTATCGAAGCGTATCGGGGAACCGTATCTCTTCCGTTTGAGATAGGCGACAACCGGCGCATTGCGGTTAAAATCGTAGATGACCGGGGGATAGAAAGTTTAAAGATTATGGAGGTGCAATAATGGCTGGCAAATGGAAAGAGGTGGTAAAGCTGACCTTTAAAGGTGAAAGGTTTCGTGACCACGCCCTGGATTTACGAGCTCTGAGTGAATTGAGCCAATTTCAGAAAATGGTGGCAGAAACAGCCAAAACTCTCTGGCGAGCCGCGAATCCTGACCGTGAACGACTGCCATCCCATTTTGAGGAGAGGGTGCGCTTGTGTCTAAGAAGGATTGAGGATGGGAGCGCAACAGCGCCGCTTGAGGTGTTCATAGAAGAACAAGACCAAATGCGCTTATGGGAAACGGAACCCGTCGAGATCAATGAGGCTGTTAAATTGGCTCATGAGGTGTTTGAGGCGGTAGGGTCAGACTCTCAGTTACCTGAAAGATTTCCTAGAACATTGCTGCCGGAGTATGCCAAGTGGGGACAGAATCTTGCTGATGATGAAGCAGTGGAGCTGCATGTACCGGATAAGAATCCTGCTCGTTTGACCTTAGTGCATAAACAAAAGCTGGAAAAATACGTGGAAACACCGCATAGAGATCGTGTTGAAATTGGCGGAGAAGTATTTGAGGCGGATGTCAAGAAGGGTCAGTTCCATCTCTGGTCAGGTGAAGGCACTGCAGTTACAGTGGTTTTCACCCCTGAGCAAGAGGATAAGGTTACAACAGCGTTGAAAGAGCATAAAACGGCTCGAATGTTTGTAAAGGGTTCAGGCGAATACTCGCCACAAGGAAAACTTCTTCGAGTCTTGCATGTGGATGAATTAAGGATTACCACTACCGAGCCACATTACGACCAGTCGGCAAGGCCGATCGAGGATATGCTGGAAGAACTTGCCGGCGAAATTCCTCAAGAAGAATGGGATAAACTTCCCAGTGATCTGAATGATAATTTAGATCATTACCTGTACGGGGTACCCAAGCAATGAAAACGGTTTTTGCAGATTCGCATTACTGGATTGCAATAGTGAATCTTGATGATCCATGGGCAAAGGTTGCTAAAGCAGCAAAATTAGCCTTAGGCGAGGTATGCATAGTTACAACGGACGAAGTGTTGACTGAGTTTTTAGCTGCCCTTTCAAGAGGCGAGCGTATGCGAAAACAAGCAGCAAAAATGGTCCACGCTATCCTGGAAAATCCAAATGTTAAGGTTATTCCACAGACACGTGAGTCTTTTTTAAAGGGGTTGACCTTCTATGAAAACCGAAGTGACAAGGAATACAGCCTGACCGATTGTATTTCAATGAACGTTATAAAGGCTGAATCGCTGGCAGAAGTCCTTACTAATGACCACCACTTCGAGCAGGAAGGATTTACTGTTTTGATAAAGAAATGATAACAGTAAAATCACCAAAAACATGAAAACTCATACAAGTAATAAGATAGATCAGCTCATCATCAACTCTCCTTATGAAGAGCCAGGGCATTACTGGAGCTATGACCGGGAAACCCGTCTGTTTTCCCTCAAGGAAGGTAGACGTCCGGCAGGTTATGTAATCGCCTCCGAACGGTCAAAGACTTTCGATGACCCCGGTGTTTTTATCGAAATCCCCATTGTAAATCAGATAAGGTTCCGTGTGAAGGCATGGCGTAACCATCCTACAAGTCCCTACGCCGGAGTTACAGGGATCACGAAACGATTGCTTGAGCACTGGCAAAACCATGAAGAAAGGGAGTATCGCCGCTTCTTTTTCTGCCAGATGGAAGCGATAGAGACCCTGATCTGGCTCGTCGAAGCCCCTGAATCGGAAAAAGTAGGGATACAGATACCATCGGACGGCGGGCAGTTCAACCGCCTCTGCTCCAAGATGGCAACAGGTTCCGGCAAGACCATTGTTATGGCAATGCTGATTGCCTGGCAGGTTTTGAACAAGGTAACCTACCCCCACGATGCCAGATTTTCTAAGCATGTTTTCGTTGTTGCACCAGGTCTGACAGTTAAGAGCCGTCTGCAGGTGCTTTTGCCTTCCGCTACCGACAACTATTACGATGAGTTCAACCTTATACCCATCGGGCTTAAGGAGAAGCTACGGCAGGGAAAGGTCATCATCCGCAACTGGCATGCCCTCCAATGGGATAGCGAGGAAAAAATCGCCAAAAAGAAAGGCGTGGACAAACGGGGAGCAAAAAGCAACGAAGCCTACGTCCGTGAAGTGCTGGACGAAATGGCAAACGCAAACAACATCGTTGTAATCAATGACGAGGCACACCACGCATGGCGCGTGCCTGCCGAGGCAAAAGTAAAAGGCATAAAAAAGGCTGATTTAGAAGAAGCGACCATATGGGTGAACGGGCTTGATCGCATCCATGAGGCAAGAAATGTGCTGGGCTGTTATGATTTTTCGGCTACCCCATTCGCGCCATCTGGCAAGAAGAGTTCGGAAGAGGCCCTTTTCGGATGGATTGTCAGCGATTTTGGGTTGAATGACGCCATAGAGTCAGGACTGGTCAAGACCCCGAGGGTGGTAATCCGTGATGACGGCCAGTTGACAAAGGACTATAAATCCCGACTGTATCATATTTACAATGACCCGGAAGTCAAAGATGACATTAACCGGAAGGCAGAGGCATATGAACCTCTACCCGACTTAGTGATTAACGGATATTATCTTCTCGGTAAAGACTGGCTGGAAACGGCCAAAGCATGGGAAGATGCCGGGTTTAAAACACCACCGGTCATGATCTCTGTTGCCAACCGTACAGAAACAGCCGCCCGGATCAAATACGCCTTTGATCATAAAAAGGTGCGGATCGACGAATTGTGTGTCCCGGAAAGGATACTCCATATAGATTCCAGGGTGCTTGAGATAGCCGAATCCCAGGAAGAGGCTGCATCTCTGAATGATATCGATGAAGAAGAAGGATTGAAAAACGGGTCGAATCATAGATTGACGAAAAAAGAGCGTGCAGAGTCTCTCCGCCAGATGGTCGATACTATAGGCCAGATCGATAAACCGGGCGGACATATTCAAAAGGTGATCTCTGTTGGAATGCTTTCCGAAGGCTGGGATGCAAAGACCGTAACGCATATAATGGGCCTCCGCGCCTTTTCCAGCCAGTTGCTGTGTGAACAGGTGGTAGGTCGGGGGCTGAGACGGACTTCCTATGAGGTCAACCCGGAAACAAACCTCTTTGAAGCCGAATATGTAAATATATTTGGAGTACCCTTTACATTTCTTCCCCACGAGTCTCAGGACGGGCCACCGCCACCGCCGCCACCGCCTAAGACCCGTATTGAGCCGGTCGTTGAAAAACAGCAATTCGAGATCATCTGGCCGAATATCATCCGCATTGACCACACCTATAAACCTAGGTTAACACTTGATATTGACAGGGTAAAGCCGCTGGAGCTGTCGTCTCATGACGCGGCAACCAGAGCGGAGCTTGCGCCTATGCTGGAAGGGAAGCCTGACATGACTCTACTCTCCAAGATAGACCTGGAAGAGCTGGGTAGAAAGTTCAGGATGCAAAAGGTCATCTTTGAAACCGCGCGAGATGTTTTTGACCAGATGAAACCCGGTTGGAAAGGAAACAAGGAATATCTGCTGAGCCAATTGATACGGCTGGTTGATTCATTTATCGCATCTGAAAAAATTCGGATTCTGCCTCCCCTCTTTCATCAGGATGATACCAGACGGCGTATCCTATTAACACTGAATATGAACAAGGTGGTTCAACATATATGGGAAGCTATCCGTTTTGAAAATGCAGAATCCATTGAACCGATCTTCGATAGAGATCACCCCATTCGCTCTACCGGCAATATGCAGACGTGGTACACCGGCAAGCCCTGTGAACATGCTCGAAAATCTCACATCAATATGTGTGTTTTTGACAGCACATGGGAAGCCAGTGAATCCTTTGAACTTGACCGAAATTCCAATGTGGAAGCCTGGGTTAAGAATGACCACCTGGGTTTTGAAATCCTCTATATTTTCAGTGGGGTAGTTAGAAAATACCGTCCGGATTTCATTATCAGGCTCAAAACCGGCGATTTTCTCATACTCGAAACCAAAGGCAAAGACACTCAGCGTGATAAAACGAAACGTGAGTTCCTCAATGAATGGGTAATGGCTGTCAATGGACACGGCGGTTTCGGAAGATGGAAGTGGGCCGTGTCAAGAAACCCCGCGGATGTGGAAGGGATTATTGGGAGTGCTGTGAGGGCACAGCAAATGCAGAGGGAGAGTTAATGGAGTCAGGTCTCCACTTTTCACTAAACAGAGAACTAATGTTCAGCCCTTAATTAGTTCATCCTGAAAAATGCGGCATGAAACCCGCGTAAACATTGATAGTGTTCTTTGAAAGCTGAAGAAAGTTGTTGATTTTAGTTGTTTTTAT
>QZJR01000015.1 GCA_003599365.1 Deltaproteobacteria bacterium | reverse complement strand
CGAAAGAATTTATAATGCCCAACAAGGCCCATGCCATTTCCCTTGCATCCAAATCCTTGAGATTGGATTGTTCTATACCTGTAAGCATTACTTGAGTTACAAGATCAATAAAAGAAAGATATTTTTGGCGAAGGGCTTCTCCAAAATCTTCATTTACCGTAGCCTCCAGAGACCCTCTTTCTTTGATGAATATCGCAAAGAAGTCCCTGTTATCCTGGAAAAAGGAGAGCTGGGTTTTAATCAGACTTTCGATCTTCTTAAGGCTATCCCTGAATCTGTGAACCTTGTTGCCAATGCTAGAATATAAAATATCGAGTTTTTCAATGACCATGGTATAATAAAGGTCTTCCTTGTTTCTAAAAAATTGGTATAGCGTTCCAATAGCGAATTCCGATTCCTGAGCAATCTCCGCCATCGTAGTATTGTGGAATCCCTTGCTTGCAAATAACCTCTCTGCTGCACCAAGGATCTCAGACCTTCTTGCCTGGTACTCCCTTTTCTTCCTGCTCACATGTTGCAATGAAATTACCTCTTTGTAATATGTATTCTATATTTTGAATTTATGTTCATATAATATTATAATATCATTATGTCAAGATTTTTTTCTCTTTCATGGAACAACTCAAAAGGGATTTAAAAAGGATAGGGAATGGACTTTTCAGGAAGCCATAAAAAGTTGATTCGGGGAGAAGTTTTTTTGGTGGCGGTGCAGGGATTTGAACCCCGGACACTGCGGATATGAGCCGCATGCTCTAACCAACTGAGCTACACCGCCCTTGATAGCCTGATACTCGTGGTTAATATCCAAACAAAAAATCTTTTATGGAATCATTAAAAGGTTTTTTGAATTTCAGACAATTGAAAAAGGGGATTTAATCTTTGTAATTATTTAACCATTTCGCTCGAATCCTTGAACCCTTGACCCCTTGAATCCTTTTCATCGACCAACTATTTGGGAGATGAACCTAATTCATTAACTCATAGACCAAGACATAACTCTTGTCACTTCCAAATAATGCGTCACCGGAGGTTTGGATAATTCCAACCACCAATCTATCTTTCCCGTCATTATTTATATCCTTAATCTGAAAATCGGCAACATATCCGGGAATCTTTTTTGTTCTCCAATCCTCTGATAAACCCAGACCATCCCAGGTAAAACTATAAATTTCGCTGTCCTTATACATTCTAGTTCTTTCAAATAACTTTCCTGCACCTGGAATATTTTTTGCGACAACTATTGCATTTTCTCCTTTACGATTTTGAAGCAGTATCCGATTTTGAAGGTACAATATGGTTTCAAGCCCTTCAAGGGAGTCAACCGGTTTCGTACCGCTCGGATACTTGGTTAAGAAGTTTTTTGTCCCTCCATATATTTCATCACTCTTCCACATCAACTCCCCGCTATTAGAAAAAACCTTCAAGTTATCGTAATTATCGATCAGAACGATATCCTCTTTACCATCTTTATCAACATCAATCAAGTTGAAACCATACACTATGGCGTTTCTGGGAAGGGGGATGTTTTTTTCTTCCATGTATTTGTTGTCTTTCCATACCAGTTGAGTTACACCACCATAAAAAAGACCATCCAGCCCTGCCTTTTGGCCAAGAAGCATGGAACCATTTTTGGACGTCTCAATCACCTTAAAAAAATAGTTGATGCCTGGTTCAATCTTTACAAAATCTCCTTTTTGGAACTCCATAACAAAAGAGTCCAGTCTGGTATCGACAAGGTTGGTTACAAAGATCTCTGAAATTCCATTTTTATTAATATCAGCCACATCAAGGGATAGATAGTTGTCGGATTTCTTTCCTTTAATCTTTTTTATCAATGCCAGCCTATCTTCTGAGTATCTATATATATATATGCTATCCTTGTCGATAACAACCGTTTCCTTTTTTCCATCCCCATCCACATCTCCAACAGCAATACCTTTAATCCCGAAGTCCAGCCTTTGGCTCTTCCAAAATCCCTTCTTGAGACGCAGAGGATCACCAGACATTACAAATTCAGAACCGGTATCGGAAGAAGGGCCCTTCCCCTTTTTAGGGACAAGAAATCCTGACATAAAAGCAGATGCCTCTTCACTGGCAGTAGGAGGTGGAGGTGGAGATGAATAGACAGAATAAGGTTTGCCTGTAATCCTGGAATTGGCCTTCAAAGCAAACTCACTGATTTCAGGAATTACATTATCCAGCCCTTTGCTTGTGGCAAATAGAGATGTAACGGATTTCTTCTCCTTAAGGTCAAACATCTTGGCATCAATACTAACACTGTCTCCTATCTTAGTCAGGCTGCCCGAAATAATAAAATCCACACCAAGCTGAGTGCCGATATTCCTTATTGCTTCTTCAGTTGTCGGACTCTCATTAATTTGAGACAGGACATCACTTACCAGTTTATTCTCAAGAACTACAACCTTACCCTCTACAGAAATCCTGGATGTAAGCATATCCAGGATTCCCTTCTTTAGATAATCCAAATTTTCCGAGCTGTTTATCTGGAATGGGAGCACAGCTACCTTCAGTATGTTGTCAGCATAAGTAAGGGAACAGAATATAAAGATAAACAATAGGATTAAGGAAGACAGTTTAATAAATCTTTGGGTCACCTTCTTCATAATTACTCCAGATCTCCCTCATCTCTCGCTTATCTCTATCAGTACTCCATAGGTTGATTTAGGGTGTAAAAAGGCTATTTTTGCCCCTCCTGCTCCCCTTCGGGGAGTTTCGTCAATCAGCTTCACACCCTTTTCTTTCAGCTCTATCAACGCCTCTTCAATGTTTTCTACCTGAAAACAGATATGCTGAATCCCCTCTCCTCTCTTTTCAATAAACTTAGCTATAGCTCCCTCTGGAGATGTGGATTCCAACAACTCCAGCTCACTGTCTCCTATTGGCATAAATACGGTAGTAGCCTTTTGCTCTTCCACGGTTTCTGATCCAACAGACTTCATGCCCAGTATATCTTCATAGAACTTCAAAGCCGGGGCACAGCTTTTTACCGCGATACCGATATGATCAATCTTCTTTATATTCATTTGTTCTCCCTTTTCGCTTCGTGAGCATTCAGCTATCAGCCAAAAAACAAATCCTTTAGTCCGCCTGATGCGAATTTATTATAACATATCTTGCTGATCGTCGAGTGCTGACCGCTGGACGCTTACTTTGCTTCTATACATTGGCGTTCTTTGATATCCTTTTCGCTATAGTCTCCACTGTCTTTTTTGCTAACAGATATGGATCTTCCTTTTTGTTTACGATATCCTCCAGGCGCTGTTCAAAAAAATCCTTATTTTCTCCTATTAAACTATCGAGATACCGGTATATTTCGTGTTCGATCATCTTAATTATTTCGCATCGGATCCTTTCTTTCCGTCGGCAAGCCAGCATACCGCTTTTAACCAAAAATTCTCTGTGTTCCTTAATCTTTTCAACAAGGGTATCGATGCCCTGATCTTCAGTTGCTATAGTCTTAATGACGGGAGGAGTCCATTCTCTTTCAGTTGAACTCAGTCCTAACATCATCTTAATCTCTGTAACCAATCTGTCGGCACCATCCCTGTCAGCTTTATTTACTACAAATATATCCCCAATCTCCATAATACCGGCCTTTATTGCCTGGATATCATCACCACCACCCGGCATTACAGCAAGAATCGACACGTCAGCAGTTCTAACAATGTCCACCTCGTCTTGCCCAACCCCTACGGTTTCGATAATAATATAATCCTTACCATAGGCATCAAGGAGCTTCACCGTGTCTGACGTAGCTCTGGAAAGACCACCCAGACTCCCTCTGGTAGCCATGCTGCGAATGAACACATCCTCATCACTACTTACTCCCTGCATCCTTACCCTGTCACCCAGCAATGCCCCACCGGTAAACGGACTTGTTGGATCAATAGCTATAATCCCCACAGTATGGTTCTGACGTCTAAGCTCTTTTGTTATCCTATCGGTCAGAGTGCTTTTACCTGCTCCAGGAGGCCCGGTAATACCAATTATATAGGCATTGCCGGTAAGAGGATAGATTTTTTCCATTGCCTCAATCCCACCAGGCATCTCGTTTTCCACTAAGGTAATGAGCTTGGCTAACGCCCTAACCGAGCCCTTACGTACCTCGTCAACCAATTCCATAGTGTCTCCCCAATCTATACTGTTAATATACCAAGTATTTATCCCTGAGACAGGTTCTCTCTAATGTAGTTTATTAGTGTTTGAGAAGACATACCGGGACCAAAAATCTCAGAGACTCCGAGTTTTTTTAACTCAGGAACGTCATCTTCGGGGATAATACCCCCACCTAAAACCAATATATCACCTAGACCCTTTTCTTTCAAGAGTTCCATTATCCTCGGGAACAAAAAACCATGAGCCCCTGAGAGAATACTCAACAAAATGGTATCTACATCCTCCTGAAGAGCTGCATCAACAATCTGTTCCGGGGTTTGACGAATCCCTGTGTAAATAACCTCCATCCCTGAATCTCTTAAAGCCCGAGCGATAACCTTAGCTCCTCTATCATGGCCATCCAACCCGGGTTTGGCCACCAAAACCCTAATCCTTTTATCCTGATTCATACAGGTCCTCCTTCCCAAATCGCCCCTTTTATTGCATAGATCAAAGAACCTTTATATTACCGAGGTTCCCTCATATTCACCAAAGACTTCTCGGAGCACATCACATGTCTCACCCAATGTTGCATAGGCTTTAACCGCCTCGATTATCGGAGGCATTAAATTGGCATGCCCTTCAGCAGTCTTTCTTAACGCTAAGAGAGTGGATTGAACCTTTTGATTATCCCTGGTTGTCTTGAGCTCTTTAAGTTTTTTTATCTGAATAGCTCCAACCTCAGTATCAACCTTTAGCAAACCTTTGGGAAGTGGTTCCTCTACCTGGTAGCTATTCATCCCTACCACCACTTTTCCTCCAGACTCCACTTCTTTTTGGTAGCGGTACGCACTCTCTTGAATCTCCTGTTGAATATAGCCTTTTTCTATAGCAGCAGCAGCTCCTCCTAATTCGTCTATCCTCTTAATATAGTCGGTTATCTTCTCCTCCATCTTTTTTGTCAGACTCTCTATATAGAAAGAACCGCCCATTGGATCCACTGTGTCGGTAACCCCGATCTCATGGGCTATTATCTGCT
Source organism: Deltaproteobacteria bacterium (assembly GCA_003599365.1). Taxonomy (GTDB): domain Bacteria; phylum Desulfobacterota; class UBA8473; order UBA8473; family UBA8473; genus UBA8473. The sequence goes on along the minus strand of QZJR01000015.1, from coordinate 6,937 downwards.
GGGTTCTCAAGGAAAGGCGTACTGATTCCTCTGTTGGCAGTGCTAAGGCTTCATCAAAGGAGCATGAAGCTAAGGATTGAGCGCCTCCCAATATGGCTGCCAATGTCTGAAACGCTACCCTTACAACGTTGTTGAGGGGTTGTTGGGCAGTTAGTGCACTGCCGGCGGTCTGGGTATGAAACCGAAACATCCATGATCTGGGGTCAGAAGCCCCAAATCTTTCCTTCATAATCTTTGCCCATAACCTTCTGGCAGCCCTATATTTGGCTATCTCCTCAAAGAAGTTATTATGGGTATTAAATATCCAGGAGATTCTTGGAGCGAAGTCATCTACCCTCAACCCAGCCTTTATCCCAGCATTTACATACTCAATAGCATCTGCAAAGGTGAAGGCTATCTCCTGTACTGCCGTGGCGCCGGCCTCCCTCATATGATAGCCTGCTATATTTATAGTATTCCATTTAGGTACATATTTTGAGCAGTACTCAAATATATCGGTAATCAACCTTAGGGACGGACCCACCGGAAAAATATATGTTCCTCTGACTGTATACTCCTTTAATATATCGTTTTGAATCGTGCCATTCAGCTTCTCAGGGCCTATCCCCTGTTTCTCTGCAACTGTTAAATACATTGCCAGGAGTATGGCGGCCGGGGCATTAATAGTCATAGACGTACTCAATTTATCCAAAGGGAGTCCGTTGAAAATCGTTTCCATATCAGCAAGAGAATCAACTGCTACCCCTACCTTTCCTACCTCACCCTGGGAAAGAGGATGATCCGAATCATAGCCAATCTGGGTAGGCAGATCGAATGCCACACTCAGTCCTGTCTGTCCCTGTTCAAGAAGATACTTATATCGTTTATTGGTTTCGTCTGCTGTTCCATACCCGGAGTACTGTCTCATTGTCCACAGCTTTCCAAGGTACATTGATGGATGGGGAGCTCTAGTAAAAGGATATTCACCCGGGAAGCCTATATCTTCCAGATAATTAATATCCTTGGTGTCATCTACAGTATAAAGGGGCTTAATCTCTAAACCCCAATCCGTTTCACGCTTCCTGAAGGTATGCTTTCCCAGACAGTCTCTGTTCCACCTTTTTGTTTCTTCTTGTATCTTTTCTATATCCTCTTCTATCACAAGTCCTCCCAGGATGATCATCCTATTCAACCATTGTCAGAAACATTCTTGAAGCCGCAACAGTCCCCATAAACCCTGCCATATTGGACCCATTGCATGCATTAACAGAAAATCCTTAGGATTAGCTACTTATTCTATTACAGCAAGAACCGTATCTGCCTGAACCGTCTGCCCTACTGATACATTTAATTCTTTTATTGTGCCAGACACAGGGGCAACCACAGGGATCTCCATCTTCATTGCCTCCAACAATGCCATCTGACTGTTCTCTTCTACCTTATCTCCAACTTTTACATCTACTGCTACTATCTTTCCCACCATGGGAACCACTACTGGCGTTCCTTTAGATTCATCAGTCACTTGAGTTTTACCTCCTCATTTTAATTACGCTTCTATTAATCTCTCACCTTCCCACAAACTTGGGAGCCCTCTTTTCAACGAATGCTGTCATCCCTTCTTTCTGATCAGCGGTTGAAAAGGCAACTCCCATTGCATCGATGTCTCTGTATACCCCATCCGGATCAGGAGAATCCTGAGCTTCATTAAGGGCTTGTTTGGCCAGCTTTAAAGTAATCCCACTCTTTGATGCAATATTACGGGCCAAGGACTTAACCTCATCCAAAAACTTATCTGCAGGAAAGACCCTGTTTGCCAATCCAATATCTTGGGCGGTCTTTGCATCAATAGGGTCTCCAACAAAGACCATCTCCTTTGCCATTCTCATCCCAACAGCTCGGGCTAAACGATACATTCCCCCTGCACCGGGAAACACCCCTATTTTTATTTCAGGGACACCAAATTTTGCCTTTTCTGATGCAACTATAAAGTCACAGGCCAAAGCCAGTTCACACCCCCCTCCAAAGGCAATTCCATTTACTGCAGCTATCACTGGCTTAGGCATTCTCCCGAGAGCCTCAAATGAATCGAACAATGCCCTGGCCCATTCTCTGGCTTCACAGGAGTTAGCATCTTTAAGCTCTTTTATGTCTGCACCAGCGGCAAATGCCCTTCCCTGACCGGTTACAATAATAACCCTCACTTCTTCATCTTCCTTCAATATTTCTGCCGCTTTTCTCAGGTCTTTACCCACTTCGGCATTGAGGGCATTCAATGCATCAGGCCTATTCAGGGTTATAACCGCTATTCCACCCTCCTCTTTTGAAACTATTATGTTCTTATATTCCATAACAACCTCTCCTTGAATGTAACAAATCTGAAATTAACTTAAGGCAAAAGAACCCACCCTCTGTTGTAATCACCTTTATTATTAGAGAGCTTTAAAAAAGTATGCAACTTCTAATTACTATTGTCAAGGGGGTTTTGGAGAATTTTTTTAAACGCCCAGTTCTCTAGCTATGACGATCTGCTGAATCTCTGAAGTCCCTTCAGTAATGGTTAAAAGTCTTGCATCCCGCCAATGGCGCTGAACAGGATATTCCATTATGTACCCATATCCACCGTGGATCTGCATGGCTTCACTGGTAACCCTTTGAGCCACTTCACTCGCGTAGAGTTTTACCATTGAGGCCTCTTTCATACAGTCTTTCCCCTGATCAAACAACCAGGACGCCCTGTATGTCAACCATCTGGCAGCCTCAATCTCCATTGCCATCCTGGCCAGTTTGAATTTGGTTACCTGAAAATCCTTTATGGGTTTGCCAAATTGGATCCTTTCCCCAGCATATCTAATGGATGCATCCAAGGCTGCCCTTGCTACCCCGATACACCTTCCACCATAGGAAATCCTTCCACTCTTGAGGGTGGCTATCAGGTAGGGGAACCCCTTTCCTTCCTCTCCCACCAACTTATCTTTTGGAACCCTGCAATCTTCGAAGAGCAACTCTGCAGTGTCAGCCGAACGGTTACCTACTTTCTTCAACTTTCTGGTAACAGAATAACCAGGGGTGCCTTTATCCACGATGAGTATACTCACTCCGCCTTTGGATCCCTTGCTCTTGTCAGTATATGCAGCCACACAGATATAATCGGCAATACTTCCATTGGTAATGAATATTTTCCTGCCATTTATCACATAATGATCTCCATCCTTTACTGCCGTTGTCTGTATTGATGCTGCATCAGAACCGGCATTGGGTTCTGTAAGGCCAAATGCCGATATCCTCTCACCTTTAATGGCCGGGACAAGATATTCCTGTTTCTGTTCCTCTGTTCCATGCTCAAGAATCATGGACGTACCAAGGCTAGATTGGACAAGAAGCCCGGAACCTATCCCGGAGCACACCCGCATAAGCTCTTCTATGTAGATATTTTCAGTGAGCTTATCTGTCCCTGCAGCACCGTACTTTTCAGGATACCTGACACATAGGAAACCCAGTTTTCCAGCCTTGGGAATTATCTCCACAGGATAGACCTCTGTCTCTTCTGCCTCTTCAACCAGTGGTCCTATCTCATTTTCAGCGAAGTTTTTTATCGCCTCCCTAAATATTCTTTGCTCCTCCGTAAACTCAAAATCCATTTCGTTTCCTCCTTAAAGTAAAATCCTCTAGTAACCGTTCACGGTTTTCAGTTTACGGTTTGTATTTCTTAGATTCGAGTTTTTGCCAACTGTAAACTGTGAACGGATACATCCTCTCTAACCGCGATCATTGCCATATAACATCACACAGGATACAGAAGGATGTCCCCCAAGGGTATGAGCCAATCCAATTTCAGCATTTTTAACCTGGCGTTTATCCCCTTTCCCCTGTAACTGTTTGTATATCTCATAGCTCATTCTCAAGCCGCTTGCCCCAACAGGGTGACCGAAACACTTGAGCCCACCATCGGTATTGACAGGAAGCTCCCCATCAAGAGCAAAAGTTCCTGCATCAACATCCTCTTTTGCCTTCCCTTTGGGACTGAACCCCAGATCTTCATAAATAATAAGCTCAGTAATAGTGAAACAATCATGAACTACGGCAAGGTCTATCTCCTTGCGGGGGTTTTTAATACCTGCCTGCTCGTATGCCTGTTTGGCTGCTATTTGAGTCACCTCAAAACCTGTCCAATCAAACCCTGGCTGGAAATGAGGCATCATGCTGTTCTGAGAAACCCCTATTCCTTTTATATAGATAGGATCATCCCTGAACTTTTTAGCCAGGTCAGCCCTGGTAATAATCGCCACGGCAGCACCATCGCTGTTACCACAGCAATCAAACAAACCAAGGGGCGAGGCAATAATAGGAGCTTTTACAGCTTGCTCCAGGGTAATCTCCCTCTGAAAATGGGCCTTTGGATGCATGCTCCCGTTTTTGTGATTCTTGACTGCGATCTTGGCTATAGTCTCTTTGCCTTCCTCTAGACTAAGACCATAGGTATGAAAATACCTGGTAGCAATAAAGGCAAAACTACTGGGGGCTGTCCTCCGCATCTCCATCACAGGATGCATCCCTCGCCCAACTCCCAATCCTGGAAAACCTGTATCCTTGAGTTTTTCAAAACCAACGGCTATGGCAATATCATACATGCCGCATGCCACAGCAAAAGAGGCATTCCTCAGTGCCTCATGCCCGGTGGCACACCAGTTCTCCACTCTGGTTATGGGTATCCCCTGAAGTTTGAGGGGTTCGGCCAAAGCAAGGCCTCCCATCCCTATCCAATGGGCACCGACTGTTCCAAGCCAGGCAGCCTGAATATCCTTAGGATCGATACCTGCATCCTCGTATGCCTCATAAGCCGCCTCTATTATCATATCTTCAGGACCTTTATTCCAGTTTTCACCAAACTTACAACACCCCATCCCGATTATGGCAATCTTATCCTTAATACTTTCCATTTTTTCCCTCCTTATCTTGCCGGCCTGCACTTCCAGAAATAGTTATAAAAACCCCCTTCTCTGTGAAATCTTCTGAAAGTCATCTCGACAGGCAAACCTACCTTAACCTCTTTTGGATTACAGTCGGTCATCAGACAATAAATTCTTGCTCCTCCCTCATCCGACTCGACAATCGTCTGTACCGTTGGAGGATCTATACCACCAGCAAGGTTATCCAAGGAATAGGTAAACACCTTACCCTTCTTATCAGAAAGTCTCACCTCTTCAAACTCATCCCGAGAATGACACCCAAAACACACCCTCTGAATTGGGAAAGAAACAAGCCCACAGTGCTTGCATTTGCTCCCGTGGCAGCGTAAGACCCACTTTTGGGTCCTCCACATTACCGATGCTGAGGGGAAAAGCTTTATAAACTCCTCCGGTAGGGATACAAGCTGCCGATAAGCAAGGTATTTTTCGTAACTAGGCAACATCATCTTCAATCCCATACTCTTTTTGACCCCCCGCTTGTTTTTTACTCCTTCAATGGCATCCGTTACTTGTAATATAAAAACATCGCTTCCATCTCCATAACTAGCCAGAAGAATCTTATCACCGGGTTTTGCCTCTTCCAGGGCTGAAACGAGAAGAACCAAAGACTGCGCACTCCCAACATTTCCAATGGTCGTAATCAAAGAATCCTGCAGCTGGGTCTTTGGATCAAACCCCAGGCTCTTGGCCAAATCCACATGACTCCTGGCATCAGGACTGTATAACACCACCTTGGCAAAATCCTTCGGCATCAACCCACTTTTCTTCATGATTCCAGAGATTGCCGCCTTCATATTCTTTGTGTAGCCATTAACCATTACCCAACGATCTTCCCATGAACGGACAAAAGTATCCTGATCTGTTCTCCAAACATCGGTAATATCATCGGACACGGAGTAAACATCTTCTATAGTGGCTATAACATCTGAATCTCCCAGAAGAAGGGCTGCTGCACCATCCCCAAAGGTCTGCTCATCAACAGAACGAGGAGTCCCAAGCCTGCAGTCAGCAGCAGTTACCATAATACTCTTTGCTTCACCACTTTTAATGGCATTGAGCGCCGCTCTCACCGCAGAGGTCCCTGCCCTAAGAGAGTTTGCAAAATCACTCGTCCAGATTTCCTTGTTTAAATCGGCAACGGTAGCCACTATGGACGAGCATGCCTTCTCCTTATACGGTGAAGTCGTTGAGGCAAAGAACAACCCTTCAACCCCTTGACGATCTTCTCCATTTATGCAGTCTAAAGCAGCCTCTACGGCCATACTCAGGCTATCCTCATCATAATTGGCAACGCTCCTTTCACCACCTATGGAACGGGTGCCCCATGCATTACCGATTATATCTCTATTCATTCTAGAGATGGGTATATATGCCCCGTATGATTTGATTCCAACCATAATTACCTCCTTAATCTAAAAAAGCTTTTGCATCCCTTAAAATTAAAAAACAAGGAAAACCCTTTTTAAATGGCAAGATTAAAGAAAAAATCTGAATGAGCATTCATTCAAAAAAATTACCACACACATCTAAAGTTGTCAAGATTTTTATCGGCTCTTAACTGCCAACAGATCCGATATGTTGGCATTTCCAGGTGTGCTTTTTTACAACTGGGGCAACGACTAGGAGGGGTAAATCCATCACCGATGAGTGGTCACACACCTCACGATCCACCATAGCCTATTTTTACTCTTTCACCTTCCACTATAACCGGCACTTCCCGCACTCCATTGGAAACCTTAAGCATTTCCTTAAGTTTGTTCTTGTCTTCAAGAACATCCATGTAAATGGCACCTTCACCGTAAGCCGACCTGGCTTCCCTTGTGTAGGGTCAACCTGCCTTACCGTAAATAATGATTTTATCTCCCATATTTTATCCTCCTTATACAAAGCTGCGTATTGTCAAAAGAAACCACAGAGAACACAGAGAAATTATCAAACATCAATAAGTTGTGAGATTTCTGTTTTCATCCCCTCTGTGCCCTCTAAATTAT
>QZJR01000089.1 GCA_003599365.1 Deltaproteobacteria bacterium | reverse complement strand
GTTATGAGGATTCATCTTAATGTCTCTGAAAATGACGTAAAGGAGCTTCTTGTCTCCGCTTTTAATCTGGTGAAGAGAGGCTTATTACGTAATCAGAGTCGTATTTAAGACGGGTTATTCGTTAAAGACCAGAAACCTTTGAAAAATGCCTAATTTGTCATTGCGAACGAAGTGAAGCAATCTCATAACGTGTTGATTATCAAAGAGATTGCCACGGCGTACACACGCCTCGCAATGACTGAAAGCGAGTTTTGCAAAGGTCTAGACTAATCTGGCTGGAATAGGTAAGGGTATATTAAGAATTTACAATGGAGGAGGTAACTTATGGCAAGAGATGGAAAGAAGATCGCTAAGGTAGGGAATGCTGAAATAGACATTACGACAACAGTAGGAGATATCAGAGGGGTAGAAAGTCTGGTTAAGGAATGCATTGAAACTACGTGGTCTGAAAACCTGGTGAATCAGATCAAGGTTTGGTTAACGCCGTCTCCTCATGCTACAGATATCGCGGAATGGGACAGGGTTTTATTAGAAAGATACCCCCCTCTCTTTACCAGTATCGAAAAAACCTGCACCGACTGTTATCTGGGCCCATGTGACCTGGATAAGTTAAAGGGGATATGTGGTTTGGATTTGGAGGTGTATCATGCGAAGCTAGCCCTCCAGGCTTCTTGCAGAGGTCTTGCCATTCATCTTTCCACCAGCAGGGACCTTCTTGGTCACTGCTTGAAAGAATACGGAGAGGATGCCGAGGTCAAATGGGGTAAGAACGTTGCCTATGGGATGATGAATGTAAATGCACTATTAGGCTTTTCACCGAAAAACCTGCATGAGGCAGACAATGTACTGACTTATATAGGAGATCAGCTCGCAGAACTTCTGGCGTCTGCCAGTGGTGGGGGTGAGGGCAATGCAAAAGACTTGGCATCGAAGGTCCTTCATGGAGGGACATTACTCCTTGCGGCGATAGAGCTTGATGAGTTTTTGAAATATGCCTTTTTCGATTTCTTGTGGTCTCCCGATAAGGACCTCAAGGACCTTCCAGCATGGCCTGAAGCCAACATCCAAACCGGGATGGGGACAGTAGATACAGAGAAACCGGTTATTGTATTTTTGGGATTCAACTTTTTGCCTGCATGGAACGTAATAAAACTTCTAAAAGAAAAAGGGATGGAAGACAGGATAGAAATTTGCGGCATAGGATCCGTGGGCCACGATCTCGTCAGATTTTATGACAAGGGGAAAATACTTGGCACTCCTCTAAAAACCAATCGCGTTCTCAGGATGGGAATAGCGGACATCCTGGTAATAAGTGAAACCTGTTGCAAAGCAGGTATACTGAAAGAGGCGGCAAAAACCGATACAAAGGTTATCGCCACGAGTTTTAAACAGAATATGGGGTTGACAGACAGGTCTCCGGATATGGTCGATGATATAGGAAAGGATCTGTTAGATGGCATTAATGCCGTTTTGATTACTAATCCGGAAAAAGCGGCAGAGGTGGCCGTTAAATTAGTCGAGAAGGTAAAAGAGAAACGGAAGAATTCATATCTCTTATCTGAAGAAGAGATAAAGATTCTTTCTTTGAAATGCGATCAATGTGATGCATGCTTCAGGGCATGTCCCAACAGCTTACAGATTAGTAGAGCATTAAAAGCCGCAGAAGGTGGTGACCTTTCTCGGTTGTGCGAACTTCATGGTCAGAGTATTTACTGCGGTAAATGTGAAGAAGCCTGCCCCCAGGATATTCCAATAATAGACCTTATTTTGGGCGCTGCTAAAGATGCTGTAAAAGAGGATAAATCGGTTATGAGGGCAGGAAGAGGGACATTCAGTAACGTGGAGGTGAGGGATTGGGCTATTACAGGATTTTCAACCCCCGTTACCATTGGAATAATTGGCTGTGGTAGCACAAAGGGTTCTGAAACGGACGTAGCCCGTATGGCCAATGAATTCATCTCTAATAATTATGCGGTGAGCGTTGCAGGCTGTGTGGCATCTGAGATTGCCCGATATAAGGATGAAAAGACAGGGAAATCTGTCTATGAAATGTATCCCGCCCTTCAGAATCCTCGATGTCTCGTAAATACAGGCGGATGCCTGGCTCAATCCCTTCCTTTGAATGTCACTTTTTACAAGGTTGGCTATATGGGATTTAGATGCCCATACAGAGCAACCTATTCTATGCAGTCCGAATTTATAATGCGTTTTGCCAGCGCACTCATCATATGGGGAGCTACCTCAGAACTGGTGTACAATCTGGCACTGGGACACGCAAGGGCGGGAACGCCTGTTATTGTTGGGCCTGATGGATTCAAATTCAAGATGTATCTGATGGGCAACAAGTATGATCGAAGCAAATGGTGGGCTCTACACGGCAATACAGGGGAGAAGAGGGAGGTAGACCCTGTGCCTGAGCATATGATAATGCCTGTAGAGACAGTAGATGAAGCCCTTGCTCTGGTTCCGAAGTTGGGTTTTATATTCCAGGAGATGGAGGTAGCGAGGCAGAACAAATTTTCTCTCTATCTGGATTATTATCAGAAGAGATTTGGTGCCCTTCCGGACGATTGGCATCTGTATATAAGAAAAGAGATTGAGATACCAACGACGAAGAAGGCTAAATTGTTAAGACTCCTTGAGGAAGAACATGGATGGGAAATAGATAAGAAGAGGGGTAGAATAATCAAGGCCAGGCATAGAGATGGAAGATTGCTTCCACACGAACAGTTCCTCGAGGAATATGGGTTTAAGCCAGGTCAGTATATAACTCTGTTGCCAAGGCTGGTTTATAAGGTAAGACAGGACAGGATGTAAAAGTTTGTTTATTAACCTTGTTTATAAAAAGGAGAATTGTCATGAAGAAAAGAGATCATTTAGCACGTATAGGTGTTTTTGTTTTAGTCTTTCTGGCAAATATACCTTCCTATGCTGAAGATGTAAGGGGGGTAACCGGGGATACCATAAAGATTGGGTTCATAATGGATCAGACAGGACCGATTGCTGACACTTCACTTCCCATAACCGCGGGTGTAAGGAACTACTTTCGATGGATAAGCGATCAAGGGGGTATTCAGGGTCGAAGAATAAAGGTGTTGGTGGAAGACGATAGATACAGTATACCCATGGCACTGGCAGCCTTTAAGAAATTGGTGTACAAAGATAAGGTACTCGCTATTCTGGCCTTGGGGGGAACAGGGCAAACTAAGGTCCTTTATCATCACATGGAAAAGGAGAAAGTACCTGGAATTACGGTGGGTCTGACAGAAGACATGGTAAAGCCATATAAACGGTATCTCTTCATACCATGTGCCACTTATGAGGATGAGGTCAAGGTTATATTTAAATACATAGTGGAGGAGCTTAGAACTAAAGACCTCAGGTTAGGTTTTATTACTATGAACATCGAATATGGAAAGGTAGGTTGGGAAGCAGCCGTAGAGACCGCTGAATCATATGGGCTTAAGATTGTTGACAAGGAAATAGTCAATTTTGGGGCTGCAGACGCAGTCTCACAGGTACTTGGTCTGAAGAAGAAGAACGCAAACATTGTTATCCTCCATCAGGATATTGGAACGGCCCTGGTATTTTTAAAGTCTGCAAAGAAACTTGGATTTACGGGCACCTTTATCGGGACTTATTATGTAACTGATGATACCGTTGTGAGGATAGCAGGCGAGGCGGCAAGACCTCTAATCGGAGTTCATTCCCTTGCCTCCTGGCATGAGGATACCCCGGGGATGGTTAAGGTAAGAGAGATTACCCTTAAATACGATCCCAGCTTTAAAGAAGCGATGCAGAATAAGTTCTATACCCAGGGTTGGATTACTGCCTTGATAACTGCTGAAGGTATGAAGAAAGCAGCTCATAATCTTACTATTGAGGGCCTTGTCGATGGTATAGAGAGCCTGAAAAACCTGGATACAGGTGGGATTACTGCCCCTATAAGCTATAGTAAAACCAGTCATAAACCCGGAAATTACTGCAAGATGTATAGATCTGATGTTCCAAATAAGAAGATGATTCCTACCTCTGGCTGGTTAAGGCCAAAGGAGTGAAGAACACCACAACTTTAACAGATTGTAAATTTATGCTTGGCAAACTTCATTAGAAGAGGAGGGTGTCATGGAGAGAAAGAATATTTTGGTAAGTATGGGGGTCTTAGTCCTGGTTTTGATCCTTCTGGCAAATATACCTTGCTATGCTGAAGAGGTGAGGGGAGTTACTGCTGATACGATAAATATAGGGTTAATAGCCGATATGACAGGCCCTGTCACAGCAGTCACTGTTCCCATAGCTAATGGCGTTAAATACTATTTCAGATACGTCAATGAGCAAGGGGGAATTCATGGAAGAAAGATAAGGGTCTTTCATGAGGATGATCGATATTCTGTGCCGAATACATTTGCAGCCTTCAAAAAGCTTGTGTATAAAGATGGGATACTGGCTGCTATTCTGATTACCCAGACGGCAGGGATTGCGGCTCTCATGCCCCACTATGAGAAGGAAAAGCTGCCCATCATCTCGGTAAGTACGGCAAGAGCGATGACGGAACCTGTGAAACGATACGTATTCACCGTGAAGGACACTTACGAAAATGGGGCAAAGATAGCAGTTGATTATATAATGAAGGACCTGAATGCAAAAAATCCGATATTGGGTATAGTCCGACTGGACAACGATAGCGGTAAGATGGGTGCAAATGGAGTCAAAGAAGCAGCAAAACACTATGGGGTAAAGTACCATGAAGAGGCTATTCCTGCCGGAGCGATAGATTCAACTTCCCAGGTACTCAACATGAAGAGGGCAGAGGCGGATTACGTTCTTATGCCAGGGAGTGATGGAACCGCGATTACTTTTCTGAGGGACGCAAGGAAATTGGGATATAAGCCAAAAATATTCATAGGCACCCTTTTTTCAAATAGTGAATTCATTGTGAAAACGGCAGGTAAAGGGGCTGAGAACTTCATCTGTGAAAACCCCTTCGTTTCATGGGGTGATAAAGGTCCCGGAATGAAGAAAATGATGGAGATAACAGAAAGGTATGTACCTGGAAAAGAACAGACCGTTGACTATACGTTAGGTTGGGTTAAAGGTATGGTCTTTGCAGAGGGAATGAAGAGGGCTGGTAAGAATCTGAATAGTGAAAGCCTTGTTGCAGGGATAGAAAGTATGAAGAACTTTGATACAGGGGGTCTTACAGGCCTTATCACTTACAGTCCCGATGACCACAAAGGAGGGGACTTTACCAGGTTTCTAAAGGCAGATGTTGAGAAGGGAATCCTTGTTCCTATTACCGGGTGGAGAAAACCCAGCTTCTGAGCATTATTCAAGTTAGTTGATTTACAAGCGAATTTGAGGGACCATAATAGAGATGCCAGTAGCCAGAATAGAAATGACTTCAAGCAGTTACAGAAATTCCAAAACGTTACAAAAGAAAAAGCAGTGTTTATTGCCTGGGGAGGTAGAGAAATATGTTTGATAAAGATAACATTAAGTCGCTGAAAGAGAAACTGAAGGAATGGGAAGAAAAAAGGGAAAGAAAAGCCCTGGAAAAGTTGGGAGAGAGGCAGGGTTTGTTTGAGACCCATTCACAGATACCTGTAAAACGTCTCTATACTCCTAAAGATATCCAAGACTTCGACTATGAAAGGGATAATGGATTTCCAGGTGATTATCCCTTCACCAGGGGGATATATCCTGTAGGCTATCGAAGTCGTACGTGGCAGGCAAGGCAGGTATGTGGGTTTGCAACCCCTGAAGAGACCAATGAGAGGCTTAAATACCTTATAGAGATGGGAGAAACCGGTGTAACAGTGGTCTTCGATCTTCCCACAAACAACCATGCCATAGATTCGGATAACCCTCTGGCAGAAGGTCAGGTAGGGATGAATGGGTTGCCTGTGGATACATTGCAGGATATGGAGGATGCCTTTGACGGAATTGATATAGTTAAGTACCCGGTTACCCTTATTGCCAGGTGTCCTGTTATGTTGTTTATGTTAATTGCCGTGGCAGAAAAAAGGGGAATAGACCTTTCAAAGTTGAGGGGCACGAGCCAGCTGGATTTTTTAACCTCATACGTAGCAAATAAGCAGGCAATCTTTCCTGCCCCTAAGGAGGCATTCAGATATTTTGTTGATATTATAGAATATCTTGCCAGAAATATGCCCAACTGGAACCCGATGGCTATAGGCGGTTATGCCCATCGTGATTCTGGAACAGATGCCGTGCAGGAGATGGCATTTATGCTCTCAGGGGCTATTAGTTATACCCAGGCATTTCTGGATAGGGGATTGAGATTAGAGGAATTTGCCCCAAAATTTACGTTCTTTATGGGATGTCATAACAATTTCTTCGAGGAGATAGCCAAATTCAGAGCGACCAGGAAACTGTGGGCAAGGATAATGAAGGAACGATTTGGGGCAAAGGACCCCAGGGCTATGCTTCTCAGGCTTCATGTTCAGACGGACGGGAACACCTTGACAGCAGAGCAGGCACTGAACAACATTGCCAGGGTAGCTATCCAGAGTCTGGCTTCTCTTCTGGGCGGCGTTAGCTCGTTGCATTCCGATTCTTACGATGAGGCTATCTGCATACCTACAGAGGAGTCTGCCAGGATTTCTTTGAGGACCCAACAGATACTCCTTGAAGAAACGGGTGTTGCAGATACGATAGACCCTCTGGCCGGCTCTTACTATGTGGAGTGGTTGACCAAACAGTTGGAGGAAAGGGCTTCAAAGTTGATAGGAGAGATTGATGCCATGGGTGGTATGCCGGAGGCAATAGAAAGCGGATGGCTTCAGCGGAAGATGGATGATTCGGTCAACCGGTACTGGGATGCTATAAGAAAAGGGGAAAGAACAGTCGTAGGCTTGAATAAATACAGGATTAAGGAGGAGATAAGGGTTAAGGCATTCAAAGTCGATCCGTCCTATGAGAGGAAACAATTGGCAAGGCTCAAAAAGGTAAAAGCAGAAAGGGACAATGAAAAGGTAAAGTCGGGTTTATCAGGTATCCAGGATGCGGTTAAAAAGGGAGAGAATATTGTACCACCGAGTATCGAAGCAGTGAAGGCTTATGCTACTCTTGAAGAGATTATGAATGCCCTCTTTGGGGACAAAGTCAGGGCATATCGGGAGGTTATCAGGGCAAGGCACAGGCAGATAGCCGTGTAATTTTACGTGGAGGAATGTTAATCATGGAAAAAAGGAAAAGGGTATTGTTGGCTAAACCCGGCCTGGATGCCCATGATATGGGCATAAAGCTGATAGCCAGGGCATTGAAGGATGCCGGTGCAGAAGTAGTATACGGGGGGATTTATGTAACACCTGAAGAGATCACAAAGACTGCTGTGGAAGAGGACGTGGATGTATTGGGTTTGAGTTTTCACTCGTCCACACACCTGGTAGAGGCGCCAAAAATAATGAGGCTTTTGAAAGAGAAGGGCAGAGATGACTTGACAGTCGTTGTAGGAGGGTGTATACCTCTTGAAGATGTCTCTGACTTGAAGAAGATGGGAGTACAAGAGGTATTTGGATCCGGGAGCTCCCTGGATGATATTGTTGATTTTATGATAAAAGGTTGACCTGGAGGTAAAAAAGTGAGTGATTCGGTAAAGGTTCAAAAAAGAGAGGGTAGAGAGATAGATGGTTTGATGGATGCATATTTCGAGAAGCCAAATAGATTAACTACATGGTCAGGATTCCCGGTCAAGGATATCTATACTCCTGCCGATGTAGCAGGAATTGACTACGAAGGAAAGATAGCCAACGCAGGAGAATACCCCTTTACAAGGGGTATCCATTCGAATATGTACAGAGGCAGATACTGGACAATGCGGGAAGCTGGTGGATACGCCAGGGCAGCCGATACCAATAAAAGGCTTAGATTCCTGGCAGATGAGGGAGTAAGCGGCTTCAGCATCTTCCGGGATCTCCCGACCGTCTGGGGAATCGATGCAGACCACCCTATGGCTGAAGGTGAGGTTGGAGTGAGCGGGGTAAACCTTACCTCATTGAAGGATATGGAGGAACTGTTAGATGGAATACCTCTTGATAAGGTCAGTGTTGCCCTTCTCTGTGCCTCATCCCTTGCCGCCGTTATATTTTCCCAGTATATAACAGTTGCAGAAAAAAGAGGGATAGATATTGCAAAGTTGAGAGGTACCATCGCGAATGATCCTCTGCACTCTCGTTATTGTTATGGTAAGCCAAGTAACCCGATAGACCTAAGCGTAAAATTGGCTGTGGATATAATAGAGTTCTGTACGAAACATATGCCATTCTGGAATACCAATTCCGTGAATGCCTATGATATGAGAGAGACCGGCATCAATGCGCCCGAGGAGATTGCCTTTGGGTTTGAAATTGCAATGGAATATATAAGAAAAGCGATAGAACGTGGGTTAGATGTTGACGATTTTGCAGGAAGGATATCGTTTTATTTCTCGGCTGGCATGGATTTTCTTGAAGAGATAGCCAAGCTGAGAGCTGCCAGGAGGTTGTGGGCAAAGATTATGAAGGAGAGATTTGGGGCAAAGAAGCCTGGTTCCTGGAAGTTTAGATTCGGTGTTCATACCGCCGGCTCTTCCCTGGTGCCGCAGCAGCCTTTAAATAATATTATAAGGATTACCGTTGAAGCTCTGGCTGCTGTACTGGGTGGGGTCCAATCTCTACATTGTTGCTCTTACGATGAACCCATAGCTCTTCCTTCCGAAGAGTCTCAGCGTATAGCTTTGAGAACACAACAGATTCTGGCTTACGAGACCGGAGTGGCGAACACCGCAGATCCATTGGGGGGGTCGTATTTTATAGAAAACCTTACGAATAAACTTGAGGAAGAGGCCGTAAAAATAATCAAAGAAATAGATGAGATAGGTGGGATGGCAGAGGCTATGAGGAAGGAGTGGGTAGACCAGAAGATAGACCAAGCTGCCCTTCAACTGCAGAAGGAGATAGAGAATAAGGAGCGGGTTATAGTAGGTGTAAACGCGTTTACAACCGCTCCTGAGGATAAGACCCCTGGGGGGGTACATAGAATACCACCGGAAACAGAGAGGGAACAGATAGCCAATGTTAAAAGTCTTAAAGATACTCGTAACCGGAAAAAGGTAAAAGAGACAATAAAGCGCTTGAGGGAAAAGGCTCAGATGGGAGAGGGCGAAAATCTTATCCCTTCCATAATTGAAGCATTAAAGGCATATGCCACTATCGGGGAGATACAGGGAACTATACGGGAAGCCTACGGACTGAGCTATGATCCCTTTGGTATAATGAAGTCTCCGTACTAATATAGAATTCAGGGGATTTGGAAAGTCATTTTAATAATATGCCTTTCCATGGTTGTCGGTGACTCTTTTATTTTACTTCTTATTAACTACAATTTGTCACCAGGGATTCGTTCCTGTCTTATTATTCACTCATAGGGTAACATGGGTTTTTAATAGGGTCTTACGTATAACAACTAAAATAAAAGAGTCACCAACAATTAATATAGTCCAGACTTGATTTTCCAGATTTCGATACATTGAAAATTTTAAGGGAGGTTGTTAATGACTCTTGAGTTTACCGAAGAGCAGAATATGTTGAGGGGAAGTGTTAAAAAGATGGCCAGGGAGAGGATTGCTCCCCGTGCAGCAGAGATTGATGTCACTGACGAATTTCCCTGGGATATGGTTGACCTCCTCAGGAAACAGGGAATTCTCAATATGGCAGTACCTGAGGAGTACGGTGGCTCAGGCAGCGGCATTGTCACTTTGTGTGTGGCAGCAGAAGAGATCGCAAGGGCATCCCTTTCAGTATCTACCATGTTTATGGTACAAACAATAGGTGGAATACTGGTTATGAGAGAGGCAGGCACTAAAGAGCAGAAAGACTGGTATTTTCCACAGATAATCGGTAAAAAGAAACTGGGATGCCTTTCTGTGACAGAGCCCGAGGCTGGTTCAGATGCGGCTTCAATGAAAACCAGGGCAAAATTAAACGGAAATAATTATATAGTGAATGGGACCAAGTGCTTTATATCTCTGGGTGGTGTAGCCGATTTCTTTTCTCTATTCGCTTTAACAAACCCGGAGAAGAAACACAGTGGCATCTCTGCCTTTGTAGTGGAAAAGGATACGCCGGGATTTTCCATAGGCAAGCATGAGAATGAGATGGGACAGAGGGGTACTGCGATGACAGAACTCATATTTGAGGATGCTGTTGTCCCGAAGAAAAATCGTTTGGGACCTGAGGGGCAGGGCTTTAAGATTGTAGTAGGGGTATTCAATCAGGCCAGGGTGCTTATGGCTGTAGAGGCGGTGGGGGTAGCCCAGAGTGCCTTTGATTATTCCCTGAACTATGCACAAGAGAGAATCTGCTTTGGAAAGCCCCTGACCGAATTTCAGGGCATACAGTTCCAATTTGCCGATATGATTACACAGATAGAGGCAGCCAGGGGTATGGTATACAGGGCAGCTCGTATGATTGATGATGGGAGAGAGATTGAACTGATACCCAGATTTGCCTCTATGGCGAAGTACCTTGCAACAAAGGTTGCAATGAGAGTAACCACAGAGGCTGTTGAAATCCTCGGTGGCCACGGTTATACCAAGGACCATCCTGTTGAAAGAATGATGAGGGACGCAAAGGGCATTCAGATTTACGAAGGCCCCAGCAATATTCAGAAAATGGTTATTGCCAGATCGTTGTTGAAAAATTAGGTACTTATGAACCCTTTAACCCTTTAACCCTTAAACCCTCGAATCCTTTTTAAAATATGTTTCAATCTTACAACAAGTCAATAGAATACCTGTATGCCCTTCAGGCATCCGGCATAAAGCTTGGGCTTGCAAACATATCCCGTCTGTTAGACCTCTTAAATAATCCCCAAAAAGAATTAAAGAGTATTCATGTGGGGGGAACCAATGGGAAGGGTTCAGTTGCCGCTATGATTTCTTCTGTTTTGGATAAAGCCGGGTTCAGGGTGGGGCTTTATACCTCTCCCCATTTAGTGAACTTTACCGAAAGAATCAGGGTAAATAGCCGTGAGATTCCCGAGAGCAGGGTAGCTGAACTGACGGACATTGTTTATCAGAAGATTGAGGGTACTGATCTTGCCCGTGATATCACTTTCTTTGAATTTACTACAGCCATAGCTTTCCTTTATTTTCAGGAACAAGACATTGATTTTGCCGTTCTGGAAGTGGGAATGGGTGGCAGGTTTGATTCTACCAACGTAGTTAATCCCCTAGTCTCTGTTATTACCAATGTATCTATGGACCATCAACAGTACCTCGGAAAGACGATTCATGAAATAACCATGGAGAAGGCAGGGATTATTAAGAAGGGTGGCATTGTAATTACCGGAGTGACTCAACCCTCTGTTTTTGCCTCCATTCAGGAAAAGTGCCTACAGGATGGGGCTGCTCTCTATAGAGTCGGCAGGGATATTAAAGGGAGAAGGATGGCCGGTGGGAGAGTTGATTACTATGGAATGAAGAACAAGTATTCAGACTTAAGATTGAACCTGTTAGGAAGACATCAGGTTACGAATGCCGTTATTGCCTTGGGAGCTATTGAGGTACTGAAGGAAGAGGGTTATGAGATAGAAGACAAATCCATTTATGAGGGATTGGAGAGCACGTACTGGCCGGGAAGGCTGGAGGTTGTCAGGAGAGATCCCCTGGTTGTTTTGGATTGTGCCCATAACCCTGCTGGGATAAAGACCCTCAGGGATGCAATATCAGATGGGACTTTTTCCTTTAACAGATTAGTTCTGGTTCTGGGTATAATGATGGATAAAGATTTCAGGTCTATCATCTCAAGATTGGCTCCTTTGGCAGATAAAATAGTACTTGCTGCACCTAAAATGGACAGGTCAGCCTCTCCCCGTGTCCTCTATGAAGAAGTTAAAAAATACCATAAAGAAGCTGAAATGGTCGATGACGTCAAAAAGGCTGTATCCCTTGCTATTTCTCTCGCTGAAAGAGAAGACATGGTCTGTGTAACAGGCTCTATATTTACAGTAGGGGAGGCAAGGGAGCTGTTTGTTCCCTATGCCCTTTAACTTTGATGGACTCGTAAAAAGCTCCGCTATGCCGACACGTCGGCATTATAATGGGAAGTAACTTGCGCTTTTAGCAAATTTGTTCTTTTATTGCTTTGG
>QZJR01000026.1 GCA_003599365.1 Deltaproteobacteria bacterium | reverse complement strand
GTTCTCTTTATTTGACAAATTCGGTTTAAGATGATACTTTTGACATATGCCAAGGACCGCAAGAGTAGCTCCAAAAGAGCATGTCTATCATGTACTGACGAGGGGGAATAACCGTCAGGATGTATTTGAGGACGAAGAGGATTTCAGAAAATATATAGATATACTTAGTCATATCTAAGAAATGGAGGTACCCTCATGAAACTGTCCAGCCAGATCAAGCCCATCAGTTACCTAAAGGCCCATGCCGCCGAAATTGTAAGGAAACTGGGGGAAGATCAAGAGCCGCTGGTCATCACCCAAAATGGTTAAGCCAAGGTGGTCATGCAGGGCATAGAGAGCTACGAGCAGACCCTGGAAACAATGGCTCTCCTGAAAATCCTTGCGATTGGGATGCATCAGATTGAGGAAGGTAATGTCCTGCCTGCAGAGGACGTGATTAAACGTCTGTGCAAACAGCAGGAGGATCACTGATGCCGTTCGCGGTTTTGCTAACAAATGATGCAGCACGTGATCTCGAAGAGCTTTATGACTACATCGCTCTGCACGATGCGCCTCAAAAAGCATAGTACGTTTTGGAGCAGGTCGAGAAAGCCTTCTCCACGTTGTCCGAATTCCCCGATCGGGGTGACTATCCTAAAGAACTGGTGTCGTTAGGGATTCGTGAATACCGTGAGATTTTCTTCAAACCTTACCGTATCATTTACCGAGTCATCGACAAGAACGTCTACGTTCTGTTGATTGTCGATGGCCGTCGTGATATGCAGACGCTGCTTCAACGGCGATTATTAGATTTTTGAGAGACAAATCCTACACGGCACTCTTGAGTATTCCCTGAATTAAATTAACAACCTTTAAAAGCCCCAGCTGATCAGGAAACTAATTCTCTGCCAAAGGGCTTTTTCTACAGGTTCGTTAGGCTTAATAAAATGGAGGAATAAAGCAATGAACCAAAAGACTTTCCTCAATGGGCTAAGCAATGGGAAAAAAGATATAATCCGGGAAATTATTGATTTAATGAATCAGAATATAGCATCGTTAGAAGACGTCTTAACCGGCAAGGTCTGGGACTATTCGGATAAACAAAGACGAGGCAGCAAACGACAAAAAGATATTGCTGATATTATGCGTATTATTGAATCATTCCCAGAATTAAAAGCGAGATTGCCGGAATCTACAATCGAAAGTATTAATAGAAACTTATAACAAATCAATTCAGCGGAATTTGGGGTCAGCCAATAGTAACACTAACTTGAAAAATCTATCCCCTTTCTTTACTTTTGCTATGAATGGAAAGTAGAAAAGCAATGACTGAATCAACACATAATAATCAACCCACTGAAAGTCCTTCAGCACGCCATTATCGGAAAATAGCGGCTGAGCTCAGGATCGGCAAGTCTCAGGTAGAGTCAACGGCCGGGCTCCTCGGTGAGGGGGGCACGGTGCCCTTCATTGCTCGCTACAGGAAGGAGGCCACAGGATCACTCGATGAGGTGGCTATCATGGCGATCCGCGACCGGCTGAACCAGCTGGTCGAACTGGATAAGCGGCGCGATGCAATATTCAAATCCCTTGTGGAGCGTGAGCTCCTGACAGAGGAGCTTAAGGAAAAGATCGCCGCCGCCGAAACGCTCACTATTCTCGAGGACATCTATCTCCCTTACCGTCCCAAGCGGCGAACGCGGGCTACGGCAGCCCGGGAAAAGGGGCTGGAACCACTGGCACAGCGGCTCTTTAAACAGGAGGAGTTTGATCCGCTTACGGAAGCCTCAGCCTTTGTGGATACGGAAAAGGGTGTAGCCACGCTTGAGGAAGCCCTCTCAGGTGCGCGCGACATCATCGCTGAATGGGTGAATGAGGACGAAAAGGCCCGTGCCAGGATGCGCGAATTCTTCATGGCGAAGGCCGTCTTCCATGCGCAGGTCATTTCCGGAAAAGAGGCTGAGGGAAGCCGCTACCGGGATTACTATGACTGGGAAGAACCGGCAGCAAATGCGCCTTCGCACCGGATACTCGCTATGCGGAGGGGTGAAAAAGAGGAGTTTCTAATCCTCCGGGTGGTTCCGCCGGAGGCGGAGGCAATCGCTCTGCTTACGGATATCTTTGTTCGGGGAGATGGTCCGGTTAGCACACATGTTCGGATGGCTGTGGAAGATTCTTACCGGCGGCTGCTTTCGAGTTCCATGGAGACAGAAATCCGCCTCGCTACAAAAAAACGGGCCGACGCGGAAGCGATCCGGGTCTTTAGTGACAACCTCCGCCAGCTGCTCCTGGCCCCGCCTTTGGGTCAAAAACGCATCCTGGCCATCGATCCCGGTTTCCGGACAGGGTGTAAAACCGTCTGTCTCGATGCCCAGGGAAAGCTTCTCCACCACGAAACGATATTTCCCTTCCTCTCGGCAAGGGTGCAGGAGGAGGCCGCAGCTCGGACTAAGGCCCTTTGCCAGGAGTTTGCCGTCGAGGCCATAGCCGTAGGTAACGGGACAGCGGGGCGAGAAACGGAGACCTTTCTCCGGTCCCTGGGCCTGCCGGCAACAATCCAAATTATCATGGTGAACGAGAGCGGCGCCTCGGTTTACTCCGCCTCGCAGGTCGCCCGGGATGAATTTCCCAACGAGGATGTCACTGTCCGGGGGGCGGTCTCCATTGGCCGGCGCTTGTTGGACCCCCTGGCCGAACTCGTCAAGATTGATCCGAAGGCGATCGGCGTGGGGCAGTATCAGCACGACGTCGATCAGTCAGAGCTCAAACGAAACCTGGACGATGTGGTCATGAGCTGCGTGAACGCCATCGGTGTCGAGGTTAACACGGCGAGCGCCCAGCTCCTTACCTATGTTTCAGGCTTGGGACCTGCCCTAGCCCGACAGATTGTAACCTGGCGCGATGAGAACGGCCCCTTCCTCTCCCGTGAAGAACTCAAAAAGGTGCCCCGGTTGGGAGCCATGGCCTTTCAGCAGGCAGCAGGTTTCCTCCGGATTCGGAACGGCAGAAATCCGCTTGATGCAAGTGCTGTCCATCCCGAAAGCTATGCTATAGTAAACAGGATGGCTAACGACATGAGTTGCTCCGTTGCTGATCTGATGCGTGACGATTCTCTCCGGAATAGGATAGACCTTGCCCTGTATGTAACGGAACAGATAGGGCTTCCGACACTGAACGATATTCTTGCCGAGTTAGCTAAGCCCGGACGAGACCCCCGTGAGAGCTTTGAGGCTTTCCGGTTTGCCGAAGGGATTGCAAAAATTGAGGACATTTTACCGGGAATGCGGCTTCCCGGGATTGTAACGAACATTACCGCTTTCGGCGCTTTTGTGGACATCGGTGTCCACCAGGACGGTTTGGTCCACTTAAGCCAATTAGCCGACCGTTATGTGAAAGACCCTCAAAAAGTTCTGAAAGTTCGTCAACCCGTTGTCGTGACAGTCCTTGCCGTAGACCGGGAAAGGAATCGCATCTCGCTTTCCTTAAAGAGGCAGCCGGGAGCGTCTGCCAACTCCCTGTCACTTTCACCTGCGCAAAAAGATGAGCAGCTCGTGAATGATCTTGGGGTCATAGGCAAATAAGGTAAATAAAGGTCAAATCTTCACAGGCTGTTGTACAAACGGAAATTCCTTTGAGCGATCATCAAAACGTTTTGGACAAGCGAAAAGGGAATTTTTCAGTGTGGACTACTTAGGAGGTTTCTTAACCAGAAAATACATCTCCCCATCATGCTGCATGGCACCAGCGGCAATCTCTGCAAACTTTCCATTACCCCAGAAAAGGTCTGCTCTGCCAGTGCCTCTGATTGCTCCGCCTGTATCCTGGTTGACAACAAATCTTGAGAATCTTTTCCACCCTGTTATCCTATCAGACTGATCTGTCTCAGGCTTCTGAGTGGTGATGAAGGCAAGCCCTCCTTTTGGGAACAATCTATTGTCAGTAGCTATGGATCTCCCAGGAGTCAGAACAACTTCCAGGTTTCCTATAGGCCCATTATTGACCTTTTCGAAGAAGATATAGCTGTCATTATAACTGAGGATTCTGTCCCTCTCTTCCGGATGATCTTTAAGATAGGTTTTTACGTTTTGTAAGGAGATCGCCTCTTTTGGAATTATGTTTTCATCAATTAATTTCTTTCCTATGCTCTGATAGGGTCTTCCATTGGATGCAGCATAATGTACCCTCTGGGTCTTACCATCATCCAAAACGATAATTCCTGAACCCTGAATATGCAAAAAGAAGAGTTCTACAGGGTCAGATACCCATAGCAATTCTAACCCCTTGCCTTCTAGGACTTTTTCTACATCAATTTCTCTCCTGCTATAATAAGGAACAACCCTGTTGCCATTGTATCTTGCTACTATCTTTTCCCCTTCAAACTCTGGACAAAATTGCCCCAGCTCAATCACCATTAAATCACCGGGTTTTGTGTATAGTGGGTACCTGTATTCACCGGATCTGATTAAGCTGCCTTTAAGCACCGGTTCATAATACCCTGTAAAGAGTACAGAACCTCCTCCATCAGTCCCGACTGATTTATAGGTATAAAAGTGCTTTTTAACCTTTTTGTTTAAGTCTTCCGGACTGGTAGAATTTGCAAAGATATCTAAAAATGTATTCATGGATTCTACTAAATATCCGGCAGTGTAGATATGGGAACCATAGACAAATTCCCTGTCTGGAGGTAGTCTTTTGAAGTACTCAATGCTTCTCCCAATAGCTGTTTTTAGAGGATCCTTATCCATATCATCTGTAAATTCAGGGTGTTCCCAGTCATCAAGCAATACAAGGGCATTATCAGGCTCTTTTGCCTTTACAGCCGCACTCTGGAGGTATACACTGAGGAAAAGGGTAAGTATGAACAGGATGAAAATCCTTTTCATTATTTTAGTACCGGTTTGCTGCATTTATACTGCCTTCCCAAAGCCACCCATCATGGAAAACAATAACCACATAACCAGCATTTGAATGATCCAGCCGATGATACATACACCTATGGCGCGTAGTGTACTCCTATAATCAAGGGCTTGTCTGACTGCTATGACCATTGCCAGCAGCATCCAGATTCCGGCAGCAAAAAAGACAATCCCTGTAAACCCTGGGATGATACCAAGCACTCGAATCAACCCTGGAGAGCTCGAGAAACCTATAGTTCGCAGCAGCTCGCCAAGATCCGCTTTGGTTTGTGGCTCCGGAAGGAGCTTTGTTCCAATAAGGTAAGTTAGCCATGCCCAGACATACCACCCCGCAAGGGCCGCGATGGTGCCCATAAGAATCCCGACAAATCCTCCCGTTTGAAAGCTTCCTATCCCGGCTGCTACACTTGAAACAATAACCACCGTAGTAGCCTGGGCCAGAGCCCCCTTGTCAGCCTCAACCTCTTCATACAGGTTAACATCCAGCTTAGATGCACGAATAATGCGATCTTTCAAACTTGTCATTATATCCTCCTAATTTTAGTGATTGTAAGTTCTTCCAATCGTGACAGCATTTCGTCCATTATTGTCAGACCCTCTAACCAGAAGTCAGGGTCATCCGGTTTTACTCCAAAGGGTTTCACCAGATTCGCAGGAGAGTCTTTCCCCCCGGAGGAGAGGAGACCGATGTATTTGGGTATAAACTCGTTTCCTTCTCTCTCATACTTCTTATAAAGGGATAAGGTTAGGAGTTCACCAAAGGCATATGCATAGACATATCCTCGAGCGTGGAGGAAATGAGGGATATAACTCCACCAGATAGAATAGTTTTCTGTGAGGGTGACCGAGTCACCAAACATCTCTTTTTGGGTCTTTGTCCATAATTCGTTAAATTTCTCATTTGACAGTTCTCCTGTGTTCCTCCTTTCCTTATGTATGGCATCCTCAAAAAGGTACATGGATATTTGCCTGAAAACGGTTGCGAACATAGCCTCCAGTTTACTGCAAAGAAGGCTTATTTCCTCTTCTCTTTGAGGGGTTCCTTTTAACTGTTTTTTGAAAACCAGAATTTCACCAAAGACAGATGCGGTTTCGGCCATGGTGAGGGGTGTTTGACTGTTAAAAAATCCTTGTTTTTTGGCTGCCAGATACTGGTGAATTCCATGACCCAGTTCATGGGCGACGGTCTGTACGTCACGGATGTTCCCTGTGTAATTAACCATTACATAAGGATGGACATCGGGAATGCAGGGGTGAGAAAAGGCTCCGCCTCTCTTTCCCAGCATCACAGGAGCATGTATCCAGTGTTTATCGAAGAACATCAGAGCAATATCCTTCATCTCTTTGGAAAAATCCCCGAAAGCGTCAAGGATTATTTCCCTGCATTCGTCCCATGGTATAGCCCTTTCAGGAGAAAAGGGCAGGGGGGCATAACGGTCATAATCGAAAAGTTCGTTGTATCCTAACATCTCCTTTTTCAATTTATAGTACCGTATAGGTATGTCATAACGGCTTCTGACTGCATCGGCCAGAGCATTGACTGTTTTTTCATCCACTTCGTTTGACAGATTTCTCGAGCTTATCCATTCAGGGTACTTTCTAAGTCTGTCTGTGATCATGTGATCGGTCAGTATAGTATTAAAAATATGTGTTAATACATGAGAGTATTCTGAAAGACCGGCAGTTAATTCCTCAGATGCCCTTTTCCTGACCTCGCGGTTACTGTTGTACAGGTCTGCCAGAACCTCTTCTTCCGTCCTCCCTCTTTCACCGAACTTTTTCTGGGAGATAATCTTATCGAAGAGCTTGGTCCAACTGCTTAGACCGGCAGGCTCTTTTTCCGCCAGGACTCTTTCTTCGGTCTCGCTTAGCTGGTGAGGCCTGTATTTTTTTAGGATGTTCAGGAAGTGACGGTATTTTTCTATTTCAGGGGCATGTAACAGCTTTTCTGAGGTCTCGTTGTCCAGGTTTGCCCACTCCAGGTTAAAGAAGACAATGTCTCTTTGGAACTCGCTCTCCAGTTCATGAACCTTCTGTAGAAATGCGCCGGCTTTTGCATCCTGGGACCTGGTCGAATAATTCAAGAATGCAAAGCTCTCTATTTTGCCAAGTAATTGGTTGAGTTCCTCCAGTTCACAAACGGCAGTAAAGAGACCTTTGGGATCAAGGTCTCTGAGCCTTCCTCTGTATTCTTTTGAAAAGTTGGATATCCTATGCCTTAGTGTTTTTATATCTCCTTCTATACGGGAGTCTTCTATCCCATGATAGAGATCGGCCAGATTCCATATGATACCTTCTGTCTTTAATATTTCATCCATTTAGAGAACTTACCTGATTTAGTTTGGTTAAAGGGGAAAGGGATTTATTCGGTCAGGAATCTGCTTAAATATAGCCCCTGATCTTGAGATTATGTATGATTATTTCTGCTATTTCATCCAGTGAAGAGAGAGCGCTATTGATTATTATATGAAAGTTGTAAGGGTCCTTTATGGACTTAAACGTATACCTTTCAACGAAAGCCTCTCTTTCATTTTCCGTTCTTGTAACTAACTTTATTGCTTCATCTTCTGAAATCCCCATTTCATCTCTGATCTTTTCTTTACGGAATTCAAAAGGTGCAATCAGACGGACATGAATGCCCCTTTCGACATTTTTTGTAATGATACATCCACCTCTTCCTATCAGGATTGCATTCCCTGTTTCTGCCAGGCCTATGAGTACCCGGGTCAGGTATTGGAAAATTTTATACTCGTTGGGTCTGCCGAGAAATATGTGATCCATGTACTGCTGCATCTGTGACCGCTGGTTTTCATCCAGAGAATTGGCAAGGGCTTCAGAAAGGTTGTGCTCATCGGCTATTTTCTGGATAACCTCTTTATCAAAAACGGCCCATGGGTATTCTTCGCCTGTTAGTCTGCTAAGCTTATCTTGCAAGGTTTCTACTATTGGATAGACACGGCAGCCGAATTCCCTTGAAATTGTTATAAAAGGAAGCTTCTTTTTCCCCCTGCGCATCTTCCAAAGTTCTTGAGTTCTCAATTTCAACTGATGTGCCAATTGTGCTTCAATTCTAGCCTTGAATAAAGCAACCATAGAATCCTCCTTGTAGTTTTAATAACATTCCTGGTACAAAAAATCTAGCACAGAATTAGCTGACTTACAACTTTAATTTTATTTTATCCTCAACCCCTTTCTGTTGTATTAAGACCTTGAACAGGACTCCCATGCCCCCGGGCATAAGGAAGTTTTTCATGGCTAGTTTTTCTTTATAGTATTCCAGTATTGACAAGTTGTGCTTGTTTTTCTCCAGGTCATCTATGGTATCGAGGAGACCCAGTGCTATGAGAAACCTGTACTGTTCTAAATAGAGGGTCTTCTTCAGATTCATTTTTTCACCCGTTTCTATCAGGGTTGTAAAGTCAACATGGGCTGTAATATCCTGAAAGCCCGGTCTTATATAAGGATTGTGATTTACAGTGTGTCTGTAGTAGCAGGAAATAGTGCCATCCGTTCTGTACGGGGCGAAAAGCTCATCTGCCGTGTATCCATAGTCAATGGTTATAACGAATCCTTTGCCCATGGCACTGTGGATTTCTTTCAGCCAGTCAAAAATCCCCAGGTTTACCTCAGCTTTTTGCCCTTCTTCCAGTGTTATATCCAGGTTTGTAAAGTACTGTTCTAATGCAGGGGTGGACAACTCGCCCAGCTCTTCCATAAAACCACTTTTGTTAAGAGTTACATACACCTCTTTTAGTCTACCCTCTTCCATTTTGACCATATTGAAAGGGAAGGAATCAAGGAGTTCATTTGAGAGGTAGCACCCGTTGAAGCAAAAATCCCTTTTCCCGAAATCATCAGGAGAATACCATATTACCTTGTTTTTATCAGAGTGGCTTTTCATCAGTTCTTTCTGGGTGGCAGAGAAATGGCTGCTTATCTCTATAATATTGTAGGTTAATGATTCATAAAAATCCGGCAACTGTCTTCTGGCATAGTCCAGTATGTCACAACACAAAAACCCTTTTCCGGCCCCTGCCTCCACTATAGTAAAATCAGATATTTCCCCCATGATATTCCACATTTGATAGAGCAATCTTGCTATAAGCTGCCCGAATACCGGGTGGACATGAGGACTTGTGTAATAGTCACCGTCTTTTCCGATCTTTTCCCCGGAGGAATTGTAGTAACCGTGGACAGGATGGTATAGTGCCATATCCATATACTCTGCAAAGGTTATTCTCCCTTTCTTGCGGATTTTATCGATGATAATGGATTTTAATTCCTTGTTTTCCGGCTCAGTAACCATATTGCTGGCCTTTCCCTCGACCTATTTGATCTGACTATTATATTTAAGTAGAGGACTTTGTCAATTTATTCATAAAAAACCTCTTGATTGTTGACACGATGAATGAGGTGAATTAGAATAGAAAGAGAGATACGGACTGTAAACTGGAGGAATAATTGAAGAGACTTTTGAGGATAGCCGAGAAAAAAGAGAGGTTAATAATTGGCCTCATGTCCGGGACATCCCATGACGGAGTTGATGCTGCCCTTGTTTGCATTAAGGGAAACGGCATTAAAACCGGGGTTAATCTTTTATACCACCTCCACTATCCTTATCCTCCTGAAATCAAGAGGAGGATTGAACAGGCATTTGAGGGATTTACAGCGGGTATCTGCATGCTGAATTTTGAGTTGGGAGAGCTATTTGCCAGGGCGGCACTGGAATGTATTAGTAAGAGTAAAGTTTCTAAGAATGATTTGGATATCATTGCGTCTCATGGGCAGACTATTTACCACATCCCCCCGCAAGGGGATATGATGGGCTCTACATTACAAATCGGTGAGGCAGATATAATTGCTGAACGCACCGGCATTGTAACAGTATCCGATTTCCGAAAGAGGGATATGGCGGCAGGCGGTCATGGTGCGCCTTTGGTTCCCTATGCGGACTTTCTCCTTTTCAGAGAGAAGGGTAAGGCAAAGGCAGTGCAGAATATAGGGGGAATTGCCAATGTCACGGTAGTTACCGAGAAGGCAAAAGACATAATTGCCTTTGATACAGGGCCTGGAAATTCACTGATTGACGAGGCAGTTAGGATACTTTCTTGCGGAGAAAAGGACTTCGATGCAGATGGCAGGTGGGCAGAAAGAGGTAATTTAAACCATGACCTTCTGGATAAACTGATGACTCATAGTTACTTTAAACTTACCCCTCCCAAGTCTACAGGGGTGGAAACCTTTGGCAAAAACCTGGTAAAAGAGTTGATTGCAGATAATCCAAACATCGCGTCAGAGGATATGTTGGCGACATTGACATGTTTTACAGCTAAGAGCATTCATCGGGCATATCAGGACTTTATCTTACCGAGATATTCAATAAACCATATAATTCTGTCCGGAGGGGGAAGCCGAAATAGTCACCTCTTTAGCCTGTTGAGAGGTTTCTTTAAGGATATGCCGATTATTACTATAGATGAATTTGGAATACCGTCAAATGCCAAGGAGGCTGTCTGTTTTGCCATCTTAGGAAATGAGACAATCATGGGAATATCAAGTAACCTCCCATCGGCAACAGGGGCTAAGAGGTCTGTGGTGTTAGGGAAAATAAGCCTGTAGGAGTTCGGAATCACAGAAAGGACTTTTATCAAAATGACAAAGCTTAAAACGTACTATTCATGCCAAACCTGTGGCTACCAGGCGCCTAAGTGGCTGGGCAAATGCCCGGATTGCAACGAATGGAATACGCTGGTAGAAGAGAAAATCAGCGAAGAATCTAATTCCCGAATGGACCCGTTGGGATTGGAGATCAACGAAACACCTAAACCAATAACTGATATAAGCATAGACGAAGAGGACAGGCTAACCACAAACATCGGAGAATTTGACCGGGTTTTAGGCGGGGGGGTAATATGGGGGTCTGTTGTTCTGGTTGGGGGCGATCCAGGGATTGGAAAGTCAACTCTGCTGCTCCAGGCTCTGAATAATCTGGGTTTGTCTGAAAAGAAGGTCCTTTATGTTTCGGGGGAAGAGTCGGCCAAGCAGACTAAGATGAGGGGAAACAGGCTTGGAGTATCCTCAAAAAATCTGTATATCGTTTCGGAGACATCCCTTGAAAAGATCATCGAGGTGATAAAGGAACTCAAACCCCATGTACTGGTAATCGATTCTATCCAAACAATCTACACATCACTTTTACAATCAGCTCCAGGCAGTATCTCTCAGGTCAGAGAGACAGCGGCGAGGCTTATGTATATGGCAAAGAAGACAG
The DNA here is from genome assembly GCA_003599365.1 of Deltaproteobacteria bacterium. GTDB lineage: Bacteria > Desulfobacterota > UBA8473 > UBA8473 > UBA8473 > UBA8473. The sequence goes on along the minus strand of QZJR01000026.1, from coordinate 1,019 downwards.
GGGTATCTACATTTCTTATAGGACATGTAACCAAGGAAGGAGCTATAGCAGGGCCGAGAGTTCTGGAACATATGGTAGATACTGTGCTGTACTTTGAAGGAGACCGGGGACATCCCTATAGAATACTGCGGGCGGTAAAGAACAGATACGGATCCACCAATGAGATTGGGGTCTTTGAGATGAAGGACTCAGGTCTGGAGGAAGTCCTCAATCCATCCGAGCTTTTCCTGTCGGAGAGGCCCATAAATGTCTCCGGCTCAGTGGTGGTCTCCAGCGTAGAGGGGTCCAGACCAATCCTTGTTGAGCTTCAGGCGCTGGTCAGCCCGACCGGTTTTGCTGTACCCCGCAGGACAACCATTGGCGTGGATCATAACCGGGTCTCTCTATTGGTGGCTGTTTTGGAGAAAAAGGTTGGTATGAGCCTGGTAAACCAGGATGTCTTTCTGAATGTTGCCGGAGGGGTTAGGATAGATGAACCGGCTGTTGACCTGGGAATTGTGGTGGCAGTGGCATCCAGTTATATGGACAGACCCGTTGATCCTAAAACCGTCGTATTTGGTGAGGTGGGTTTGGGAGGTGAGGTTCGGGGGATAAGTCAGGGAGGTGTCAGGATAAAAGAATCTGCCAAGTTGGGGTTTAATCGATGTATATTACCCCATAGTAATAAGAAGACCTTTCAGGGCAAGGAGGATATAAAATTGGTAGGGGTCAGGTCAGTTGAGGAAACGCTGGAGGTAGTGTTTAGTTGAGACATGCCCTTGGCCCGCAACGTTTGTTGTCCAGCCCTATTCTTTGCGTCATTGAGTAGCTCGTTCAGCAGCGGGTCTATGGCCTGGGCCGCTTTGCGCACTGTAACGGTGGAGACCATTCCCGACGGGGACAGCGATCATAGCGTTAAACGATTTCTGATAGTCGTCGGCCAATGTCATTGACTTAACGAATTGGTTTATAACAAGGGTAGAATCCTCTTCTTTGAACACGTTGTTTCCTTGGATACTTTCTACCCGGTCTGATGGGTT
>QZJR01000055.1 GCA_003599365.1 Deltaproteobacteria bacterium | reverse complement strand
GTGAAAGATATGGCGACGAACTATAATATTTCTGAAAAGATAAAGCGGATGGGGCGACAAAGAGGATGGAGGAAAAATAAAGAGAACCGTCCCCTTTAATTAAAGAGAACCGTCCCCTTTAATTATTTAATTAGTCCCCTTTAATTAGTCCCCTTTAATTACCCTTTAATTTTTGAAAGGAGAGATGAATCTATGAAAGTGATCGATCTTCAAACACAGATGACCACCGAGAAAGGCGCAATGTTTTCAAAGGATTTAAAGGATTTTTTTGAAGTTACGTTCAAGACAACCATCCCGTATTATCAAACAGAAGATGAGATGATGAATGTTTTTCGCAATGCTGGCGTAAAAGTGGTATTCTGCGTACCAGAACCACAGAATTTCGATCAAATGGCTGAAACCGGCGACTATATGGCTAAGCTGAAGAGTGATTACCCTGATGTCGTCTATGGGAGCTGGGCGCCGTATAACTTTGCAAAGTTTACCGACATTGACAGATATGTGATTGAGTTGGAAAAGTATATAGACAAGGCAAAGTCATTCGGGGTTTTCTACTATGGGGCCGCAACAGGAGTTCCTGCGAACGACAAAAGATTTTTCCCCATTTACCAATTGTGTAATGACAAAAAGGTGCCTGTCAAGATCAGTGTTGGGCATACTGCTATGGGTGCAGGTACTCCCGGTGGATCGGGCATCCGGCTGGGTACAGAAAGGCCGATCCCAAACGTTGATGACGTCGCTGCTCAATTTCCGGAACTTAATATAATTGCGGCTCACTGTCCATGGCCTTTCCACAGCGAGATGATATCCGTCTTGGTTCATAAGGCAAATGTATATAACGAAGTTCATGGTTGGATGCCAAAGTATTTCCCTGAAGAACTAAAAAAGGAGATAAACAGCCGCTGCAAGACAAAGATCATGTTCGGCTCGGATTATCCCTTCTTCAGTTTTGATCGAATAATAAAGGGATGGGAAGATGAGGGGTATAAACCAGAGGTATTAGAGAATGTATTCTACAAAAATGCTGAGAGAGTATTCGGGATTTAAGTAAATAGAAAGGGAGAAAAATGCTTGATGATAAAAAAATCGGATTCATTGGATCAGGCAATATGGCAGAGGCCATTATTAAAGGGGTTATAAGGGCGAGGGTAGTTTCTCCGAAGGGCATAGTATCATCGGGAGGGAATTCTGGGGACAAGGGAATTCTGGGGACACCATATTTAATTGTTGACATGGTGAACAACCAAAGTTAGTTTTCAATATGAATGGCATCGCTCAAAAGAGGCAAAAGATGCTGCCTTAAGAAGGATTAAAGTTACCCACACTACTGCTAAGGTAGTTTCGTCACAATAACAGTGGGAAAATTTCCACGACTGGGTAAGGCGAAGGATGGTGGATACTATGTACCTTCCATTTTCCATTTTTCTGATAAGTTTTTCCTTGCAATATAAAATACGATGTGCTATCTAAATAAATTTTGTATTCTCAGAATCAATTTATAGAGACCTTTGAAAAATGCCCAATTTGTCATTGCGAATGAAGTGAAGCAATCTTATAACGTGTTAATTATCAAAGAGATTGCCACGGCGTGTAGACGCCTCGCAATGACTGAAAGCGAGTTTTTCAGAGGTCTCAAATCTCAAAATTTAACCAATAAGCTATCATAGAAAACCAATTATGATTCCGAAAACTGACGAGCTGGCAAACTCATCTACCTTATGCGGAAAAGCTGAACGCTGATAGCTGAACCCCTATAAGATACCCGCACAATAGAAATTGATATCCAGCAATAGGGAAGTAGAAGGAATGTGGGGACCAACCGAGGAGGTTAATGGATGCTGAATATTACAATGAAACAATTGCTGGAGGCTGGTGTTCATTTTGGACATCAGACAAAGCGATGGAACCCAAAAATGAAAGAGTATATTTTTGGGGCAAGAAATGGGATTTACATCATCAACCTGCAAAAGACTGTTCAATTATTCAGAGAGGCTTATAATTTCGTAGTTGAAACAGTAGCCAAAGGAGAAACAGTTCTATTTGTAGGAACAAAAAAACAGGCTCAGGATGCCGTTGAGGAAGAAGCCAAGAGATGTAATATGTTTTATATTACCAACAGATGGCTTGGAGGAACATTAACGAATTTTCAAACTATCAAGCAGAGCATAGATAGATTAAAAAAGATTGAGGCTATGAAAACCGATGGCACTATTGGTAGTCTTACAAAGAAAGAGGTGCTAAGGATCGAGAAGGAGAGAGAAAAATTAGAGAAGAATCTCGGCGGGATCAAAGATATGGGCAAACTTCCGGGTGCCATTTTGATTATCGATCCCAGAAAGGAGAGGATATCTGTTTCTGAAGCAAAGAAACTTGGTATCCCCAGTATTGCCTTAGTAGACACAAACTGTGATCCTGATGATATAACCTATGTCGTCCCGGGAAATGACGATGCTATTAGAGCTATACGGTTATTTGCTTCAAAGACTGCAGATGCTTGCCTGGAAGGACGAAAGAAACTTGAGGAAAAGATAGAAGCCGAAGCTAGAGAAGAAGAGATGTCCCTTGAAATTAAAGATAGTGAGGAAGAAGTGGTTCAAAATCGAGTAGAGGCATAATACAACTGGGGTTGTTAGCTTGATAAGTAACAGAAAATATAGCAAACGAGGTAATTAAAAAAGGGTTATGGACATTAAATCATCTGTTGTTAAGAGTCTGCGTGAGAAAACCAGTGCTGGGATTATGGATTGCAAAAAGGCTCTGGAGGAAACCAGAGGTGACATTGATAAGGCCATAGATTACTTGAGAAAAAAAGGGCTGGCGGCAGCAGCTAAGAAGACAGGCAGGATTTCTAAAGAAGGAATTATAGAGGCATATATCCATCCCGGGGGTAAGCTGGGGGTACTTGTAGAGGTTAATTGTGAAACTGATTTTGTAGCTAAGGCAGCCGATTTTGTGGAATTTGTAAAAAATATAGCTATGCATATAGCTGCCTCAAATCCCCTTTATTTGAAAAGAGAATTTATTCCAGAAGAGGTTATAGAAAAAGAAAGAGAGATATACAAGAGTCAGGCATTAAACTCCGGGAAGCCTGAGAAGATAATTGATAGAATCGTCGATGGAAAAATAGAAAAGTACTTTTGTGATGTCTGCTTACTGGAACAGCCCTATGTTAAAGAGCCGGAACTCTCTGTTAAAGAATTAGTCGATACCTTAATAGCCAAGATGGGGGAGAATATATCTATCAGACGTTTTTCCCGTTACCAATTGAGTGAAAATCTGGATAATGAAAAGGCCTAATTTTAGAAGGGTCCTCCTTAAACTGAGTGGAGAGGCCCTGATAGGCGATGAGGAATATGGAATCAGCCCTGCTGTTATAAACAGCATTTCATCCGAGATTAAGGAGGCCCATGAACTTGGCATAGAGATAGCAATTGTTATAGGTGGCGGTAATATTTTCCGTGGAATAAAGGCCACTGCCCAAGGGATGGACCGCTCTTCAGCCGACTATATAGGAATGTTGGCCACGGTGATTAATAGCCTGGCTCTGCAGGATGGGTTGGAAAAACTTGGAGTACCAACCAGGGTTTTATCTGCCATAGAGATGCGGCAAATAGCAGAACCCTATATATTTAGACAGGCCATACGACACCTGGAGAAGAAAAGGGCTGTGATATTTGCTGCAGGAACAGGCAATCCCTATTTTACTACCGATACTGCAGCTGCACTCAGGGGAAAAGAAATCAACGCCGATATAATGCTGAAGGCAACAAAGGTTGATGGTGTCTACACCAGCGATCCCATAATAGATAAATATGCCAAAAAATTTGAGGAATTAAGCTATACTGAGGTATTGAACAAAAACCTCAAGGTAATAGACTCTACAGCCGTGTCTTTATGCAGGGACAACAACTTGCCGATAATAATTTTCAACCTAACAGTTCCAGGCAATATTAAAAAGGCCATCTTAGGCGAAAGAATAGGAACCAGGATTACGGGTGAGATATGAAAGAAGAGGTTATTAAAGAACTTGAAAATAGTATGGAAGAGGCAATTGAAGGACTTAGGAAAGAATTTAGCAAGGTAAGAACAGGGAGGGCATCATTGTCTTTGCTCGATGGGATTAAAGTCCAATACTATGGAGAAGTTACACCCCTCAATCAGCTTGCAACTCTTTCTGTTCCGGAATCCAGATTAATTACAATTCAGCCATGGGATACTAAGGTTATAGGAGAAATCGAAAAGGCCATACAAAAATCCGGCTTAGGCCTCACCCCAATTAATGATGGAAAGCTCATCCGTATCTCAATACCCAATTTAACAGAAGAGCGAAGGCAGGAACTGATTAAGGTGGTTAGAAGGATGACCGAAGAGTGTAAAGTGTTCCTCAGGAATACCCGAAGGGATACCAATAATATGCTCAAAGATATGAAGAAAGAGAAAGAGATATCTGAAGATGATCTGTTTAAACTCCAAGATGAAGTTCAAAAAATCACAGACAAATATGTGAAAAAATCTGACGAGACTCTAGCGGCTAAGGAGAAAGAGGTGCTGGAAATCTAGTTCTAACCGGTTTACGGAGGTTAAAATCTGTGCCCTATAAAATTACTGATGACTGTGTATCGTGCGGAACCTGTACGGAAGAGTGCCCTTCTCAAGCCATTGAAGAAGATGATGACATATATATAATTAACCAGGATGAATGCACAGAGTGTGGTACTTGTGTAGACGTATGTCCAACAGAAGCAATAATTCAGGAATAAATATTAAAAGTTTCTAGATTTTCCCCGGCACTTTTAGGGCTCATCCCGTCTCACTCTTAAAGTATCCTTTTAATCTATCCGAAAGAAACATTTACCCTTACCTATAATCTTTACTTGAAAAATCACATTACTTATGCTAGTTAGTTCATTCTGAAAAATGAAAAATTTCCTTTGGAAGGAATATCGTTAAAAAACCGGAAATCGTGAATCCTAAGTCGTAAATGGGTTTTATCCTTTTTGTTTACGATTCACGACTTTAGCTTGGTAAATAATTATGGAGAGGCTGGATAAAGATAAACTTCCCAGGCATATTGCAATTATTATGGATGGCAATGGCCGCTGGGCAAAGAAAAGGATTCTCAATAGAGTATCTGGACATAAAAAGGGAATAGAAGCGGTAAGAGAAGCAGTAAAGACCTGTAGAGAACTTGGCATTAAGGTTCTCACCCTTTATGCCTTTTCTATGGAGAATTGGAATCGTCCGAAGGGTGAAGTAACCGCATTGATGAGCCTCCTTAAAAGATATCTTTTTGAGGAACTGGACGAGATGCTGGAGAACAATATACGACTTAACGCAATTGGCGACCTCGAGAATCTGCCCAATAAAGTATATAAGGTTTTGACAGATACCATCGAAAAAACCAAACCATGCAAAGGGATGATCCTAAATCTGGCATTAAGTTATGGTGGCAGAAACGATATTATACATGCAGTTCGAAAGATCATCAGTGATTGTGAGGCTAAAAAGATAAAACCTGAGAATATTACGGAGGAACTTTTCCCTAACTATCTATTTACTGCTGGAATTCCAGACCCGGATCTACTAATTAGGACCAGTGGTGAACATCGAATTAGCAACTTCCTGCTCTGGCAAATGGCTTATACGGAAATATACATTACCGATACCCTATGGCCCGATTTTAAAAAAGAGGATTTAATTGAAGCCATACTGGACTTTCAGTCTAGAGAAAGAAGGTTTGGCCTAACGAGCGCCCAGATAAAGAGCAGGAAGAAGAAAGGGGTGTAATGGAATTAAAGAGATGGCTAACGGCCTTATTCCTTATACCACTCCTTCTTTTTGTGGTAGGTTATGGTTCAGAACAGGTCTTTTTTGGGGTCCTTTTAGTTACAATAATACTGGCGACTCATGAGTTTTATACTCTGGTTTTGCCCAGAACTCACAGGAGAGAAAAGATATTAGGGATCCTTTTGGGATCGCTTTTAGCATATGGTATTTATAGGGGAAATGACCATTTCATATTAGGTATTTCCGCTTTTATTATTGTTTTTTTGCTCATCTTCTTTCTGATAAATGTTGAAGATTTAAGCTTTGTAGTCCCCAGCTTTGGGAAACTTCTAATTGGAATCTTTTACATAGGCCTTCTCTTTTCTCATCTTACCTTAATCAGGGGATTGCCCCTTGGTAAACAATGGGTTTTCTTTACCCTGGCAGTGACCTTCCTGGGGGATACTGCCTCTTATTATGGGGGCAGTTACCTTGGAAGGCATAAACTGTATCCAAGGATTAGTCCGGGCAAAACTATAGAGGGTTCCCTATGGGGATTCGCAGGAAATATAGGAGGCGCTTTAATCTTCAGGGAATACTTTCTAGATCAACTGGAGATTTATCACTGCTTAATTTTGGCCGTAGGTCTGGGGATAATGGGACAGGTAGGGGATCTGTGTGAATCAATGATAAAGAGAAGCGCTGGGGTAAAAGACTCTGGCAGTTTGCTGCCTGGACATGGGGGCGTATTAGATCGGATTGACAGCATCCTCTTTTCGGCTCCCTTTCTTTATTATTATGCAATTATATTTCTTTAATGGTTCATCTCCCAAAGAGTTGGTCGATGAAAAGGATTCAAGGATTCAAGGATTCAAGGGGTCAAAAAACCTGCACTAGAGAGCGGAAAAGGGAATTTTTCAGTGTGAACTAATTGGGAGAAGAACCGTTCTTTAGAACGGATATGACTTGGAGTACTAGGTGAAAAAACTGGCTATTTTGGGTTCCACAGGCTCAATAGGTGTCAATACGTTAGATATAATCGAGAGGTTCAGGGATAAATACGAAATAGTAGCCCTTTCGGCTGGGTCTAATATCCAATTATTAAAAGAGCAGATTGCCAAATTTAAACCAAAAGTGGTATCCGTATTGAATGAACCTCTTGCCAATAGACTGAAAGAAGAATTAGACCCGCTAGACATAGAAATCCTCTATGGTATTGAAGGAACCAATAGGGTGGCTACTTTATCAGAGGTTGATATGGTCGTCTCTGCCATTGTTGGGGCAGCAGGGTTAATTCCCTCGGTTTCTGCTATTAAGGCTCGTAAAAATATAGCCCTGGCTAACAAGGAAACCCTGGTTATGGCAGGAAAGATAGTAATGAAAGAGGCGAAAGAGAACGGCGTTACTATCTTCCCCATTGACAGCGAGCATAGCGCTGTTTTCCAATCCCTGCTGGGGCATCAAAAGAAGGACGTAAAAAGGATAATTTTGACGGCTTCCGGGGGGCCGTTTCTAAACTGTTCCCGGGAAGAACTCGCAAATGTCACAATTCAGGAAGCCCTAAACCACCCTGTCTGGGAGATGGGAAAGAAGATCACCATCGATTCAGCATCTCTAATGAACAAAGGATTGGAGGTAATTGAAGCCAGATGGTTATTCGATATTCCTTATGAAAAGATCGACGTCCATATTCACCCCCAGAGTATAGTTCACTCAATGGTAGAATATATTGATGGCTCGGTTGTTGCCCAAATGGGATTGCCAGATATGCGGGGACCAATATCTTATGCCCTTGCATATCCTGAACGTCTTCCAACGGAACTTCCTTCCTTAAACCTTCTTGAGATTGATAAACTCACCTTTGAATTACCGGATGAGAAAAGATTTCCTGCTCTCAGATTGGCATACAGGGCAGTTGAAGAGGGGGGAACAATGCCTGCTGTTTTGAATGCTGCTAATGAGATAGCAGTGGAGGCGTTTTTAAACAATAAAATAGGTTTCACCGGGATACCCCATATTATAAAACAGACTATGAATTCTTATAAGGTAAAAGAAATAAACACAATACAAGACGCATTGGAAGCCGATAGTTGGGCTCGGATGAAGGCAAAGATGCTTATCTAGCTAAATTATAAGGAGTGTTGAATGCTAACTGCAATTTCTGCGATAGTTCTACTGGGGATACTAATCTTTGTCCATGAATTGGGACATTTTATCGTTGCAAAGATAAGCGGTGTTGGGGTGCTCAAGTTCTCCCTTGGTTTTGGCCCCAAAATACTGAGTAAGAAAATTGGAGAAACCGAATACCTTCTTTCTGCTATCCCCCTGGGGGGATACGTAAAGATGATTGGAGAGGAGCCTGGGGAGGAAGAAAAAGTATCAGAAGATGACCTACATAAATCCTTCTCCAACAAATCCGTACTAAAAAGGGCAGGGATTGTGTTCGCCGGGCCTTTATTTAACATAATATTTGCTGTATTTGTCCTTTCCGTAATTTACATGCTGGGAGTTCCAGTCCTGACAACCCAGGTAGGCGATGTTGTAGACAGGTCTCCTGCTTATGAGGCCGGAATTAAAAAAGGCGACCAAATTGTTGCCATAAATGGAAAGGAAGTCTCACGTTGGGAAGACTTAACAAAGATTATCCAGCATAGTAACGGAAAGGAACTGGCCATTAAGTTAAAAAAAGACGGCAGTTACTATGAGACCAAGCTCAGGCCAAAGCGCTTTACTGACAAAAATATTTTTGGGGAAGATGTAAAGATTTACAAGATTGGGATAAGCGTATCAGATAAATTTACTACAGAGAGATATAATCCTTTTATGGCCATTGTAAAGGGATCTCAACAGACATGGTGGCTTATTAAGTTGATGGGAATAACCATCATAAAGCTCATTGAAAGAACGGTGCCTGCAAATACCCTGGGTGGGCCTATCCTAATAATCCAGATGGCTGGGAAACAGGCCCAGGCAGGAATTTCGAATTTTCTTTTTTTTATGGCAATAATAAGTATCAATCTGGGCGTAGTAAACCTCTTGCCCATCCCTATCCTTGATGGTGGCCATTTATTCTTCTTCCTCCTGGAGGCTGTCATGGGAAAACCGCTCAGTATCAAGAAGAGGGAGGTTGCCCAGCAAGTCGGCCTGGTTATCATAGTCCTGTTGATAGTCTTTGTATTTTACAATGACTTGAGCCGGATATTTGCTAAATAAAATTTTACATTCTGACTCCTGACTCCTGGCTTCTCTCGGAAAGGTGCCTCCTTTGAAGGTATTGGCAATAGAAACTTCAACCATGGCTGGAAGTGTAGCCTTAGTAGATGGCGATGAACTTGTATCGGAGTATCTGCTGAATATAGATATCACCCATTCCGAAAGGCTGCTTTTGGCCATCGATTGTGTAACAAGAGATTCAAAGATTTCCATAGATAAAGTCGATGGATTCGCTGTCTCTATAGGCCCTGGCTCATTTACAGGACTCCGAATAGGTGTAAGTACAATTAAGGGACTTGCCTATGCAACTAACAAACCTGTTGTCGGCATTTCAACCTTAGATGCTTTAGCCGAAAATATTTCCTTTACAGACTACCTTACCTGTCCAATATTAGATGCCAGAAAAAAACAAGTCTATACGGCATTGTACAATAGAGACGCAAAAAACAGGCTGAGAAAACTCACACCTGATCTGGTAATAGACCCAAGAGAGTTACTGAAAAAGATTCAAGAAAGGGTTGTCTTTCTAGGTGATGCTATAAAGGTCTATCATACACTCATAAAAGAGGCGCTTCGAGATATGGCCTTCTTTGCCCCACTAAATTTGAGACTCCCCCGTGCGGCAAATATTGCAAAATTGAGTTTAGATCAATTTAAAAAGAATAACACTTTGGATTTAAATACATTTACGCCTTTCTATGTGCGTGCCTCAGAGGCCGAGGAAAAATTTAAAGAGCTTTTATAAATAAAGAGGAGGTAACAACCATGCACCAAAAAGACTTTACCGGCTGTCATATCCCCATAATTACTCCCTTTATGGATGACTGTTCAATAGATGAGGGAGGGTTAATAAAGCTGGTAAATTATCTTATTGAAGAGGAGAGGGTGGACGGTATAGTCCCCTGTGGAACCACAGGAGAATCACCTACCCTGTCTCACAAAGAACACAATCAGATAATTGAGATAGTTGTAAAAGAGGTTAACGGCAGGGTGCCCGTAATTGCAGGAACCGGGTCTAATAGTACCCAGGAGGCTATTAATATGACAAAACACGCTGAGGATGTGGGCGCTGATGCCAGCCTTCAGGTGGGACCTTACTATAACAGGCCAACCCAGGATGGGCTTATGCGTCACTTTGAGGCTGTCGCTAAAAATACCAAAATACCTCATTTTATATACAATGTGCCCACTAGAACCGGCAGAAATATAGAGCCTCAAACTATAATTGAACTTTCAAAGATCGATAATATAATAGGGCTTAAAGATGCGAATGGTAATCTAATGCAGACCATGGAGATAATAAGAGCTACCAAGAACAGCCCTAAAAAGTTCTTTGTCCTCTCAGGTGAAGATGCCCTGACATACCCCATGATGTGCCTGGGGGGAGATGGTGTAATATGTGCGGTGGGGAACGTTATCGGGAAGGAGTATACCGAGATGTGTAAATTGATCAAAGCAGGGGAATATGAAAAGGCAAGAAAGATACACTACCGGACACTCCCTTTAGTTAATGCCCTATTTATAGAATCGAACCCGGCGCCGGTAAAAGAGGCATTGAGCATGATGGGGCTGCCAGCCGGGAGGCTAAGGTTGCCTTTAGTAGAGTTACAACCAGAGAATAGAGAAAAACTCAGAAAGGCACTAAAAGAGATGGGGAAACTATAGTAGATTGCTTTTACTGGAGTTAAAATCTCATCCCTTTAAGTCTTATCTTTTGGAGGTTGTCTTCTTATATCCTGACCTTCTTAGCCAGAACCTTTCATAATTATAGACAGAATTATGTTACCTTTTCTGTTTAACCTAACAGCATTTTGAAAAACCTTTGAGTCACGTGTCTTAAGAAACTCCTTGAAGGTTAATGTCGCACTTGCCTTTAGGAGAACACCTTTTTTGAATATTAAAAATCGCTTCATTCTCTCCTCTGGTAACTGGACGGTGCTCAATACTTGAATTAAGGTCTTGTATCTTGGGAGTAGCCTCTCAAACCCACTTTCTCTGAGATTCTGCATATCCTTTGAATCAATCAACTCTGCCATCTGGTTTGTTTTCTCACTCAGGGTACGGATCTCGTCAAATATTGCCGGCATTTTGAGCTTCGCTGTTTTTTCATCAAAGGTTATCTGAGGCTTAGTCTTTGGGTCCCTTAAAGCTACATTGGCCACTATAGAAACCCTATAAGCCTTATCTTTATCCAGCTTCTTTTCATCAACTATCCTATAGCTTTTAACATAACCCCTGCATTTTGACAGTACATTTTCCTTTACAAGGACAAAATTATTTACCTCAGTATTTGAGGAAATCATTACCCCTCTGGCCTGTTCTACCGCTAATTTCAGGGCATCATCAATGGCAGACTTTCTTGCGTCAGCAATCCCTACTTCACTAATTGCCCCCACACCGCTTACCGTAATCTCTATGGTCTCCAAATCTGTTCCTTCCTCTGCCTGTGCCATGGTGTTTATAAAATAGAGATTTAAAGTAAGTAACACCAATAGATACAAGGCAATCTTTTTCTTCATAGGCCCCCTCCTTATTGACGCTGTTCAAATTGTGCCTGTAATGAGGAAGTGATAACCGGCATACAGGATTCCCCCTATTTCTATCTAAAAATATATTGTTGCAAAAAATCTGTCAAGAGAATATATATTATTTTATAATGATTTAAAGGGTGTCTGAGAGGACAGGGGAACTTTTTGCCAGTTTGTCAATGTTAAAGGAGAGAAAAAGACAATGCTGAGTTTCTTGCCAGGTTTAGTTCGTGGGGTTTTATCGACATTAATGTATTTTATCAATACGGTTTTGGTCCCGATTCAGCTGGTTCCGCTGGCGTTCTTAAAACTGATTGTGCCTGTCAATGCCTGGCGTAAACTCTGTAACAGAACAATAAACGGCGTGGTTACCAACTGGGTTTATTTAAACAATCTCAATCTCCGGCTTATGCACAAAGTTCGTTGGGATATCAGTGGAATTGAAGACCTGAAACCCAATGAATGGTATCTTGTTATAGCCAATCATCAGTCGTGGGTTGACATCCTCATTTTGCAAAATATCTTTCACCGCAAGATCCCGTTCCTGAAATTCTTTATGAAGAAACAACTGATATGGGTACCAATTATAGGACTTACCTGCTGGGCTTTGGATTTTCCTTTCATGAGACGTTATTCCGAAACCCATCTTCAAAAGCGCCCACATCTAAGAGGCAAGGATATTGAGATAACGCGTAAAGCCTGTGAAAAGTTT
>QZJR01000102.1 GCA_003599365.1 Deltaproteobacteria bacterium | reverse complement strand
CTCCGCCTCGACCGTGTATTGGGGCTGCGTCTCGCCGAGTCGAAGCCGACGCCGCCTATCAGGCGGCTAACCGGCTTCTCCCAAATGCCCTTCGGGCACTTCGGCAAGCCGCAGCTCCGTTATACGCCATGCCTGAGAGGTAGATGAATATGAAAAGAAAAACGAAAGTGTATCTGGACACGTCGGTGATATCAGCATTGTTTGACGAAAAAAATCCTCAGAGGCAGATTCTGACACAACGCTTCTTTGAGAACATAGGGTCCTTTGATACTTATGTATCCGAGGTAGTTCTGGCTGAAATTGGTGACACGAGAGACGCGCAATTGAGGAATAGATTGAGGGAGGTGGCGATTTCTTTCAACATCCTGTCAATATATAGTCAAAGTCAAAACACGGAAGATTGTAAATATGCTGAATGCATCTCTTGGTTATCCAGACCTGGAGATAATAACACCAGCAGAATTGATGTAGGGAGGTGGAAGCATGAAGAAAAAAGATGCGCTTTGGGAGAAGGTAGAGAAGGACTTTCCGAAGGATCCAGCACTTCAGGAGGTACATTACGCACGACTGAGAATTCATGAGCAGACGAAGGGAATGTCACCCGCATAATTCGTGAAATATATCAGGGCAAAAGCAAAGAAGGTTCTGGCGCAGGCGGTATGATGAGATGATTCGGGCAGGGCGTATAACAGCGTGTTTGCGGTTCGCACCTTCGGTGCTCACCAAAATGCCCCTTCGGGGCACTTCGCTCACCCGCCAGCCGTTAGCCGTTCATTGCAAGCAGAAGAAAAGGAGGTACTAACAAAAGAATCGGATGTCTTAAATAATAGACTAATTTCTCTCTTGAAGGATGATGTATTGGTTTATTAATGTAACACAATGAATATTGATGGAGGTGTATATATGGACGGTGCACCAGAGAGCCCTAAAGACATAAAAGAACTGATAAAAAAAGGGGTTGGTATAGAAAAATACCATCCTTCGCCCCATGACTGGCGAGATCATTTTGTCTATTCTCTTTTAGTTGATCGGTTTAACGACCATAGAGTAAGTTTTCAATCCTATATCAAAGGCAAGACCAGAGCTGTGGAAAGAGAAATTTCAGAGGGAGATAAATGGCAGGGTGGAACTTTAAAAGGCATCACTGAAAAGCTGGACTATATCAAGGGACTTGGGTGTAGCGCTATATGGTTAAGCCCTATATTCAAAAACCGGGATACTTACCATGGCTATGGTATCCAGAACTTTCTTATGGTTGACCCTCACTTTGGGACACTGGAAGACTTACAGGAACTAGTTAGGGAAGCCCACAAGAAGGAAATGTACATTATTCTCGACATCATTATCAACCACACTGGAGATAACTGGGCATACCCAGATGGCTATCCCTACTATTATGGGCCAACCAATTTCAGATTTGGCTCATGGCGAAGAGGGGACGGTACTGATGGCATACAAGAGATTTCTAAAATTCAGTGGCCAGATGATGCTGTATGGCCATCGGAATTTCAGAATCACGAATGGTATAGAAGAAGAGGGGAAATAACCGACTGGAGCATCCCTGAGGTGGTAAGGAACGGGGATATTGGTTGTCTTAAAAAGCTTGATACAACTAGCGGTGAAGTATTAAGTGCCCTAATTGCTATATATAAATACTGGATTAAGGCTGCTGATATCGATGGATATCGTCTTGATACTGTTTCGCATGTGGAAGCCCCTACTGTTGCGCTCTTCTGTTCCGCTATAAGGGAATTCGCTCAAAGGCTGGGAAAGACAAACTTCTTTCTTTTTGGTGAGATTGTCGGAGACGATTATTTCATTAACTCTTTTATAGGCCGCAATACGTACATTCCTGGTACTAACAAACGCTTCGCATCCCTCGATGCTGCGCTTGATTTTCCTTTGTATTACGTTTTAGAACCCGTCATTAAAGGATTTCACAGTCCTTCTGAATTGAGAAATAGATATGAACAACTCGAACTAATTCCAAGAGACCATTTTGAGACCAGCCGATATTTTGTGACCTTTGTTGATAACCATGACCAGATTGGACGTTCTCCAAAAGCGAGATTCCTTTACAATAACCCATTAGAGAAACAGGCTGTTCTTGCCATAGGTTACCTCTTGACAAGTATAGGTATCCCCTGTATTTACTATGGCACTGAACAGGGATTTAATGGAGGAGGAGACCATGACAAATACTTGAGAGAATGCATGTTTGGCGGAAATTGGGGGGCATTTAATACCACAAAGCATCACTTTTTTAAACCAGATCGCTATATTTATAAAGAGATTTCTAAGATAGCAGAAATAAGGAAGAAAGAGCCTCCGCTTCGCGTTGGCAGACAATACTTCAGAGAGACATCAGAAAATGGGCATAATTTTCGTTATCCAGTTGATGGCCGTTGTACGCTGGCCTATTCGAGAATTCTTGATGATGTAGAGGTCCTAGTTGCCATGAACCTTGATCTTGAACGAAGAAATGATTTTATAACTGTGGACTCTGCTTTGACACTCCCAGGAAGGATGATGATCAATCTTCTGAGTCCTGGATCAACCTATAATGTAGTTAAGATAAATCAAAGGAATACAGTACAGGTGGTGCTTCCTTCCCATGAAATGGCTATATTAAAACTTAAGGAATAGGTCGCGGTAGGGACGCTGGTTACCCAGCACCCCCCGCACAGATCCGGGCAAAATCGGACGAGTTTCGGGGACGTTCTTTAGTTATTTAAATAACTTTGGGAGGCAGCAATGGAAAAGGCCGAGGGTTAGGCCGTTTACAAGGGACAAATTGAACAAGGGATTCAGAAGAATATTTTGCCTGCAAGGCAGACAACATGCCGTATAGAGGTAATGGTGAAATCGGACGGCTTCTTTTATGCTAATTAGGTTAACTAAATTTGGAAACCTTATGGTATAATTAAGATAACCTCAAGTCGGTATTTGAAATTGCCGGTAGAAGTGTGGATATTGAAGAGATTAAAGCTAAGATTCGTGCCAATCAATATGTTTATACCCATCATGCGGAGATCGAGCGAAAAGCGGATGAACTAACTTTCGCACAGGTTGAAGAAGCCATACTGAATGGGAACATATTGGAGCAGTATCCTGATATCGGACGTGGTGAAAGTTGTCTAATTTTGGGATTTGCGAAGGATGTACCTATTCACACTGCGTGCGGTTGGCGTGGAGAGAAAGTTGCCTTCATCACAGTCTATATTCCACGGCCACCTAAATTTATTGATCCTTGGACACGAGGAGAGAAAAGCGATGAAGAAAATCCAGTGTAACTTCTGTGGTAGTGACCGCTATGAAGAACGTCGAATTGAATATCTTTACAGCCACAAAGGTGAATACTTGTTGGTTCCCAACACTCCCGTTGAAGTTTGTCTCAACTGTGGAATGGTTTATTACGATGCGGCTGTACTTAAGGAGATCGAACGGCGTTTCTTTGCCATTCAGAGCAAAGCTGAGGAGCCGGATAGCTACATTGAGATGCCGGAGAAGGCTTATACATAAGAAAACCCGATTATCGTTAGTTATTTGTAGGTAACGATTTCGCTGAGCCCTTCCTTTGAAAAATAGAGATACCAACCATTTTCTAAAAAGACTGCCCGTACCGGCAGATAACATCGGCTAAAAGATTGACATCCAAATGCTATCGCACTTCCTTTAGCCATAAACGTTATCTGAAATTTTGACAGTCTTTTATTTTAAGGTATAATAGGACAGAATATTAAATCATGAAGTGAGGAGGTAAAAGTCAATGAAAGCAATAGATATGACACCAATCATAAAAAAGTATCCAGGTTACTTTGTGGCATTGAGCTATGATAGAAAAGAGGTGTTAGGTAAAGGGCATACACCCGAAGAGGCTCTTGAAGAGGCAAATAAAAAGGGGTATAAAGATCCTATATTAACGAAGATTCCTAATGAGAATAGGAGCTATTTATTATGCAGCAGATTAAATTCCCATACTTGAAGTATATAATAACACCTCCTACTCAAAAGCCAGCGAAATATGTATACAGGCCTGTCATCCCTATAAAATTATTCTTAGATAACCGCGTGATAACATTTGATTCATTAGTTGATTCTGGGGCAGATGAGTGTACTTTCCCTGCGTGGATTGCAAAGACGTTAGGACATGATGTTTATAAAGGGAAACAAAAAATTTTCTCAGGTATAGGTGGATCAGTATTAGCATATCTCCGGTTAAAAGCTGATGGGCTTCGATATTGCCCTTTGTCACAATGCTGAAGATAAAAATGCAAATTTTCGCAAGGAAAAGGTCTAAAAAGTGCTGAGAGAAGAAACAAAGAGATATGTAATCTTTATCCTCTTTTTACTCCTAATAGTATTGTCTTTTTTTGTCTTGAAAGATTACCTGGCTTCTCTCGTTGTTGGCGCTTTGATCGCTTATCTATTGTTCCCCCTACATGACAGATTGGCAAAAATACTAAAATCAAAAAACCTGGCAGGAATAATATTGAGCTTGAGTAGCGCTACGTTACTGCTCTTATTCCTCGCAATACTCATCCCCCCCTTGGTTCTTCAGGCAGGACAGTTGTACTCAAATACCGAACAAATAGTCAACAGCCAGATAGAAGAACTCAAGAAATGCTCTGATAAGGATTCAAATGACTTGAAATGCAGGCTTAGCAAAAAAATATCCGCATTGATTGATCAAGAAGGTGTAAAGGACAAGCTAGCGGATATTACCAAACAGATTTCACTCTTTCTTGCCAGTAGTTTAACAGTAATTATCGGAAGCATTGCTACTTTTATAATCTCTTTTGCGATAATACTCTTCTCGGTCTTTTACTTTCTGGATAACGGTGTAGAGATCAAGAATACCATCCTTGATCTTCTGCCTATTAAGACCTCATACAAGGACAAAGTTCTAAAAAAGATAGAAGATACAGTTAGGGCCATTGTGGTAGGAAATGTGACCACGGCCTTCCTTCAAGGTCTTGCAGGCGGCGTTATATTTTCCATTCTGGGAGTTCCTTCATCTCTATTCTGGGGCTTTTTAATCTTTCTTTTTGCTTTTGTGCCTGCCATAGGATCAACTATTATCTGGATACCCGCTGCAGTAATTCTGATTCTTAAGGGCAGCCTGACAAAAGGCATCGTCTTAATTGCCTATTCAACAATTGTATTGGGCTCTATTGACAATATTCTAAAACCAAAGCTCATAGGCAAGAAGATCAACCTTTCATCCTTTATGATATTTCTAGCTGTCTTAGGCGGTCTCAAACTGTTCGGCATTCTGGGATTAATCTTTGGCCCATTGGTCCTGGCTTTACTGTCAACCTTTATCCAGATTTATAGAGAAGAGACTATTTCGTAGGCAGAGCCTATATTTGATCCTTAGTATGGAGAGTAGATTTGAAAAGAGGAAAGGTATATCTTATAGGTGCCGGACCCGGCGACCCCGGTCTGATTACCATGAAGGGTATCGAATGTATTAGAAAGGCAGACGTAGTCGTCTATGACTACCTTGCCAATTCTAAATTGCTTGAGTATGCCAAAAAAGACGCGGAACTTATCTATGCAGGAAAAAAGGGTGGAGACCACATTTATTCACAGTCTCAGATAAACAGTATTATCATCAAAAAGGCAAAGGAGGGTAAGGTTCTTGCCCGTCTTAAGGGGGGGGATCCCTTTCTGTTTGGGAGGGGTGGAGAAGAGGCAGAAGAGTTGGCTGCCGGTGGGATATGTTTTGAGATAGTGCCAGGTGTGACCTCTGCAATCTCCGTCCCCGCCTATGCCGGCATTCCGCTTACCCACCGGGATTTTACCTCTAATGTGGCATTTATCACCGGCCATGAGGATCCAACAAAAGATGAATCCAGTATCGCCTGGGACAAGATCTCTACGGGTATAGGGACACTGGTGTTTCTGATGGGTGTGAAGAACCTCCCCAAAATCGTTAAAAACCTGATAGAAAATGGCAGGGATCCCAGGACTCCGGTTGCTATTATAAGGTGGGGAACACTTGGAAAACAGGACACCCTGACAGGCAGTTTAGAAACCATCGTAGAGTTAGCCAGGGGGAAAAACCTAACCCCCCCTGCCGTAACAGTAGTCGGAGAGGTTGTCAGGTTAAGGGACAAACTCAACTGGTTTGAAACGAAACCACTGTTTGGCAGAAGGATCATAGTAACCAGAGCACGGAGTCAGGCAAGTGAATTCAGCAGCCTTCTTAGAGAATACGGTGCTGAACCGATAGAATTCCCCACAATTGATGTAATACCACCTGGGAGCTTCGATACCTTAGATGAAGCCATTGATAACTTAGAAAGGTATGACTGGTTGATCTTAACCAGTGTGAATGGGGTAAGATTCTTTTTTGAAAGACTGAAGGTGAAGGGCAGGGATATCCGGGATTTAAAAGGCATCAGAATCTGCGCCATCGGGCCAAGGACAGCAGAAGAGATAGATAGAACAGGAATTAAAATTGACTTTGTTCCGAAAGAATACAAGGCTGAGGCCATTGTCGAAGGCCTGAAAAAAAGAGGGATCAAGGGAAAGAATATCCTATTACCCAGGGCTGAGGAGGCCAGAGAGGTGCTCCCAGAAGAAATCCGTAATTCAGGGGGGAATATTGATGTAGCGCCTGCCTATAAGAATGTTAAACCAATGGAAGACAAAGAAACCATCAAAGGGCTCTTTAAAAAAGGAGCAATTGATATTATAACCTTTACCAGCTCTTCGACGGTAAAGAACTTCGTTGAAATGTTTGACAGGGATGAGCTTCCATCACTGATAAAAGGGATAACTATTGCGTCCATAGGCCCCATAACTGCTGAAACTGCTAAAAAACTTGGGGTAGAAACGGACATTATGCCTAAAAGCTATACCATACCTGCTCTGGCAGAGGCAATCGCAGATTATTTTTTGGAAATGCCCTTGCCTTGATTATTTATGGAGTTTGAACTGAAAGATGATCGGGATATCAAAGCTATACTGCGGAACAGTGGAACCCTCTGATCCCTTGAGATACGGCAGAGAATCAGGAAAACTCCCTTCTCACCTTCTACAATTCTCAAAGGATAAAAAGCCCGTAGTAGTATGGAACGTGGGGCAGAGATGCAATCTGAGATGTATACACTGCTACTCCCATTCAAAGGACAGGGAGTATGGAGGCGAGTTGAGCACAGAGGAGGGGATATCACTGATTGATGACCTGGCAGATTTCGGCGCCCCTGTTATCCTTTTTTCCGGTGGCGAACCCCTTATGAGAAAGGACATCTTTCAATTGGCAAGGCATGCCGCTGAAAAGGGAATGAGGGCTGTCATTTCGACCAACGGAACACTTATAACCGGGGAAGTCGCAAAGATATTAAAATCCATCGGTCTGTCATATGTGGGGGTCAGCCTCGACGGCATGATGGAAACAAACGATAGGTTTCGTGGGGTAGAGGGCGCCTTTAACGCTGCTATCACCGGTATTAGAAACTGCGAAGAGGCAGGTGTCAAAGTAGGGCTCAGGTTTACTCTTAATAAGCGAAATGCCCATGACGTCCCGGGGATATTCAAGCTTTTGGAAGAAGAAAATATCCCAAGGGTCTGCTTCTACCATCTGGTATATGCCGGCAGAGGCAGCAGATTGGTAAAAGAAGACCTCTCCCATGAAGAAACCAGAAGGGTGGTGGATTTAATAATAGACAAGACGAAGGAGCTTTATAACCGTGGTATCTCAAAAGAGGTACTCACTGTTGATAACCACGCAGATGGTGTCTATCTCTATCTCAGAGTATTGAGAGAAGACCCAAAGCGTGCAGAGGATGTCCTGGAACTCCTAAAGATGAATGAAGGGAATAGCTCCGGCAATGGTATAGGCTGTGTTAGCTGGGACGGCTCCGTCCATGCCGATCAGTTCTGGAGGCATCATTCCTTCGGCAATGTTAGAGAAAGGCTTTTCAGTGAAATATGGGCAGATACATCCAACGAGCTAATGGCAAAACTCAAAGACAAGAAGCCCCATGTTAAGGGAAGGTGTGCCAGGTGTAAATGGCTCGGTATATGTGGAGGGAACTTTCGTGTCAGAGCAGAGGCGGTAACAGGAGATCTCTGGTCCCCTGATCCGGCATGTTATTTAACCGACGCGGAAATAGGGATTGAATAGTTAATGCTGTAAACCCCCCTTTTTCACTTGAAGATGCACCTAGTTCTGTCATTGCGAACGAAGTGAAGCAATCTCCCTACCCTGAGATTGCTTCGTCGCTATCGCTCCTCGCAAAGACATTTTTCTTATTCTTTGTGTCTCTTTGAGGCATGTGGGTCTCATTTTTCAGGCTAAATAAATAGGAGTTTAATTATGCTATTTCCAGATTACCGTCCAAGAAGGTTGAGAAAGAATGAACGCTTGAGAAGCATGATAAGAGAGACTACCCTCTCCATCGATGACTTCATATACCCACTATTCGTTACTCACGGAAAAGGTGTCAAAAAACCGATACAAGCCATGCCCGGTATATCTCAGTTATCCACAGACCTCCTTATAGGGGAGATAAAGGAGATCAACAGTCTGGGAATACCGGCTGTACTGCTATTCGGCATACCTAATAAGAAAGACGAAAGAGGTTCAGAAGCATATTCTAAAGAAGGTATCATACAAAAAGCAATTAGAGAGATTAAGAGTAAGGTCCCTGAAACAATAGTTATTACCGATGTATGCCTCTGCGAATATACCAGCCACGGGCACTGCGGCATAATTAAGGATGTGGATGTGGATAACGATTCAACCCTGGAGTTATTGGCCAGGATGGCACTATCCCACGTTGAGGCAGGAGCGGACATGGTGGCTCCTTCCGACATGATGGATGGCAGGGTAGCGGAGATAAGGGAATACCTGGATGGAAATGGCTACGAAAACATCCCGATTATGTCCTATGCTGCCAAGTATGCCTCCAGCTTTTATGGCCCTTTCAGAGAGGCGGCAGGATCTTCACCCCAGTTTGGGGATCGGAAATCCTATCAGATGGACCCCGCTAACTCCAATGAGGCTATTCGTGAAGTAAGCCTTGATGTGGAGGAAGGGGCCGATATCATAATGGTGAAGCCTGCCATTGCCTATCTTGACATCATCAGCAGAATAAAAGAAGAGTTTGATCTTCCTGTGGCCGCCTTCAATGTGAGCGGTGAATATGCCATGGTCAAGGCTGCCGATAAGCTGGGCTTCTTTGATGGTGAAAAGGTAATGATGGAATGCCTCTTAAGCATAAAAAGGGCTGGCGCAGATATAATCATCACCTATTTTGCAAAAGAGGCGGCAAGGATACTCGGTGGCAAGAGATAATATGAATAAAGCTTTTCAAGGCACATCTCACAATTCTGAATTAAAGATGATTGCATGGGAGGTTACGAGGAGTTGTAACCTGTCCTGCATACACTGCCGTGCCTCTGCTGAAAAGGGACCTTACCCCGGTGAATCTTCAACTGAACAGTGCCTCAGACTAATTGATGACATTGTGGGGTTCGGCAACCCTGTAATTATCCTTACCGGTGGGGAACCCATGATGAGGAAGGACATATTTGAGATCGCTGAATATGGAACCCAGAAAGGCCTTCGGATGGTTATGGCTCCCAACGGCACCCTCATCGATGAAGAAAACGCTCGAAGGATTGTTAACTCAGGGATCAAGAGGATCAGCATCAGTATAGATGGTGCAACCAGGGAAAGCCATGATACTTTCCGTCAGGTGGAGGGGGCGTTTCAAGGCGCCCTGAGGGGTATAGAATACGCTAAAAAAGCTGGGCTGGAGTTTCAGATAAATACCACTGTCACCAGCACTAATATAAGGGAGCTTCCAGATATCCTTGATTTGGCTGTTAAACTGGGAGCCGCTGCCCATCATATATTCCTTATAGTCCCAACAGGGAGAGCAAAAGAATTAAAGGACAATGAGATACCATCCGAAGAGTATGAAAAAACCCTCCATTGGTTTTATAACCAGAGAGAAAAGACATCTCTGCATCTAAAGGCTACATGCGCTCCTCATTACTATCGTATCCTTAGACAGAGGGCAAAAGAAGAAGGAAAGAAGATAACCTTTGAAACCCATGGATTGGATGCCGTAACACGGGGGTGTCTCGGTGGGGTATCCTTCTGCTTTATATCCCACACAGGACAGGTTCAGCCATGTGGTTATCTTGAACTCAACTGCGGGGATATTCGAAAATCCACCCTCAAGGAAATATGGACAAACTCAGAGATATTTCAATCCCTGAGGGATTTTGATAACTACAATGGCAAATGCGGGATATGTGAATATCGGCAGGTCTGCGGTGGATGCAGGGCAAGAGCCTATGAGTTTACCGGAGACTATCTAGGAGAAGAACCCTACTGCACCTATCAACCGAAAAGGGTGGATTACGTTTTCCATAAAGGACTCTTTTCCCAATGATCAGGGAAACCCATCCATCTGATGGGTATATCCGGGTATTTCCGAAATAATTCCTTTAGCCGTTCTGCCCATTGGCTTGTCGGGGCCACATACCTGAGCAAAAAACGCAATACGGTGAGAACGGCAAACATTCGATCGTTACCAATCTCGACCGGCACATGCCACTGAGGATATTTCTGTTTCCGTGGGATGAGGATCTTATAACCCAGTTCACGGTTCCAGAGCCTGCCATGGTGGGCGCAGATATTTCTCACAACATTGAGGGCTCCGAGCCAGGACTGAAGCAATCTGTCTTCAACCCCATACCCACGGGCGATTATTCTTCTAAGTTCATCACCAACGCCGTTAAAAAAAGTGAGCATCTTTCCGAAACTCATTATTTCTGCCAGCATCCACAGGGGGAGACGGTCGTGAATGTCCCCATATTTGTTCTTGAAATGTTCAATGAATGTCTCTCGGCTTCGGAGACTTTCACTGTCCATCTCATGAAGCCATGATGAGAAACGATCTTGATCCAATTTGGGAAAATTAACGTGGTTGGCATAGCCGAAAGGACCATAGTGATGCGAAAAATGATAGACGAGCTGAGTCCGAACAGCCACCTCAACCCTTTCAACGGCATCCATGACAAGCACCCGCAATTGCCGGTCAAAGGTGTAATGCTTCCATACCAGGTCCAACGTAGTGCCTGGTTTATAAGTATCGTCAGGATAACGGAAAGGATAAAGGTAAGCGCTAAAGCGGTAATAATTGACAGCGCACAGTCTTTTTATGAGCTCATCCGTATGGGCAATCAGGCCGCGTTCGATGAGTTTCTGTGCCTGCTGTTCGAAGGTGAGTGGCGGCTTATTGTATTCCATTATTGCCCCCATAATAAAAAACCCACCGAATTTCGCATGCTAAGCAGAGGCGCGGCAGGTTTGCTGGTGACAGTATCGTAACTTTATAAGGATTTGTCAAGAAAAATTTACACAAAATATTACCCCAATCTTTGATTTTTAATAAGTCCCCCTGAGCACGCAAGCCGCGCTGGCTTCTTCGGGGCGAAGTGTTTAGTTCAAGACGTCGAGACGAGGCTCAATCCCTTCAACCTTTCGGCTTACAGCTTACCTGCTCGCTGTCCTACGCTTAAAACCTGATGTTACCAATCAATCCTCCAAGGACTTGCTACCCGGTGGCCGGCCAACCTTCCGGGATGTGGTTCGCACCCATTTGATTATACAACCTTGCCCGTGCCGCAAGAGTATTGTTCCCAGAATTTGCAGTACTGTCTTCAGGAGCTTTTCTTAGCTGTTATTCCTCACTTCACGATATTCATCAGTTTTGCATAGTCACTGACGACGTCATATTTGACCTGATCGGTGGTTATGCCGGTAAAGAATTTACGTGCGCAATCGATTTTGTACTCTTCAATCTTCCTTAGTTCCATTGACGACATGGAGCCTTTTGTCTCGGCAACAAAATAGATGTGTTTGACCGTTCCTTCCTCGAAGGCGATGGCCCAGTCCGGATTATAGTTTCCAACCGGTGTCGGTATGAAGAACCCCTTGGGAAGCTTTGCATAGACCACTACTTCAACGCTCTTGTCCAATTCGGTCACAAATTCTTTTTCCGTCTTGGAATCAGTAAAGACATAATCATACACATGATGTTCGGTCTTTACCGCCCTGTTGAAATCCGGCTTTTTATCTACAGTAAATATCTCATGAAGTTTATGCTTCTCTTCAACTGGACTGTAGGTCAGGTGCTCCACAACGACAGTTGCTTTCTGTTCGTTGATAGTGCCGGCAGCTTTTTGCATGAAATCTTCCGGATTCTGGCGGTATTGCGAGAAGACCACCCCGCTCATACCTTTCAGAATTTCAGTAATGGTGCTGCGGGTTAGCTGGGTATCTTCAGTCAATTTACCGATTAGATCGTATTTGACGG
>QZJR01000050.1 GCA_003599365.1 Deltaproteobacteria bacterium | reverse complement strand
ACAAAGCGGAAGATAAGCATTTTCAGGTGTTTGAGCCCGAAGGACGAGTTTCTGAAAATGCCTGAAGCGAGTCATAGATGGGTCAAAAAACCTGAACCAGAGAGCGGAAAAGGGAATTCAGTGTGAACTATTACTTGCCAGTTGCGAGTACAAACTAATCACTTTATCAACAATCAAAGACCACTCAAACCTCTCCGCCCGTTTAACGGCATTTCTGCCAAACCTTTCCTTTATAAAGGGGTTGGCAACTATCCAGCCGATTCTCTCAGCCAGTATCTCAGGATCCCCTTCGGGCACTAAAAACCCTGCCTCTTCATCTCCCATAACATAGGAAAGCCCTCCAACTTCAGAAGCTATCACAGGCGTCCCACATGCCATAGCCTCTAAGGCAACTATCCCAAAGGATTCATACCTGGACGGAAGAACGCATACCTCGGCACCGGAGTAATAATACGGCAATAAATCCTGTCTCTTAGTGCCAAGGAATTCTACTTGGTCCTCAAGGTTCAACTCCGAGGTCAACTTCATCAGATTTTTCAATTCGCTTTTTTCTTCATTACTTTCATCAGACAGGGTACCGCCGATGATGAATAATTTTAAGCCGTTACCATTGTTTCCATGATCCTTTTTCAGTATATTCATAGCCCTGATGAGGTTGTCTATGCCCTTTATGGGATCGATCCGCCCCACAAAGAGTATAAATCTTTGACCATTTAACCCCAAGCGAGACTTTGCCTCCTCTGATTTCCACGGTCTAAAAAGACTAGAATCTACCCCACAGGGGATCACTTCAATCCTGTTAAGAGGTATATCAAATTCCCTATTTATCTGGATTTTTTCCAGAGGGGTTGTGGCAACTATCCTATCAGCAGCCCTGAGAACCTTAATCTCATTCTCTAAGCGCAAAGGAGTTTCTTTTTCATCATCACTCTTTGCTGCCTGGTTTTTCAGGAAACCCAGGGTGTGGGACATATGAACCGTTGGGATTCCCCATTCTTGACTTAGCTTACCGGCTATCCATCCAGATAACCAGTAATGACTATGGATCAAATCGTAAGTTATCCCCTCTTCCCGGGCAAAACGGGAGATACCCTCCAGAAACTCCGGTAAATAGTTCCAGATCAGGTTCTTATGATAAGGTTCCTCTATACCTGCCTTTATATGTACAACCCGCACCTTTTCATCCATGTAAACCATCTTAGGTACAGACGGATCCTTGGATCGGGTAAAGATATCCACCCTGATACCCCTTTTACCAAGCTTACGGCTGAGTTCCCTGACATATACGTTCATACCCCCGGTATCCCTTTCTCCTAATACATCCAGAGGACAGCTATGAACAGATAGCATAATCACCCTATTTAACGACATATAGTTTGTCTCCCAAAGAGTCGGTCGATAAAAAGGATTCAAGGGATCAAGGATTCAAGGATTCGGGTGGAATGAATTTTTACGAAGCCATCTTCCTTATAATCATCCTGTATATATTGGAATCCTTAGCCCCAAGGCGATATTTATAATCTTCCTTCCCCCTTAAAAAGTCGAATTCACTCCGCCCCGATTCAATTGCCTCTCGGATCAAATGAGCCACAAGGACTATGCCCGGACTCAAGTAGGAGTACTCCGGATCATAACCCGAGTTGTACAGATATACTTTATTCTGATAATCGAAACACATCGAAGATGCCATACAGGTTTCATTCATATGCAAAAAAGACAACTTCAACCAATTCTCCGGAAAGAGAATACTGGCAATATCTTGAAAAAACAGCTCCATATCACTATTCATAAAGTCTTCCTTCTGTACATTACTTTTACGGTGTAATAACAGAAAATGTTCGATACCCTCAGTTAGGGAATCGTAATTTTTAACACCATAATCATTTGCAGATTGAGATACTCTTTCAACCCGTCTAATCTTACGCCGCAGTTCGTGACGGTCTTTCTTATTTAAGGATTCCAGATACTCCCCCCATGAGGGAGGCAGACTGACTTTGGGGCACACATCTTCTACGGAAACCTCGGCATAGTATCCATTCTCATTAAGAAGTTGCTTTAAAATACTCAATGTAATTGAGGTCTCTTTCAAACAATGAAGGTCAATAAAATCCCACTCATCTTCTGTGGCTTTCCAAAAATCCACTGTATTTTTACAGACATCTTCCTCATACCCGGATGTAGCAATAATATCAAGATAATCGGTCACATCGGTTCCCCCCAGAAATCTCATTACCCTTTTGCCGTCAGGGAATGATTCTACAGAGAAAGAAACCAAGCCCATAAGGGCACCTTTTTTCTGGCGAAAAGCCATAAGCCTCAGAGCTTTATCCTTACCAAAATGTCTCCACCAGGTACTCTGCCACTGGCAGGTAAGGAATATCTCATTGGCTGAACTCTTATCTATGAGTTCTCTCCAATCCTCTTCCAATATGCCAAACGCACTGCTTACAGTATACAGCTCCGTTTTCACATTCATCCTTAGACACTCCCCTACCGATCCTTATAACATCAAAGGGGCTCCAAGTCAACTACCCCTATAACAACAGCGGGCTTTAGCCCGCTGCAGCAAGCTAAAGCATGCTGTTGAGGACTCTCGAATCCTGGAATTCTGGAATCCTCAACCTTTCGAACTCTCGTGGTGCAAAAGATCAAACTGAGGTTTTTCCGCATCAGGCGGAAGGGGTTCTCTCCCATTCCCCGAAGGAAACAATTAAAAAACCCATTCAAACATCTCTGTGTTAAATGGGTTTTTCATAACCTAAATGTTGACGGCTTCATAAAAAGTCCATGCCAGTCATTGCGAGGAGCAAAGCGACAAAGCAATCTCAAATAATATCAATAAGTTATAGATTGCTTCGCTTCGCTCGCAATGACAAAAATGGCACTTTCAGACTTTTTACAAGTCCATCAATGTTAAATAAAAACCTAACCCCAACTTCACCTTAAGGATGGCTCATACCAGCATCTCGGGTCTTCTGCCATCATATCACCGGAATAATAGTAGCCTACCCCCCTGTTACCACCACAAACAAACTTATATTCACACCTACCACATTTGCCCTGAAGGGCTTCTCTTTCCCTTAACTTCTCGATTGTCTCAGAATTCCTCCAGATTTCCCTGAAAGGCTTCTCTTTTAGGTCACCTATTTCTATTCTAAGAGTAGGGAAAGGTATCACTTTGCCGTTTGGTTTTATTCCGTAGTTGAGTATCCCGCCGGCATCTCCAATTACCATCACATCGCTGTAAGGGTCGAAGCAGTTTTCCATGAATTCTTCATTGTATGTTATAGACCAGAAGGGATCATCCGGCAAAGATACAACTGGAGATTCCGCCCTAAACCTTCTCTCTGCCAGGTACCCACACATCCACTTTCTCTGCTCCTTTGTCAGGGTTTGATCTGATATGTTCTCCCCCCTTCCAAATGGGAGGAAATCCATCACCTCAAAACAGTTTATGTCAAAATCCTGAGTTATTTTTAAGAGATCGGGGAGTTCATGAATATTTGCCCTGGAAACCGTATGCATAACACAGACCTGAAGGCCTGCTTCAAGGCAGTTTTCTATGCCTTTTACAGCCTTCTCATAGGTTCCGGCTCCCCTTATGGAATCATGGGTCTTGGCTGTTGCCCCTTCTAAACTTATACCCATCACCCAGATGCCGGCTTCCTTGAGATTATTAGCGTATTCCCTGTCTATTAGTACGCCATTGGTACACACAGCCAGTTCAAACCTTCTCCCGGCATATTCTGCTATTTCAAGAAAATCCTTCCTTAAAAGGGGTTCGCCACCGAGGATCATCAAAACCCTCGTGTCCGATTCTGAGATATTATCTATTAGAGCCAGAGCGCCTTCTGTATTAAGTTCATCGCTTTTGGGTTTCCCAGCGGCTAATCCACAGTGGCTACATCTTAGATTACATGAATGGGTAATCTCCCAGAAGGCAAAATGGGGTTCTCTAAACCTAAGAAGTTCTTTCTGGTACTTACTATGAGTGAAGTCAAGGATATCCTCCGGTGATA
This sequence comes from Deltaproteobacteria bacterium, assembly GCA_003599365.1. Taxonomy (GTDB): domain Bacteria; phylum Desulfobacterota; class UBA8473; order UBA8473; family UBA8473; genus UBA8473. Next base: position 8,480 of record QZJR01000050.1, on the reverse strand, counting down.
ATTCTAACTTCTCTCTTGGAGCTACTGACCGGCATGATTGACACATGATGTGTCCTCCTCTATTAGGATGCCTTGAAAATGTGGTTCTTATCCAATTTCATTGCCAAAAAGGGTTCCATGATTCAAGGGTTCAAGTGCTTATTTATTCCACTCGAATCCTCGACCCCTTGAATCCTCATTATCTTACCAACTTTTTTATATATAACACCCTTTTATGGAAAATTCAACCTTTTTTGTCAGACATTTCGCCTTTTTGAACAATATGATGCCCCCTACTCTCCTTGTTCAACAAGAGTATCTGGGCTGCTTCCTTCGGCTTTCATATTTTTTCTTGACAGGAAATACCTTCTGGATTAAATTATAACTACATGATTAATTGGTAATGTTATCAAATAGTACAAAAGATGACAGGTGACAAGAACATGGAAAAGATATATTCATTGAGAGCAGAGATATTCAAGGCACTCTCCCATCCTATTCGACTGAAGATAGTTGAATGTGTATCCAAAGAAGAAAAGAGCGTGGGAGAGATTGTAAAATATGTAGAGGCAGAGGCATCTAATGTATCCAGGCATCTGGCACTGCTGAGAAAAGCAGGCATCCTATCAGACAGGAAAGAAGGGTTGAATATCTATTACTGCCTGGAAATTCCCTGCGTTATGGAGTTCTTTAGCTGTGTGAACAAGGTGGTTAAAACTCGCCTGGAATTGAACAGGGATATGCTCAAGAAAATATAATTTTTTCTCTAATAGTTGACTATACGACAGGTTACCCCTGCCTTGGTTGTGGACGGTGAAGTGAAATCGGCTGGAAAAGTACTTTCGGTTGAGAAAATCAAGAAGGTTGTCGGTTAGGAAAAGAAAACACGGACTGCTATAAGAAGAGAAGTGAGGGAATTACCAATTGAATCCATAGAGGACAAAATGCGAAAAGCAGGCACCTTAATAACAGTGATTTCCATTCTCAGCTTTCTCCTCGTCACAGAATCTTCTGCTCAGAGAGGAATGAAGTGGATGGGGAGCGGAGGCTGGGGTCCGGGAGGCCAATACGGCAGGATGTATGACCCAAAAACCGTTGAAACCATCAGCGGGGAGGTAGTCAGCATTGAAAGGATTACCCCAATAAAAGGGATGTACTACGGCGTACATCTGATTGTTAAAACAGGCAAAGAAACAATTCCGATTCATCTGGGCCCGGGATGGTATATCGAAAACCAGGACATCAAGATTCAGCCGAAGGACAAAATTGAGGTCAAAGGCTCAAAGATAACCTTTCAAGGAACACCGGCTGTCATTGCCGCTGAAGTAAAAAAAGGAGACGAAATACTGAGGCTTCGTGATGAAAGTGGTTTTCCTGTTTGGGCCGGTTGGAAAAGACGTTAGTAAACAACACCTTCACTTCTCTTCTTATAGCAGTCCGGCAAGTGTTAAGAGTTTCGCTGTAGCAGTAAAATAGATGCAGAAGCATACCAAAAAGGAGGGAGGAAAAGCAATGTTGCTTAAAGGATATAAATTCACCGCCGGTATGTGTTTAGCAGACCCTGATAAGATAAGGATAGCAGCAGAACTCACAGATGATATCGGGGACGTACTGCCTTATCTCAATACCGGTTTCAGAGGATGTATCTATAATCACAACGAACAGGTTCTCACCCTGAAAAAGGATGGCAGGCAGATAACCTTCCGTCCCAAAGAGATCGCCATAACCAAGCTTGAAAACGAGAATAAGGCAAGAGAAATCTTAGACCGGTTAAAAGACCTTATAAATATGACCTATGATAATCGTGAAAATATCAAGCCTAAGTTGGACAGTTGGCTGATATTGACCTCATTGAGCCTTTCCGGTTCTCTTCCGGGTGAGAAATGTGAAGGTTGTCCGGGGAAAGACTGTTATGGTTTTGCACAGAGGTTAATAGAGGGAAAGTTGTACATTATGCAGTGCAAACCTCTCTTCACCAGTGAATTTAAAGAGAAGAGAGAAAAGGTATTGGGTCTTTTAGAAGAAGCTGGTTTCAATGTTCTTGCAGAGTCCTTCTAAGAGACAAAGAAAGAGGTGCCGGGCAAAAGGTAAGGAAAAACTACTGAATAAATCACACAAAATGGAGAAAACTGTATGACAAAAAAATGCATTATCTCAATGAACTTGGTACTTTTTCTAATCTGTGCAGGAGGTACAGTTAGCCTTGCCCATTCCAGAGAATCCGGCAATAGCAAAAAATATGAAATCACCTTTGTCGAACTTGGATCGGTAGGATGTCTACCATGCCGTATGATGCAGCCCGTAATGGAAAAACTTGAAAAGGATTTCTCAGGGAAAGTAAGGGTAGTATTCTACGATGTCTGGACAAAAGAAGGAAAGCCTTATGCGGCACAGTATGGGATAAGAGCAATCCCCACTCAGGTCTTCCTCGACAGAGACGGTAATGAGTTCTATCGTCATCTGGGATACTTTTCTTATGAAGAGATTGTGGAATTGCTGAAAAAACATTCGGTAAAACCAGTTAAGTAGCGATAGTATGACACGGGGGGCTCTGCCTTTCATTGAAGAAATGATTTTACTTTATTAGTATGAGATCTGGCATGGCATACGATATAATCTGGTGAGGATGAGTCAATGTTAGAAAGTTTTTTTCTAACCGTTAATTCGTGGATTGGGAGCGGAACGGCCATTGCCGGCCTGGGCTGTTTTCTCTGGGGGATGATCAGCGTACTCTTCAGTCCCTGCCATCTGGCTTCCATACCCTTGATAGTAGCCTATGTGGCCGGTCAAGAGCGGGCGTTGAAACCCAGACAGGCCGGATACTATTCGGTTGCCTTCACCCTGGGACTCTTTATTACCATAGCCATGATTGGAATTATCTGCGCCCTTTTGGGCCGAATGCTTGGCGATGTCGGGAACTACTGGCAGGTCCCTGTCGGGTTAATCCTGGTCTGGGTTGCTCTGGGTATGCTTGGTGTTGAAAAATGCTCAATGTCGGGCAGTCTCTTACACCACCTCAACCTGAAAGGCATCTTCGGAGCATTTGCCCTGGGCCTTTCCTATGGAGTGCTTTCCGGTTCCTGCACCTTTGGATTCATAGCCCCAATCCTTGCTATCATCACCATCCAGCAGAAGATGGTCAGCGGGATTATCTTCATCCTGCTTTTTGCTATCGGTCATTGCCTGCCTATTGTGGCGGCGGGCAGTTCCACAGCATTAGTGAGAGGAATACTGGAGAATCAATCCTGGCAGAAGAGCAGTAATTGGTTTCGCAAGGGAGCAGGAGTCTTTATCGGACTTCTGGGTATATACTTTACCGTCAATCCATTTTTCGGTACATGAATATATTGTAAGTATTATAAAAATGTTTTCCCTCAAGCAGTGGAGGCTCTCGCAAGGATCGGTTATTTGATCGGCATTCCGTGATGAAGGAACGCTATTTTACTTAAAAAATATACAAAAGAAATTTTCAGGGCAAAATGTAACCCAAGCTTTCAGTCCGTGCATTGTATTGCCCATCTGAACGAAGATATTGAAGAGGTGCTCCCCTACCTCAATTCTGTATTCGGGGGTTTTACCTACATAAAAGATCCCCCGGCTGTAACCTTCAAAATACACGGCAAACTCATCACTGTTTATCCGCGCAAGATTGCTATTAATGCCCTCAGAGACGAAGAAGAGGCCGATAATATACTGGAGTGGCTCAAAAGGGAAATCAACAAGACATGGGAAGAACGGGCGGAAATCGAACCGAGCTATGAAGGTGTGCCAAAACCCAAAGTGCTGGAAATTCTGAAGCTTTTGCCCAGAAGAACCAATTGTCGTGAATGCGGTGAGCCTACCTGCATGGTGTTTGCCACTCTGGTGGCTGCTGGAGCAAAAGGACATGATGATTGCCCACCACTGATTGAGGAAAACAAAAGAAAACTTGGGGAATACATGAGCCAATTTCGATTGGATTTTTAGCATATAAAGAACCTTTTTGAAGAGATATCTTCCTTTCATTTCCTCAGTGGGGAAATGATATGCGCGAGTTGCAGAAATAAGTATAAGCGGAGGGAATAATGAAAGAGTGGCACAAATTTCTTATTCTTATGGGCGGTTTTTTAGCAGCCTATTTTATCCCCTTTGACAACATCCATGTGCAAAAGGCGATCCTTGAATCTTTTTATATGATTCAGGACTATGCGCAGAAGCATGTGCTTTTGTGTCTCGTTCCGGCCTTCTTTATCGCAGGAGCCATATCCGTCTTTGTTTCCCAGGCTGCCGTCATGAAGTATCTTGGTCCGGCAGCACACAAGCTCCTTTCCTACTCCGTGGCGTCCGTATCAGGAACAGTACTGGCGGTATGTTCCTGTACAGTTCTCCCGCTTTTTGCTGGGATTTACCGGATGGGGGCGGGAATCGGGCCGGCATCGGCATTCCTCTATTCCGGACCGGCCATCAACGTCCTCGCCATCGTCCTTTCGGCAAAGGTCTTGGGCTGGCAGATCGGCCTGGCGCGGGCCATCGGCGCAGCAGTCTTCGCATACATCATCGGGCTTCTTATGGCATTTACCTTCTGTAAGGAAGAAAAGAATAAACAGCCCATCGTCATGCCCGGGGCAGATGAGCCGAAGAGGAAACTCTGGCAGGACACTGTCTATATGGCATCCATGGTGGGCATCCTGGTCTTTGCTAACTGGGGAAAGCCTCTGGAAACCGAAGGCGTATGGTACGCGCTCTATGCGGCAAAGTGGTATTTGACCGGACTTTTCGGTCTTCTTTTCGGGTATGTGATTGTCAGATGGTTCGGCGCCAAAACCCTTCCAACGGTTATCACTGGAGTCATAGTGCTCCTCTTGGCGCTCCTCTTCCCGCAGTGGCCCATCATGGCGTTTTCGGCAGGCATTGCAGGACTCGTTTGGGTGACAGGGATCTCGTCGGATGAGACGAAAAACTGGCTTGACTCCACCTGGACATATACGCTCATGATCGCCCCGCTGCTTTTGGGCGGCGTATTCATCGCCGGTTTTCTCCTCGGCATGCCGGGCACGGATAACGGGATCATTCCTTCCCGGTGGATTTCCATGCTTGTCGGCGGAAACAGCTTCACGGCCAACTTTTTCGCCTCCGTCGTGGGCGCATTCATGTACTTCGCCACCCTGACCGAAGTGCCCATTGTCCAGGGGCTTTTAGGTTCGGGCATGGGGAAGGGGCCGTCCCTGGCCCTGCTTTTGGCGGGGCCTGCGCTTTCGCTGCCAAGCATGATCGTGATTCGGAGCATTCTGGGAACAAAAAAAACCGTAGTCTTTATTTCATATGTGATTATCCTGTCAACAGTGGCGGGTATGTTCTTTGGATGGATCGTCGGATAACAGTATAGGAATACAGGGAGGAAGGAAAAATGAAGAAAATTCAAATCCTCGGCACGGGATGCCCCAAGTGCATCAAACTTACCGAACACGCCGAGAAAGCGGCTAAAGAGGCGGGGGTCGCCTGTGAGATTCAAAAGGTGACGGACATCAGGAAGATTATGGACATGGGGGTTATGATAACACCGGCACTCGCCGTCGAAGGGGAAGTGAAGAGCGTGGGCAAGGTGCTCTCCGTGGAGGAAATAAAGAAATTGCTTTAAGAAGGCTGATTAATTTATAGGTCTTTGAGAACTACGGCATTGCGCCCACGCAGTATTTTATTGTCACGGAGATGGGCATCGAGAAGACCCATGTCTTTAACTTCCTGAAGGAAGAAACGGCGCAGGCCATAAACTATATCAAGAAAAAGATATAACTGAAGACGAGGTAACTGTGGTCAATAACGCCGTTATATTTAGGCAATAGCCTTTGAAGGAGGAAGCCTATGTCTGTACCAATAACCAAACGTCTCTCTTTTCTCGACCGTTTTTTGACCTTATGGATATTTCTTGGTATGTTTGTGGGGATAATATGGGGTTATTTATTTCCGGGCATCAGAGAGGTGATCAACCTTTTTCAGGTAGACACAACGAATGTTCCTATCGCCATCGGTTTGATATTGATGATGTACCCTCCCCTTGCCAAAGTGAAGTATGAGCAATTAGGCAAGGTATTTCGTAATGTCAAGGTTCTCGCCCTTTCCCTTGTCCAAAACTGGGTAATCGGTCCAATCCTGATGTTTTTCCTGGCCGTTACCTTCCTTTCAGGGCACCATGAATACATGGTAGGGCTAATCTTGATCGGTCTGGCACGTTGTATCGCCATGGTAATCGTCTGGAACGACCTGGCGGCAGGAGACAGTGAATACTGTGCAGGACTGGTAGCATTTAACTCCATCTTCCAGGTACTTTTTTTCTCTGTCTATGCATACATCTTTATCACCATGGCTCCTCAATGGCTGGGATTGAAAGGGGCCATTGTGGCTATCTCCATCGGTCAGATAGCCAAAAGTGTCTTTATATATCTGGGTATCCCTTTTATTGCGGGTATGATTACCAGACTGATTGGGCTCAAAGTAAAAGGACATACATGGTACGAAGAAAGGTTTATTCCCAAAATCAGTCCCATTACCCTGATCGCCCTGCTTTTCACCATCCTGGTCATGTTCTCCCTCAAAGGTGAATATATCGTCCAGCTTCCTTTAGACGTGGTGCGGGTGGCAATCCCCCTCTGTTTCTATTTTGTGATCATGTTCATCGTTTCCTTTTATCTGTCGATGAAAGTGGGTGCCACTTATGAGCAATCAACGACCTTGAGTTTTACCGCAGCATCCAACAATTTTGAACTGGCTATCGCTGTAGCTGTCGCTGTTTTTGGAATAGACTCAGGGCAGGCATTTGCAGCGGTAATAGGCCCCCTGGTAGAAGTACCGGTGCTCATCAGTCTGGTCAACGTCGCCTTGTGGTTTAAGAGGAAGTATTTTCCCTATGCGGTGGAGACACCTACAGGGGTTTGTCACCTGAGGTGCGAACTGTGATGGAGGAAGGCGATGTTACTTAAATTTTGTGTGAATTAGAGCCTCAATGGAAAATCACGTCTGTCTGGAAAATCACAGTCTGGAAAATCACGTCTTGACTCAGTTCAGCAAGAATGAACAAATAAAAAAGGAGTTTATGTAAATGTCGCTTATAAAAGCAGAAAAGATCAAAAAGGACTATCAAGCAGGAGAATTAGTCATCACCGCACTTAACAGGGTAAGTTTTGAGATTGAGCCTGCATCCTTTGTCTCCTTTGTTGGCCCATCCGGGAGCGGAAAGACCACGCTTCTTAACCTCATCGGGTGTCTTGACAAACCGACAGGAGGAACGCTCAGGGTCGCCGGCGCTGATGTGGCATCTCTGAACCGCAAAGAGAGCGCTGCCTTCAGGGGGACTAATATCGGGTTTATTTTTCAGGATTTCAACCTCATCCCCGTATTGACGGTGTATGAAAACATAGAATACCCGTTGCTCATGGTACAGTCAGTTCCTGCTGCAGAAAGAAAAAAAAGAGTGACTGCACTTCTGGAGGCCGTAGGCATGATTGATCAGAAAGACAAATACCCCGACCAGATTTCAGGAGGACAGAAGCAGAGGGTTGCGGTTGCGAGGGCATTGGTTACAAATCCCAAGCTCATCCTTGCAGACGAACCCACCGCTAATTTAGACCACAAAACCGCTTATATGGTGATAGAGCTTATGAAGAAAATGCGGGATGAATTCAAGACCACCTTCATCTTTTCGACCCACGATCAGAAGATAATTGGCGAGGCTGAAATTATTTATATGCTTGAGGACGGAGAGCTGAAGGGCAAAGAGGTGAAAGGAGGTGGCGGCGATGAGTAATCTATTCAAGATAGCAATCAGGAATCTTTTGCGATATAAGAGAAGGACATTGCTGACCGCATCTCTGATAACTGTCGGCGTGGTCTTTGTCCTCGTGTTTGTCTCTGTTTCCGGCTCGTTCAAAAACATGATGATAGGTCAGATAACCGACTCCATGCTCGGCCACCTGCAAGTGCACCGGAAAGGTTATGTCGCCTCCATTGATAACCTTCCTCTCAACCTCAATCTGAAGGCAGGCGCCATTGCACGACTCGAAAACATCCTCGATAAACAGCCGGAGATAGAGGCTTACTCCCCGAGAATTAAGTTCGGAGGCATGTTCAGCAACTTTGTCGAAACCACCAATATCAGACTGGTAGCTGTTTATCCCGACAGGGAATTCAGGACTGTCCCGCTCCTCCCGTTAAGGATAACTAGCGGAGGGAAGACCCTTAACAGGGGAGAAATACTTATACCGGATCTCCTTGCAAAGGGCATGAAGGTGAAGATTGGAGATGCAGTTGTTGTGGTTGGAACCAATCAGGACGGCTCAGTCAATGGGAAGCAGTTCAAGGTAGCCGGTATCGTCGAAGGGATAACCGGGCCAGGAGGCAGGGATGGGTATATCCATATCGAGGATGCAACGGAACTCCTTAGGATGGAGAAAATGGAGATTAGCGAGATTGCAATAAGGCTTAAGGACTTCAACAAGCTCAATCCGTTCAATCAAAAGCTTGAAGGA
>QZJR01000101.1 GCA_003599365.1 Deltaproteobacteria bacterium | reverse complement strand
AAAACCTTAGCTTCATCCCAGTTACAGACTGGAGGAAGGCAAAGGAGTAACCCTTTATTACAGGAATCTTAAAATTAGCAGTTCAGAAAGGAGTGAGGTTATGAAAATAAAGAGCTTATTTATTATTTCTATCTTTATGGCAACCCTCTTTTTCTCAGTATGCAAAAACGTAAGGGCATCAGAGGTAAGGGGGGTAACAGACAAGTCAATAAAAGTGGGGGTGATTTTCCCCATAACGGGTCCTGCAGCAAGTCTTGGCGTCCATCTGGCTGAAGCAACAAGGACCTATATCAAGTATATTAACGATAAGGGTGGTGTCAATGGAAGACAGTTGGATTTGATTGTAGAGGACGACCGTTATTCGATTCCACCTGCCATTGCCGCCTTTAAGAAACTGGTTTACAGAGACAGGGTTTTTGCCATGATAGGGCCTGGGTCTGGTAGTTGCCTTAATGTCTTGTGGAAACACATTGAGAAAGAGAAGCTGCCGACCATGTCGCTTGTAACGCCTGAGATTGCTTTCAGCCCTTTAAGGAGGTATATATTTAGCGTCATGGATACCTATCCAGGCCAGGTAAATGTACTTGTCGATTATATGATCAAAGACTTTAAATTGAAGGAACCCAGGGTTGCTCTGGTTTATCCTGACACTGAGGTCGGGAAGATCGACCGTGAACCTGCAATAGAGAGGCTTAAGAGATACAATATAACACCTGTAACAAAGGAAATCCTGAGCCCGGCTTCAGTGGATGCCAGCACCCAAATAATGAGCATCAGGAGGTACAATGCTAATTGTGTGCTCCATGTTGGAACTATCACCCCGACAACCATTACTCTGCTCAGGGATTTAAGGAAGATGGGATTAAATATACCGGTTTTTGGCAGTTGGGGTGCGATGCTTGGAGAGGAGATGAACGCTATTGGAGAAGCAGCAAACCAATTCTACTCTGTTCACGCTCATTCTCCCTGGTATGACAAGGGAATCGGTATCGAAGCCATGAGAAAAATAACGCTACAATACCACCCTGGAACGGAAAAACCCTACCGCGGAACAATATACACCCATGCATGGCTCTGCAACGCTTTGCTGGCAGAGGGTTTGAAAAGGGCTGGCAGAAATCTCGACGAACAGTCTCTGGTAAGTGCCCTTGAGAGTATCAAGAACTATGATACCGGTGGCCTCTCTGGTCCTATCAATTACAGTTCAAGCAGCCATAAAGGTAATAATTCATGGAAGATATACAAGGCCGATCCCACTGGTGGAAAATACGTCCCCTTAACAGGGTGGCGGACTGCTGATTAGTGGTTGAGGAGTAGAATCCTCGAACCCTTGAATCCTTAAACCCCGCACTATTGCAATAGTGCGGGGTAAACATACGGGAGGATATCATAGAAGTTACAGTAAACCAATCCACCGTCTCCCTGGTGGAAGGGGACATAACTAGAGAAGAGACCGATGCCATTGTCAATGCAGCCAATTCCAGACTGGCAGGTGGCGGGGGTGTTGATGGCGCAATTCACCGGGCTGGTGGCCCAGCCATTATGGAGGAATGCAGGAAGATCGGTGGATGCCCTACAGGAGAAGCGGTTATTACTACCGGGGGAAACCTGGATGCCAAGTATGTGATCCACACCGTAGGCCCGATATACAGGGGTGGAGGAAGAAATGAAGCGGAACTTTTGGCGAGTGCCTACAGGGAAAGCCTAAAACTAGCCTCATCAAAGGGATTGACAAGCATAGCCTTTCCCTCTATAAGCACCGGGGCTTATGGGTATCCTCTGGCTGAGGCCGCAAATATCGCCTTAAAAACCGTAATAGACTATCTGAAAACAAACACTGATATTAAGCTGGTTCGTTTTGTCCTTTTTGGAAAGCAGGCTTATGAAGAATACGAGAAGGCACTTAAAGGTATGGTTTAAGATATATTAAAGGGGTTCTGCAGAATGAACAATGACGTGATGAGAACTGTTTTTTATCCTCGAAAGCTGGCGGTAATCGGTGTATCTGAATCGAGAGATAACATGGGTAAAAACATTGTTCAGAATCTTCTGGACCATCACTTTCAGGGCGAGGTATTCCCTGTAGGACCAAAAGGGGGCAATATATCCGGGTTAAAGATATATCCTTCTGTTATGGATATCGCAGATGAGATAGACTTTGCAGCTATAATTACCCCTGCCGTAACTGTACCGGAGCTGGTTGGCCAATGTGGCAAGAAGGGGGCCCGGGCTATCTATATAGCTACCGGCGGGTTCAGAGAATTCAAAAGAGAGAATGTTGACCTGGAGGCAGAGATTTTAAGCCAGGCCGGAAAATATGGTGTCAGATTGATTGGTCCCAACTGTATAGGAGTGATAAACAGTGAGATAGGCCTTTGTTTACCCTTTCAGCCATTGCCTCAATTAAAGATCGGCCCAATATCAATTCTGTCCCAGAGCGGAGGTGTGGCAAATAGCTATCTTATGCATCTCTTTGAAGAAAACATAGGGATTAACAAATGGGTGAGTATGGGCAATAAACTGGATCTGGAAGAGACAGACTTTCTGTCTTACCTGATAGAAGACCCATGGACTCAGGTCATTTGCGTCCACTCAGAGGGTTTGAACAAAGGAAGGAAACTATTAGAACTGGCACAATCATCTTCCAAACCTATCATATTACATAAGGTCAACAGGTTTGAGACCACTGTTCAAGTTGCCGATTCTCATACGGCAGCCATAGCGAACGATAACCGGATTATTGATGCTATATGCTTGCAGGGCGGGATTATCAGAGCTAAAACCATACAAAACGCTGTAAATTACGCAAAGGTATTCTTATTACCAAAGCTTACGGGAAATCGACTGGCAGTAATCACCCGTTCAGGGGGGCACGGGGTAATAGCCGCGGACTTCTGCGCTGAATATGGCTTTGAGATGCCTCCGTATGAAGATGATTATCTAAAAAAAGTTCAGGAATTCTTCCGGGCCAAGGTAATAAAGACCGCCAATCCCCTGGATTTGGGTGACCTGTGGAACTTTGAATCCTACAGATATATACTGGAAAACGCTTTAAGACAGGAACAGTTTGATGGCATGCTCTTTGTGTTTACGGATAATCTCCGTCTTAGTCATAACATCCTTGTAGATACGGCGACTTTTCTGTCAGAATTGATAAAACGCTACAGCAAACCCATTGCCTTTGTCCTTCAGGGGTGGAAAGAAAGAGTGGACAGGTTAAAGGAGAGTGTCTCTTTTCCCGTGTTTTCCGAGATAGATGAAGCGGCTGAAGCACTGGCGATTTCTCGAGATTTTTGCCTGAAGAAGGGTTGCAATTTATAAACTTTTTAAAAGGTAACGGTTTGCCAAAGGATTATCAGAGTAATAAAAACGGAACGATAACCCTCATGGGATCAGGTGAGATGACCGGTTCTATGGTGAGGGTTCATAAGGAAATCCTGGATAGAATCGAGGAAAAGCCCATAAGGGCAGTATTTCTCGACACCCCGGCAGGGTTTCAACTCAATGCAGACATCTTATCAGAGAAAGCAAGAGAGTACTTTAAGAAACACTTTCGAGTAAAGATGGAGCCGGTTTTATTCAAGGATTTTTCCAGAGCGACCTCCCTTGAGGTGAAAGAGGCGGCCCATACGATAATGAACGCTCACTTTATCTTTTCAGGTCCTGGCAGTCCTACGTATGCCCTTAAAAACTGGTTGGAAAACCCTGTAGGGGATGCTATCAAAAAAAGTCTTTATAGAGGCAGCCATCTCGTTTTTGCCAGCGCTGCATCCCTTTGTGTGGGGAAATATTCCATGCCTGTATACGAAATTTATAAGGTGGGTGAAGCTCCCTTTTGGGTGGACGGGCTTAACTTACTCGGGGATCTGGGATTGAATCTTGCCGTTATTCCTCATTGGAACAACGCTGAGGGAGAGAATCACGATACCAGGTTTTGTTATATGGGCGCTCCCAGACTCAATGTACTGGAGAACCAGTTGCCTGATTCAACCATCATAATAGGCATAGACGAGCATACGGCAGGTATCTTTGACTTGAGTGAAGAGAGATGCTCTGTGAAAGGGGTGGGACGGGTCGTTGTAAGAAAAAAGGGGCGTGACAAAACTTTTCCAGATGGTTCGACTTTTGGATTCGATGAATTAGCCCCATCAAGAGAAAGAAACACACAGGCGAAGGATATGTCTCCCTTAGTATCTACCCGTGAACCTTTATTGACAAAAATTTCAGAGTTGGAAGGGAAGTTCCTCCAAACCTTGAACGACAGAGGAGACATTGCTTCTGCCATGTTTATCCCTGATGAGCTGTTGAAGCACATTCATAAAGCGAAAGAGAAAGGAGAGACATCTGATACGCTTTTAAACGCCTATGAAAGATTGGCAGATATGCAAAGGAAGATGGTAAGTCAAGCTGCAAAGGCATCAGAAAAAGACACACATCTATTGTCTTCTTTGATGGAATTGCTTATAACAGTTAGAAATGAATTGAGAGAAAAAGAGAAGTGGGAACTGGCAGATAAGATAAGAGAAGAAATGGCCCGGGTTGGCATAATCTTAGAGGACATCAAAATCCATCCCATGTCCTCCTGTTAGATATGACCGGCCAGCCAACTGGTTATCAACTTCATCCAACCGCTGCGCTCGGCTGCGTTGAACGGGACGAAACAAATGCGGAAACAATTTGTCATGGTTTGCGCGGACGGCAAGACCCTCCATTGTGATACGGTGATTGTTGTTCCTGAGACTGCCATTGCAGAAGCAGGCTACATAAGAATGCTCTCTACGAATGTCGGACCCCAAAGCAAGCATGGGTTCCATGCCTTGGCTCAGATGGCCTTCATGCAGTATGAGGACCACGAGTTGGATGTCACTGAAGTCAGCGGGCCCATGACGGTCAAGGGGAGACATGATGCCTGCGAAATTCCATCCGGAATGACCATCTGCCGAACGCTGTCAGGAGACATGGCTGTACTGGTTCATGCCAGCCAGCCCCAGCGAAAGCTGCTGGAATCTGCCCACCGGTTTTGCACGCGCTGGATCAGGCTGGATGTTGTATAGGTGGAAAATCAGCGACCAGCAGCAGAGCTGGGAGTAGGTACTTGGGGACGTCCCCCGAAACATCCTGAAAAGAAAAAGATTCTGAAACTAGGAGGATTCTAATGAGCAAAAAGAAATTTGATCAATTCATGGGCACTCACAAATACATAGTGTCAGAACCGTTACGCAATGCCGTCAATGTATCAATTGCCCTTCAAAGACCAATGCTTGTGAAAGGAGAACCGGGAACCGGCAAGACCCTGCTGGCACATAATATAGCCTTAGCCCTCGGTAAGGAACTGATAGTATGGAATATCAAATCCACATCAAAGGCTCAGGAAGGATTATATATTTACGATACCGTACAAAGGTTAAATGATAGCCGCTTTGGTGACAAAGATGTATCGGATATAAAACAGTATATTAAGCTTGGCAAATTGGGGATGGCTTTTGCATCGTCTGAACAGGTGGTCATTCTTATAGATGAAATCGACAAGGCGGATGTGGAATTTCCCAACGACCTCTTGAATGAGCTGGATGAGATGTCGTTTCATATTCATGAAACAAATGAAACGATTAAGACCAAACACAGACCCATCGTGGTTATAACAAGCAATTCTGAAAAGGAACTCCCTGACGCATTCTTGCGCAGGTGCATATTCCATTATATCGAGTTTCCCGATGAGGGGTTGATGGAGGAGATAGTAATGGTGCACTTCCCGGATATCAAAACCCAGCTGTTAAGGGAAGTCCTGAAGAAGTTCTACTGGCTTAGAAGCATCAATGAATTCAGGAAAAAGCCTTCGACCAGTGAGCTTCTGGATTGGATTCAGGCGCTGATCGCCAGCGGGATATCTCACAAAGAGCTTTCAGATGCGATCCCTTTCCTGGGCGTCCTCCTGAAAAAAGAGGCAGATTATGACTACCTGAGTGGTAAGAAGACGGGGGTATTGGGAACCCAAAACAGGTATAACTGGGAATAAAATGTTCACGGATTTTTACTATACCCTCCGCAAAAGAAGGGTACCGGTCTCTATAACTGAGTGGATGACCCTCATGGAAGCCCTTTCCCAGGGTTTTGCATCATCCAGTCTGAATGTATTCTATTATCTGGCCAGGTCAATCCTGGTAAAGAGTGAGGCATATTTTGACCAGTATGATTTGGCATTCCAGGAGTATTTCCAGGGTATCGAAACTCCGCCAGAGCTAAGGGACGAGATACTTGAATGGTTAAAGAACCCCATTAACAGGATTCAACTCACAGAGGAAGAGATTGCTGAGCTTGAGAGGATGAACTTCGATGAACTTATGGAAACCTTTGAGCAGAGGATGAGGGAACAGAAGGAGCGCCATGACGGTGGAAATCGATGGATAGGCACAGGAGGAACATCCCCTTTTGGCAATTCCGGTATAAACCCGGCAGGCATTAGGGTTGGGGGTCAATCCATGAATAGGTCTGCTATCCAGGTGGCAAAGGAGAGAAAATTCCGCAATTACAGGAATGATGTGGTCCTGGATGTCAGACACTTTCAGATAGCCTTGAAGAGATTGAGGAGATTAAGCAGAATAGGGCCAGAGGATGAATTGGATATAGATGTCACTATAGATCGTACCTGCAAAAACGCAGGGGAGATAGAACTGATATGGAGAAGGCAGAGAAAGAACGCAGTAAAACTCCTTTTATTGATGGATGTGGGTGGTTCTATGAGTCCCTATGCAAAGCTTTGCAGCAGACTCTTCAGCGCTGCTCATTCAGCTAGCCATTTCAAAGATTTCCAGCACTTTTACTTCCACAACTGTATATATGACAACCTGTATAGAGATATAGAAAGGAAGGAGCCCACAAGCACAACCCGGTTGCTCCATACCCTGGAATCCGGCTATAAGGTGATTATCGTTGGAGATGCCTGCATGGCCCGTGAGGAATTGGCAATGAAATATGGGGCAATATACTATTATGAAAGGAATGATTTGCCCGGCATAGCCTGGCTTCAGCGCATCTCCGATCATTTCACCCATATAGTCTGGTTAAACCCTGAAGACCTTTCGGAGTGGAATCATCCTACAATAAATATGATTGGCAAAATATTCCCCATGTTTGAGCTTACCCTGGAGGGGCTAGATGCCGCTATCAGCAAGCTGATATGCAAGGTTTAAGTTAATAAAGAGATAGCGGAATCGATCAGGAAGGCAACAACAGGTAGACCTCTTGATAAGATAACTCATATTGCCGAGAAGCCGGAAAGCTGGTTAAAATGTCGATGCGCATAAAATTTCTCACACTTACTATAAAAATTGGGGCAGGCAGGATAAGAGATGACATTGGACGGGATTCAGGATAATATAAAAGCTGGGCGATATAGATTTTCCGATTATGCCGTGAAGCGGATGATTAAAAGATCCATATCGCGCCAAGAGGTAGAAACCGTCATTGGCGAAGGAGAAATCATTGAGGAGTATCCTGACGACAAGTACTCTCCGAGTTGCCTTGTTTATGGAAAAACAGAAGTGGGAAAAATCCTGCATATCCGGGTCTCGTTACCTCCGACTGTGGTTGTCATCACAGCTTATGAACCCGATCCGGAGGAATGGGTTAACGGCAGAAACAGGAGGTGATTAAAATGCAATGCCCATTTTACGGGGGAGAATCGGCAAAGGAAACCGTCACGTTTACTTACGAGGAGGAGGATAAATACATCTTTATTGAGCACGTGCCTGCTGATGTCTGTGAGCGATGCGGAGAAAAAATGTACGCACCGGAGGTCACGGATGAATTGCTGAAGATTGCACGGAAAGAGCTTAAACCCACGAGAAAGATCGAAGTCCCCGTATACGACTTTGTGATGCATCAATGAGCAGATATGGCTTAAGGCCCAGTATGAGCATCTGAAACAGCCATCCGCCAGAGTGCCGAGAGAGTTAAAGCAGGAGACATTCTTTTTTGAGCTTTAAACTTTGACGGCTTCGTAAAAAGTCCATGCCGGTCATTGGAGGAGCAAAGCGACGAAGCAATCTCAAGTAATATCAATAAGTTATAGATTGCTTCGCTTCGCTCGCAATGACAAAAATGGCACTTTCAGACTTCCAAGTAACTTAGCTTATGGCTTTCTCAATACTGTTCAATTAATCTGATTACAGCATCAACAAACATTTCCGCATCACAGAGCCAAGGCTTAACGTCTGTTTCCTAGAAAGAGATAAAAACTTCATAATCACCCTCCTACCTTCTTTGGGAAAACCAGGGATACTTTCCTATTTTATCAAGCATGGTTGGTCAATAAATAGGGGAGTATCCCTGGTTTTCCCGATGGCAATTTGCTTTGTTACCAGCATCCCCCTTATATATATCTCTCCTTGGTTCATTGCATCATGCTCTGGCCACCCTACGTTTCGCCCCACCTAGTGAATTCAGTGGACATAGTATCAATTAATGGCATTAACCTGATCGGAATAGGTATTTTTTACGTACGCGCGCTTGCGTTACCACTGGTGTCCCGCCGTTCACATTCCCGTTCGTGTTCTCCGCCTTTCTGGTTGTCCTTGTCCTCTAATTCGGATTCAGGCTCTCGTAGGTCGCTAAAGCTAAGGGGAGCGACGGCTCTTTGCCCCCCCTCTTGATTTGTTAGGCGCTTTGCTTTCTAAATATAATGTATCTGGGCATAAATCTAACCCATTCATCCATTGAATGCTGCCAAGAAATGGCTTGACAGAATTAAATATGCGGCGGTCCTTTAATTGTTTGAAAATGCCTTTATCCATATAAGGCTTAACATCAAAAACTCTCTCTTCATTATTTTCAAATACAATGCTCAAGGTATAATCATCGCTTGGATGGACTTCTTTAATTCTCGGATTCATTTTATCTCCCTATTATTTGAGAGGTTCAATTTTGAATATTTCTTGCCCTGATGCAGCAAGTTCCCAGTCTGCCATTAAGTCTTCTTTATGTATTTCAATCCACGCCTGAACCAGCCGTGCTTTGTTCTGTGGTATCTCCCCATCTATCAAATTTCCCTCAAGGATAGAAAAAACGGCTTCATGTTCTTGATAACGAGCATGAATGTGCGGCAATTTATGCTGTCTGTTATCGAAAAAGTACAGAGATATAATTATGCCATAGAACATCGAAATAATGGCCATTATTAAGTTCTCCTTTTTGATTATTATAGCTTTTATTAAAGGAAATATGAATACCTCGCTTACAGATCAATTCACTTCGATTGTGTGGCTATCAAATTCAACTTTTTGGCCATGCCTGATTTTGATAAGGCATTGCTTTAGCAAGTAAAATATAGGAAAATTTCGTTTGTATGTCAACATTTTTCTGCATAAGATGTTTTGTTGGTGCGTGGAGGTATGAAGCAGGAGTAAAGGATGTCGGGAATGATGTAGTCAATATCCTTCTTTTGCCAGCTTCCCCGTGATACGTTTTTGAATCTTTATGGGTCTCATTCCCCGCCGTTTACTGCGAATAAAACATAACTCCCGAAGATACCCCGCTGCTTGCGGCGGGCGGGGTAGTTCATTACCTTCTAGTCAAGGATTAGTTCCTTATAAAGGTTGTGTATGCAATCCCTTATAATGTTAAAGGAAGACCTGTAGTGAAATGAAGTAAGTCCGTACGGGTCAGGTATCTCTGTCTCTTCTCCTCCTCCATAGAACGTACTAAAACTCCCTAAAAGTTTAAGTTTATCTTCTGATTCTGGATTCATTCCCAGGATTACCTCTCTGTGAAGAAGGCTCATTACAAGTATAATGTCCGCTTCTTCAACCATCGGGGGAGAAAGAGGTCTTGAGAGGTGTTCAGTTATGTCCACACCGAGCTCACAAGCGATTCGAATCGCGTCTGGGGGAGAAGGAAGTCCGGGGACAGCGCTAACCCCTGCTGAGTATACCTTGATCCCTGCCATTTTTTTTCCGATAAGAAGCTTTTTTAATGCCCTTTCCGCAAAGGGGCTTCGGCATATGTTGGCTGTGCATACAAAGAGTATGTTCTTCATATTTATCACCCTATGTTTCAAGTAGCTCAGTTGCCCTTATTTGACATCAGGTGTTCTAATATCTCTCTTCTAATTTTCACGAAATCCATGCTCGTTCTGTCCCTGGGAAACTCCAAATTTACACTGACCTCCAACAACACCTCTCCAGGCCTGGAAGAAAGACAGACTATCCTTTGAGATAAGAATACCGCTTCATCCACATTATGGGTTACAAAGATTATAGTGTCTCCCCGCTTTCTCCATATATCTATCAGGAATTCCTGGAGAGAATTTCTGGTCTGGGCGTCTACCGAACCGAAGGGCTCATCCATCAATACCACCTTTGGTTCATTGATCAGGGTCCTGGCAATAGCCACCCTCTGTTTCATTCCACCGGACAGCTCCTTAGGATATTTGTTCTCAAAACTGTTCAATCCCACCATTTCAATATATTTAAATGCCTTTTCTCTTCTCTCTTTTGCGGGAGTGTTTTTCAATTCCAAACCGAACTCCACATTCTCTAAAACTGTACGCCATGGGAATAGGGCATACTCTTGAAAGACTAAGCCTATCTCAGTACCAGGGTTTTTGATCTCCTCATCATTTAAAAGTGCCTTCCCAAAGGATGCCTTTTCAAAACCAGCAATGATGCGAAGCATAGTGGTCTTGCCGCAACCGCTGGGACCCACCACCGATACAAACTCGCCGTCATTAACCAGAAGGTTGATATTCTTCAGGGCTTCCACATTCACATGGTCGGTAGTATTAACAAAAGTCTTACTCAGATTGATCAATTCTAATACCAACTGGTTACACCTTTATACAAAAAAACGTCTTCCTCTTTGTTCCTTATCATCTCGGAAAGACGTCCTTATGTTTATCCATAAATAATTAAGGTTAAAAACTTATAACTATCATTTAACCATTCGCTTATACCTCAATTATAAGACAAAATCCAGTCTTTTTTGAGCAATTTTATAACGCTGTATAGGGAATTATAGGGACGCCCTTAGGGAATTATAGGGGAATTATAGGGACGCCCTTAAGATTTTAAAAAACTTGTTCAATGAGTTGATAATCGTTCTCGCGGGCAATGATCTCACCCCTCTCCACCGAGTATCCGACCGCGGCAACACTGATCCCAAGACGCCTGGCCAATTCAGTGAGGGAAATTCCCAATTCGCGAACGGCCCAAAAACAAAAAAGGCTCCTCGCCTTAACCCTTTTTTGGTGTTTGCTCTTCAAAAAAATATCATCTACGTCTATTTCATAGATTTCAGCCACTCTCGATGCAATCCCACCCAGATCATAACCCAGACGTTTTAACTCGTATTTCCGGTCAAATTTCTCATCCGCATGGAAAAGCACATCGGCCACAAAATCAGATTCCCCCAATATCCTTTCATCACTCTTAAGGTGCTCCTGGCCTTTCAAAGCATACTTTCTTACTTCTGACCACCCTCCAAGACTACGTATCAACCCGCCCCCGGTCAACTCACTTCGACGACCTTGATCAAGACCAGCCTTCACATAAGCATAATAATCTATTCTTGCACCGTCACGAGTATCGCCAAAAAAGCTGAGCACATAATTCACATCCTGCCAGGGACGTTTCTTCCTACCCATTAGCACACTATGCCCACAATAGGCGTATTTGTTCAATTCAGTAATGGTGCGCACTATTCCTGCTCGGATAGGATTCAGGTGGATGTACCGCACCAGTTCACGCAGATAAACCTCCTCTTGGCATACAATTGACTTGTATCGGTTGTGAAAGAGCTGTCCATGCCGGTTATGGCGTTTGTTGAAACTAACGGCGTATCCCGTAAGCAGTCTTCTCATCAATGTGGCAAGAGGAATTTTGCCGGTTCTAAACAGAAAATGGGCATGATTTTCAATAAACACCCAAGCATAGCAAGACGTCTCTGTCCTCGGCAGCAAGATGGCGAGCCGGTCTAATAAATCTTCACGATCCTCATCGTTTCTGAATATCTTTCGACGCTCTATACCCCTGATTATAATGTGATGTAACACACCTGGTGCGTCCAGTCGGGCTAATCTTGGCATGCATCGGCATTTATCACCTTCCAAATATTTTGTCAACTTAAAATTTTAAGGGCGTCCCTCATTTTCCCCACCCCACATTTTGTGGCTATTATTCCCTTGACAGACGAGACCGCTTGTCTCATAATTCCCCTGTCAAAAAGCAATGTCTTATCAACTCAACATGAAACGCCCTGCCTTATGACAGGGCTTTAAAAGCGGCACAGCCGCGTTGTATAAAAATTTTAAAGAAATTTTATTATAATTTCAATTGCTTACACCAGGTTACCGCATGTAATCGAAGGGGTGGAGCTGTATTATTCAACCATCAGGATGGTAATGTCAAAAGTTCTATGAAAAAAGAGGGAAAAACATGAAACCACAGAGAGCACAGAGGAATACTCTGTGTACTCAAAAAGAATTTCCTTTAAAAGACGTTACCGAGCGGATAATTTCTTGTGCTATTGAGGCG